>CAUZIZ010000013.1:0-55960 GCA_963579905.1 Acidobacteria bacterium UBA6911 | reverse complement strand
GCGCTGCCCTCCAACCCCTCGCTCGCGCTTCAGGCTTCCTCACGTATCGCATTATTGGGCGACCTGGAGGTGCGAGTTCCGAATGAAGTTTCAGGTCAGCAGCTCAAATCGCCGCCGTCGACCAAAGTTGTCTTGCGGGCTCTGGGTGGATTCCTTATAGTGGCTGCCGCTTACTTGAATGGCAACTTGGTGAGTGGTGACGGGCTTCTCCGGCGCACCTCTTCGAGAGCAACTAAAAATTTGTGAAACGGAGGCTTCCTGTGCTGCAGCCAGAAAAGACGAACAGACTTGAGAACAATGTAAAGAAGATTCTCTCGAAGGGTGGGACCGCCTGGGGGGCGTCGCTTGCGGACGCTTCAGAATTGTTGGCTAAGCTGACTCTCGACGCTGGCGCCGACTTCCTCTGGGTGGACACCGAGCATCGGCCCTACGGGGCCGACAAGATCAAGTGGATCCCCATCCTGTGTCGACTACAGGGGCGCAGCACGGTGGTTCGGGTTGCGGGTCTTGATCCTCAGCTTATCAAGAAGGCGCTTGACGTTGGGGCTAATGCCATCATGGTGCCGCAAGTGAATACACCGGAAGAGGCCCGTCTGGCGGTTGAATATGCCAAGTACCCCCCCCAGGGAACGCGGGGGATCTCCCCCCTATGGAATTTCTACCTGGACGTGTCCTATGACGAATATCTACCGGCGGCCAATGATGAAACCTGCGTGATCGTGCAGATCGAGACCCCGGAGGGCATCAAGAACGTCGAAGCGATCGGCGAGGTGGAAGGAGTGGATGTGGTCTTTGCGGGTCCCCTTGATAGCTCCGCGGCCTTGGGCCACATGGGGAATATCGGTCATCCGGAGGTCCAGAGATTCCTGGAGGAGTTTCCACGCCGTGTCGAGAAGACCGGAAAGGCCAGCGGCATCACTTTCTTTGGCTTCGACGATTGCCTTCGAGCCTATAATCAGGGCTATCGCTTCATAGCTGTTGGGAATCTGGCAGGTTATGGCAAGGTAGGACTGGAAGCGGACCTGACGAAGCTCCGAGAATTCGAGAAAGGACAGACGGAGTGACACTCCTTTTGTAGTCTTGAAGCTCTTCGGGATAGTTTAGTGATTCGAAAGTATCGCGACTCGGATTTGGAGACACTTCGCCAGATCACGGCCATCTGTTTCGAGCATGTCTCGATTGATAAGAACATCGAAGACAGGTTTGGTGTTATTGCCGGTGTGGATTGGAAGGAGCGGAAGAAGGCACACATCAATCATGATGTGGATCGAAACGCAGATGGAATCTTCGTCGCCGAAGTAGACGGGGAGATTGCTGGGTACGTAACCACTGACGTAAACCCCAAGTCGAAAATCGGGGACATCCCTAATTTCGCCGTCGCACCCCGCTTTCAGCAACGTGGGATTGGAAGACAGCTCCTCGAAACCGCGCTCGCCTACCTTAAGCAGTCGGGGATGCTCCACGCTAGAATTGCTACCCTTGCGCAGAATCAGATCGGTGCGGAATTCTACCCCAAGATGGGTTTTGCGGAGGTGGCTCACCAGATCCACTTCATCCAGCCCTTGTCTTAGCCCGGATAATTCATAAGTTTTCGTAGCGAGGCGGTCACAGCGCCGCCAATTGATCTAGAATGCCGACTACCGTGACCCGTTTCATCAACTGGGGATTCTTGATCCTGCCCCTGTTAATCTCGCCGCTGTTGTTCTTTCCCCCAATTGGGTGGATCTGGATCGCTCTCTGCGTTCCCCTCCTCTGGATAGCAGATCTGGCTCGAAGGAGGTGGCACTGGATCGGACCCCTCTCAATGTGGCCCTAGCCCTTCTACTGGTGATGGCTCTGATCAGTGTTTACGCAACCTTCGATGTCGAGTTCAGCCTTCCCAAGTTGGCTGGTCTGTTGCTTGGGGTTTTCGTCTTTTTCGGATTGGTTCGATTCGTGGGAGAAAACGAGGGTAGGCTGCGCCTCGCTGTGCTGGCCTTCTGCGATGGAGGAATCGCGCTCGTCCCAGTTTACCTCCTGGGTACCCAGTGGAAGCTGAAGCTCCCCCTGTTGGGGGACATAGCCGGGTTGTTCCCGGTACGCTTGACCGGACTCCCCGGAGCTGCGGGAGGCTTCAATGCCAATCCCGTTGGAGGGTCGGCAATTCTGTTCCTTCCCCTCCTGTTCTTGCTGGTTTGACGGTCTTTGAGAACCGAACTGCCGTGGCTAGGGAACCGCAGGGGACTGCTTCGGGTTTTTTTGCTGCTGGGCTGCTGCTGCTTTTCGCCTTGCTTCTTCTCAGCCAATCGCGGGGAGCCTGGATGGCCTTTTCTTCTCGTCCTGGATCGCAGCCGTCATCGCGGTTCCACGGCTGCGCTGGATGAGCCTTCTGCTGATTGTCGTGGTGTTGGCTTCGATGCCTTTCTGGAGCCCAGCCCATCTCAATTTTCTGGTCTACGGAGCCGTCGGTTCAGATCCTGGGGAGATGGGCTTTTCCGGGCGGTTCAAGCTTTGGAGCCGTGCGCTGTACGGCATACAAGACTTTCCTTTCACCGGCATGGGAATGAACGCGTTTCGCAAGGTCGTTCCGGTGCTCTATCCTCTCTTCAGCTTTCCATATCAGGTCGATGTTGCCAGCGCACACAACCACATCTTGCAGGTCGGAGTGGAGCTCGGGATTCCAGGGATGGTAGCCGATGTGCCATTGTGGACCAGCTTGCTCCGGCTTCTGCTGCTGGTTTGGAGGCGTTCTCCTGATTCGGACTACCGCTTGATCGCCGCTGGATTGGGTTGGGGTCTAATCGCCCAGTTCCTGTATCAGATGACCGATGCTATCCCACTGGGGGCTAAACTTGAAATCTTTTTCTGGGTTGCCATGGCCCTGTCTGTGGCTGTCCTGAGACGATCTGGCGTTGTTGAACACGAACGGCTCCTAGGAGGGTTTCACCTCTCAGATGGAATGCCCCTTCTGCTCTGGTTGTTGGTGTCGTTTTTGGCGATTTGGTTGGTCGAAGAATCCCTCTACACAGCTCTTGGAATCGCTCTCTCTGGCGGGATCTTGATAGGCTACCTGGCGCTGCAACCCAAATAAAGTGTTGGAGATAGCGCTGACGGTGCTCGTTTTTCTGAAACTCTAGATCCGCAGTCGGAGAATTGATGCTTCCTGCCAAATACTGTAAACTCTAGAGCCTGTGTGTCTCGCTTTTCGGGAGTCTTCCGGAGTCCTAGATGTTTCGTGAATTCAGCCATCGTCGAATCGGGGTCCTCTTTGCCCACGACTGGTTGGGAACCCTGGCGATTTTCCTGTGTGCGGCCCAGATCCGGGCTGAGGTCGGAAGTTTGCCCTTTTGGGCGACGGATTTACTGGGGGTTTTTCGCATCCCTGCCGATGAAGCCTGGGATATCAACGTAGCGTCGGGCGACATCTACCCTGTCGAGGCGCTGGTATTTATTGCAGCGATTTGGCCTCTCGTTTTGGTAGGCTCTTCCGTCTACGATGGACGCCAGAACGAAACCCTTAAGGTAGAACTGCTTAATGTCCTGGTGGCGATCAGCGTGGCGACTCTGGTTCTGGCCGGCTCCCTGTATTTTACCGGTTGGGAAATGGCGAGAGGGCTGTTTCTGGTTTTCTTCGTGTTGGACATTGCGCTTCTTTTTGGTGTGCGACTTCTCCTCTACGGCTATCGGCGGATGACAAATCCGTTGTGGGCCCCGAGTAGGCAGTCCGTCCTGGTGGTGGGGGCAGGCGAGGTGGGTCGCAATGTAGCCAGTCAATTCAGAAAGTATTCACGTCAGGATCTACAAGTCCTGGGCTATTTAGATGATGATGTTGATAAACAAGGCACGAGCATTGATGGGAAGCTTGTCCTTGGAAGCACAGGCGAAATCGAGAGTGTGATTGCGGCTCACTCTGTGAAAGAGGTAGTGATGGCTCTACCGCTGCACGCCCACGAGCGCTTGGTTAAGATATGCGGAAAACTGCAGATGATGGGTGTACGGGTGTACGTTGTACCTGACCTTTTCGCCCTTTCGTTTCCCAACGCTACCCTGGATGGCTTCGGCGGAATCCCGGTCATCTATCTGGGCCAATCTGGGACCTTTCGATGGCATCGTCTTATAAAGCGGGCATTTGACACCACTGTCGCCACCATGAGTGTTCTCTTGGTCGCTCCTTTGATGCTCTTGATAGCCGGCCTTGTCAAGTGGACTTCTGCCGGTCCCATCCTCTATAGGCAGCAGCGAATTGGTGAAGGGGGACGGGCCTTCGTCATGTACAAGTTCCGGACCATGCTGCAAGACAACGATCCCAGCGTTCATGTGGAACACGTGAGTCGTTTGATTAGGGAAAACGTGGATCCGACGGAGCTTGGTGGAAGGAAAACCCTGAAGCTGAAGTCTGATCTTCGTGTGACCCCATTGGGGAGAATCCTGCGCAAAACGAGCCTGGACGAGCTTCCGCAGCTTTTTAACGTGCTCAAGGGTGAAATGAGCCTGGTTGGGCCCAGGCCCTCACTTGCCTACGAAGTGACTTTGTTCAAGGACTGGCACAAGCACCGTTTCGAGATACTTCCCGGGATCACGGGGCTATGGCAAGTCAAGGGACGTAATCGCGTCAGCTTCGATGAGATGGTACGGATGGACGTCGAGTACATCCAGAAGCAGTCCGTTTGGCTCGACATCAAGATACTCGTACAGACACCCTTTGCCATGTTGTTCGGGCGAGGCGGGGGGTAACCCGGATTTCCGATTACCCCGTCGCCCGAAGGCGGAGTGAAAACTGAAACCTTTCTTTTTGTGGGGCAGCAGTGAATGTAACCAAGGTTGGAGTGATCGGTTGCGGTTACTGGGGCCCGAAACTGGCCCGCAATTTTCACGATTTTCCGGGAGCAGAGCTTTCTTCTGTGTCAGACCTCCATCCGGACCGTCTGGCCCACATGCGAGAGCTCTATCCAAGTGTTTCCACTTTCTCCGACCATCGGAAGATTCTGGATTCAGAGGTGGATGCGGTCGTGGTGGCGACCCCTGTGTCGACCCATCATCGGCTGGCGATGGAGGTACTGCGTGCCGGGAAGCATCTTTTGGTGGAGAAGCCGCTGGCAGCGACAGTCGAGGAAGCGACCGAGATCGCTGAGACGGCCCGCCAGCTAGGCCTCGTAGCTATGGTGGGTCACACCTTTCAGCACAACCCGGCCGTAAAGATGGTCGCTCAGCTCATCGAGTCCGGCGAGCTGGGTGACATCTATTACGTGGATGCCGCACGGGTCAATCTGGGCCTGCTCCAACCCGACATCAACGTGGTCTGGGACCTTGCTCCCCACGACATCTCGATCCTGCTGGACATTCTAAACTCGGATCCGGTGCGGGTGAGTGCGAGAGGCGGAGCCTATATTCGTAGGGAACCTATTGAGGTTGCCTATCTGACCCTTTCTTTTCCCGGAGAGGTCCTGGCCAGCCTACGGCTCTCCTGGTTGGATCCCGTCAAGATGCGGCGCATCACTGTGGTGGGGAGTAAGAAAATGTTGGTTTACGATGACTTACTCGATGAGAAGGTTGTGGTTTACGATAAGGGTGTCGATGTGCCCCCTTACTCGGACACACCGGAGGAGTTCCGGATGTCGTACCGTCATGGACCTGCCCGTCCGGTGCCGTTGGTGTGGGAGGAGCCCCTTCATCTCGAGTGTCAGTCATTCGTGAACTCTATTCAGACAGGCGAGCCCCCCAGTTCCGATGCCTGGGTTGGGGTCAAGGTCGTCCGGGTACTGGAGGCGGCGGACAAGTCCCTTCAGAATGGTGGATTGGGGGTAGACATCGTTTGATGCCTCAGCCAGCCACTCTGCGGGTCGCTCCCGACGTCAAGCTCGGCCGTGACGTGAAGCTCTTTGCCTTCGTCAACCTCTACGGGTGTGAGGTGGGTGATGAGAGCAGGATCGGGACCTTCGTCGAAATCCAGAAGGGGGCCCGCCTGGGGCGGCGGGTAAAGGTATCCAGCCACAGCTTTATCTGTGAAGGGGTGACTCTTGAAGACGACGTCTTCGTCGGTCACGGTGTGATGTTCATTAACGACAAGTATCCTCGGGCGACTGTAAGAAGGGGTGGAGAGCGCCATCCTCAGACGGGGGTGGACTGGAAGGTCGAGCCGATTCTGGTGAAGCGGGGGGCGTCAATCGGGAGCAATGCCACCGTGCTTTGCGGTGTCACCATCGGCGAGAATGCGATTGTTGGCGCCGGCAGTGTAGTGACGCGAGATGTAGCCGAAAATGCCATTGTTTGCGGAGTTCCGGCTCGCCTACAAAGGATCATTCCCGGGGAAGCGCCTGACTTGTGAGCGCGCCCCTGCGGGGCTTTGCTTAGGGTCTGCGCAAAAAATAACTTGGCATTTTGGCATCTCATCTTCACGCCATCTTCGGCCGTTCCGCAATCGCGAAATCCTCAACGTGGACCCGGCTACGCCTGCGGTTTCGCTCAATCGTTCGTGGTCAAATCTGGCGCAAATCTGAGCGCCAATTCTACCAAGTTATTCTTGCGCAGACCCTTAGTCCGATAACCCCTACTCACACCATTACTTTAGAGGCGCAATGTCGGCCACAAAGGGCCCGATCGCTCCTATTTTCCGTCCGGCTGCTATAGCTGGGCCAGGGGGCGGCCAGACTCTAGATCTGTAAGACGTGAGTTGGGCTCTTCGATCCAGGTACGGATCCAGAGTTCGAGTGTCAGGAAGGCCCACAGTTGGTAAGTGTAATCTTCGACCTGTTCTTCCTGGGCACGGACAAGATTGGCGATCGCGTTGGGATCGAAATAGCCTCGGCTCTTGATCGACGTTTCGGAGAGGAGGTCCCCCATCATTTCGCGGAGGTCAACCTGCAGCCAGGTGCGAATGGGAGCGCCGAATCCGGCCTTTCCTCGCCACACCAGCTCCTTCGGTAGGATTCCCTCCATGGCTCGCTTAAAGAGATACTTTTGTTTCATTCCCTTGATTTTGTAATGGGGTGGCAAGCCTCGCACGAAGGTTGCTAGATTTTGGTCGAGCAAGGGAACGCGGGCTTCGATCGAGGCGGCCATGCTCATTTTGTCCGAGTACGTCAGATTGAGTTCCGGAAGGAAAGTCTTTTGATCGACGAACAGCATCTGGTCGACGAAATGGGCGTCGGATACCTCACGAAAGTATTGTAGGTGGGTTTCATAGGGGTCGAACTCGCTGACCTGGGTCTGGAAATCCTCGGTATACAATCCGGCTTGCTCACCTGGTCCATAGTAGGAACGATGGAAGACATAGCGAGCTGGTGCGGGCAGGCCCGCACCCCGAAGCACCTTGCGGAAATATCGATGGAATGCCAGCACCCTGCCCGGGCGAACGCCAGGGATATGTTCTCGAAGCGCTGGCAACCGATCCCAGGCAGGAAGCAAGACACGGTCCCTTACCGCCGAGGGGAACGCTGCCAGGGGCCGGGAGAAACGGTCCTGCAGGTGAACTCGATAGCCACCAAAAATCTCGTCGCCACCCTGGCCACTGAGGAGGACTGTGACCTGGTCTCGAGCTGCCTCGCAGATCAGATAGGAGGCAATCGCGGCGGGATCTGCGACGGGTTCATCCATATGCCAGACGATCTTGGGAAGCAGGTCCGTGACATTGGGTTGGAGTTCTATCTCGTGATGTTCGGCGTCGAATTCTTTAGCAATCTGGCGTGCGAAGACGAGGTCCTGGTTGGACTGTTCCAATTTGGAATCCTCAGCTCGAAAAGCGATCGTATAGGCCTTCATGGAGCGATTGGTGATTTTGGTGCCCAGCGCTAATAGAGCACTGGAATCCAGTCCCCCGCTCAGGAAGACACCCAGCGGGACGTCACTGATCAGATGACGTCTGACGGCGTCCTCCAGCAGCGCTCGCAGTTCTTCGACCCGATCGGCCTCCGTTCGATCTGGCGAGGAATCAGCTGGCTTGCCTTCCCAATACTGCCGAGTTTGGAACTCGCCCTCTTTCCACAACAAGACATGGCCCGGCTGCAACTTGAAAACACCCTTGAAGAGAGTCTTGGGCCCTGGTACCCAGAGAAAGTTCAAGTAATAGTGCAGAGCCTCAGGATCCACTTCCGGTTTCAAGAGTTCTCCTGCCAAGAAGGATTTGATTTCTGAGGCAAAGGCCAACTGTCCTCCTGGCAGTGGCATGTAGTAGAGAGGCTTTATCCCGAATGGGTCGCGTGCCAACAGCAGGTGGTCTTCCTTTTCGTCCCATAGGGCTAACGCGAACATCCCGTTGAGGTCGTTCAAGAAGTCGATGCCGCGTTCTTCGTAGAGGTGAATCAGCACTTCGGTATCGGTTCTTGAGCGAAAACAGTGTCTGCTCTCTAGTCGGGATCGGAGCTCGATGAAGTTGAAGATCTCCCCGTTGTAGGTAACCCAGACCGAGTCATCTTCGTTGCTCATGGGCTGATGGCCGGCCGGCGAAAGATCGATGATGCTGAGGCGTCGGTGGGCCAAGCCGATCCAGGGAATCTCTCGGCGTTGGAGGATCTTGACTCCCATGTCGTCTGGCCCACGATGAGCGATCACCGCACTCATCTTTTCCAGTTGTCGTTCACGGGCAAAGCCGGCCGTTCCGCAGATACCGCACATTAGTTCTGCTGAACCGTTTCTGACACTGGACGCACCTTTCTGGAAGTTGGAAAGACTCCTCTGACCGCACCGAGTATGAAGGCCAGATTCGCGAGCAGGACGAACCCTGGAGCCAGAACTCCCAATCGAAGGGACTGGCTAGCTGCACTCATCACCACCGGATAAGAGCAGAGAACTGAAAGGAACAGGAAGCTAGCACCCAGTAGGCCAGACATCGCACTGGACAGGGAGGCCACTCCACTCAGGATCGCGAGTCCCAGGAACAAGAGCTGGAGCCTCCGAGTGGTTGGTGTTCGGCTGTCGGACAGCGTCTTGTGGGGGTAGCGGCGGTAGATCCAGAAGGCGTGCGTGGCGTAGTGAAACTTCCTTCGCAAGTACTGAAAGAGGCTCTGAGGATGTGGATGAGAAACCTGGGCGGCGGGGACGAAGTACATTCTATGATTGAGGTGAGAGAGTCGAAAGGAAAGTTCTACGTCTTCTAGCCAGCCGAAGTTTTCGTCGAAGGGGGGGGTCTCCCCAAGGACTTCTCTTCGAAAACCGCAGTTACCCGTATTGAGGAAATCGATTTCCTGATGCTTCTTCATCCTGGAGTAGCGCTCGTCCAGCTCGATTTGAATCAGAGCTGCGACCCATTGGGACTGTTTCGAACAGCAGCGTCCAACCGCACCCGAGACCTGGTTCTCCAGGAGAAGACGACTTAGTGTTTCGAGCCAATTTCGATCAGGGACACAGTCCGCATCCGTAAACAGGACGACAGCTCCCGCCGCTTCCTCCACGCCACGGTTGCGGGCGGTTGAGGTGCCAGAGGGAGGTTGTGAAAAAAGGCGCACTCCGTATTCCTGGGCGATCCGGGCACTCCCGTCGGTGGAGCCGTCATCGACGACGATGACCTCATACTTTTTGGCTGATAGACTTTGATTTGCGAGACTATGGAGGCAGCGAGCCAGGACCTCTTCTCCGTTCCGAACGGGAATCACGATGGAGATCTCTGGGCTCAAGGTTTTTCCCTTAAGACCCAGAACGCCAGGGCCATGGCTGCTGTTGGAAGAAGGATCAGGGAGTGGACGAGTAAGCCGAAAGCTAGAGCCGGTGTCTTTGCGATTCCGAACAGGCTGAGTCCCAGCACTGACAACTCCTGAAACACTCCTATCTTTCCCGGGGTTGAAGGAACTGCGACGCCGATCTGGAGGATGACCAGAAGTGCGACCGATACAACCAGCGGCTGCTCCAGGCTGAGGAACAGCAAGACGGAGTAGTTGACAAGAATGCCACTGCACCAGAGTAGAGCAGAAATCCCAATCAGCAGTATCAGGGATCCAGCTGAGTGCTGCAGTTTCATGTTGGGAAGTCGCGGCACGATCAGAACGGCTAGTGCCAGAAAGACCGATCCCACTAATATGGCTGCTACCCTGGGTCCTTCCAGCCATTCGGGTACCATCCAAACCAATGGGAGCAAAGTACAAAGGCCTGCCAGAAATGCGGCGTCGATTCCCTTTTCGACCGCAATCGTGCCTGCCGTCATCCACTTTTGGTCCTTCATCATGAGAACTCTGGCTATGTCGCCGGAGCGGAGTGGCATCAGTAGATTTAGAGTCTGTCCGGTCACGATCGCTCTCACCAGCGTAGTCATGGCCGGGGCCTGATCTGAGAAGAGGGTCCTCCATCGTAGTGCGCGCAGAAAGGGAGAGAGCAAGACCAGGGCCAGGGCGGCCAAAAGGAATTTGGGGCGGCCCTGATACAGCAGCTCCAAAAGGCGCTCGAACTCTACGCCCCTCGAGGCCATGACAACCAATAGAACACCTAGCGACGCTGCCAGCACCATGCGGAGGGATGGATGGGGAATTTTCATCGCGCCGAGGTTCCATTCAAATAAAAGATTTCTCCCTTTCAGCGAGTCGAAAATGAAACTATACTCCCGTTCTACGACCCTTGCCATCCCTGGATTTTTGGGACTTGCTGCAGCCTCCCAATCAGCTGCGCTCATTCCTCCCCGCTTCTTCTGGAGGGTTTAACCCAGGTTTAGCCCGCATTTCTCATCGCTGGTCTACTGTGTCGCCGCAATCATCCGCCCTGGCTGCGTTACGCTCCTTCGGCCTTCTCGACGTACTGCACGAGTACGACTGCGGGGGCTCGCCACGAGTGGTCTCGGGCGCAAGCCTTGCCAGGACGGCCCTTGCGGTGCCTCGCTACGACAAGCGATGAGAAATGCGGGTTAGGAGTCACTGCCTCTGTCGTAGGCAGGGGACGACTCGGGCGTCAAGGCAAGGCCGACCACAAAGCCGATTTCCATTGCCAGACTGGGGAAGCTGACGTCTGCCAGGTTGTGAATCAGGAAGGCGGTGAGGATTCCTGCGGCGGCATAGTCTCCCGAGGCCCTCACGTGGAGAAGGGCCCTTCCAGAGAGCCTGACCAGAAAATAGAGGAAGCCCGCGAGGCCCAGAACACCGTAGAGTGCAGCTAGCTGCAAGAAAAGATTATGAGAGTGGATCCGGTAGTTGATCTCGAGAGCGGGAAAGTAGATCACCTGGTCTCGGTACCGGTTGATGATTTCTACGTGTTCTTCAGTCACGTCCCTATATCTTCCTGGACCGATGCCAACCCAGGGATGATCCCTCCAGATCTGGAACCCAACCTCCCAGTAAGGGAGTCGGGAGTCCGCCAGAGTTCCTACCAGGCCTTTCTCGGATCTTAGCTGCACATTTTGTAGCGACCTGTGTATCTGGTCTCCGATGGATGTCATTGGTAGGACGAAGACCCCGAGCAGCAGGATTCCGACGAGGTGAGCTGCAAGCAGTGGCCCCGAACGCCTCAGCCACTGGCCAATGAGTCTGGAGTGGTTGAGGTAGGGCTGCCGAAGTCGGGTTCTGTAGTGCAGCACCGACATCGCCAACATCGCAAAGATGAGCGCAAGCGGTGCGGTTCGGGAAAGCGTGGAGAGCTGGGCGATCAAGGTCAGCGTAAAGAGGTAGATCCAGAGGAGCCGTATCTTCCGACCTGCTGAGGTCAGAATGAAGAAGAAATAGAATGGGAGCAGAAGATTCAGGTAGGCTGCAAACTGATTTGGGTTGTTGAAGAAGGAAAATACTCGGGTACCAGAGACGAGTCTGGCGCCGACCATTGGAGTGAGCTGCAGCAGGCCGGTCGTTGCGAATAGGAATCCGGCTAGGGCAAGCCCAACCCTAACCCTCTGCTTGTCGCGTTGACCACGAAATACCTCCAAAGTAAGAAACAGCATCAGGAAGATTTCGCTTGACCGAAGAAGATGGGGTAAGACCTGGTGCCAGTCGAGCTGGGTTACCCCCGAGACGGCGATGGCAAGCAGAAAAGGAACGCCCCACAAAAGAGGCTGTGGCCTCAGCTTCGCAAGTTCTTGCCCGCTTAGCCAAGCCAGAAGACAGGCCCCGAATTCCATTTCGGACAGGGACACTATGATTCCTTCGTAGGTCGGCTGCACGGCGTCGATAGGGATCGTTAGAAATAGGAGAAGAAGACCGTAGGTAGGACGGAGACGTGTGAGGGCTGCCAAGACGGCGACCCAGAGGGCGGCGAGGGGGTGAAAATAGAGAGACGTCAGAGTGACTAGGAGCGCGATCCCAGCATAGGCAATCCAACGGGGCACTGAAACAACTTATAGAAAACAGGTCTACTTGGCTAGCCCCTTGCCCTTGCCCTTGCCTTCGCTCTTGCCATTGCCCTTGCAATAGTCTCGGCTTCAACAGATGAAGTAGGGCAGGGGCACGGACAAGCCGCACCGGCAAGGGAGGACGCTCAGCAATTGCCCCTTGTTCGGCGGTAGAGAGGTAAGCTCGATCAAGCGATGGAAATTATTCGAGGCGGAAGGCGGGTCGGACACTCTGAGATCTGGTAGCCTCAAGATCCCAGCGGTGCCAGCCGTCGAAGTGTTTCTCCAGGATATCTTTCCCCCCCCCAGGTGATGAAAGTCCTGCAGCCTCAAGGTCTGCGTCTACCATGATGCGCACCAACTCGTTGAAACGAACTTTCGGTGTCCATCCCAGCTCTCGTATCGCCTTTTCCGGGTTGGCTCGCAGCGACTCAACCTCGTTGGGGCGGTAGTATCGTGAGTCGATCTTCACATGATCTTTCCAGTTCAGGTCGACATACTCAAAAGCCTCTTCCAGAAACTCGCCCACAGAATGAGATTCGCCGGTGCCGATCACGAAGTCATCGGGCTGCTCCTGCTCCAGCATCATCACCATGGCTTCGACGTACTCGGGAGCGTAGCCCCAGTCACGCTTGGCATCCAGGTTGCCCAGATAAAGGTGACTTTGCCGGCCTCCGACGATTGCCGCCAAGGCACGGGTGATCTTGCGGGTGACAAAGGTCTCACCTCGTCGGGGCGACTCATGGTTGAACAGGATGCCGTTGCAGGCAAAAAGCTGATAGGCCTGGCGGTAGTTCCTTGAAGCCCAGTAACCGAACAGCTTGGCCGTAGCGTAAGGACTCTGCGGCTGAAAGGGTGTGTTCTCGTCCTGAGGAGATGGAGCGCTCCCGAACATCTCACTTGAGGAAGCCTGATAAAAGCGGGCCCGGACTCCACTCCGGCGAACGGCCTCCAGAATGCGGACGGTCCCGAGGCCAGTCACGTCGGTCGTGTAGTCGGGCAGGTCGAAGCTCACCCGGACGTGACTCTGAGCTGCCAGGTGGTAGATTTCATGGGGCTCGATCTCGTAGATGAGATTTTGAAGGCTTCCAGTGTTTCCGATATCGCCGTAGTGAAGGAAAAGGCGCGTGTCGTTGTGAGGGTCGCTGTAAAGATGATCGATGCGACTGGTGTTGAAGGTGCTCGCACGCCGGATCAAGCCGTGTACTTCATAGCCTTTAAAGAGGAGAAGCTCGGCAAGATAAGAACCGTCTTGGCCGGTAATGCCGGTGATAAGAGCTTTTTTCATGAGACCCTAAAAGTAATGGTTCGTAGTGTTATCCCCTGTCTGAGCTGCTGAGCGCGATGCTTCTCGAACCACTCAATAGTATTACGTAGACCTTCCTCGAACGGTACCTTCGCCCGAAATCCGAAGAATCTTTCCGCCTTCTGGGTGTCGAGGCTCCTGCGGGGCTGACCATCGGGTTTGCTCTTATCCCAGGTGATGGATCCTTGAAATCCGGTAAGTCGGACGATCAGAGACGCCAGGTCCCGGATACTAATTTCCGACCCTACGCCGAGATTGACGGGTGCGCTTTCATTGTATCGCTGGGCGGCAAGCAAGATTCCTTCGGCGGCATCGCTGACGTAGAGAAACTCTCGAGTGGGATTGCCCGTTCCCCAGACTACGAGTTTTTCTTCGCCCTTCTCTTTGGCTTCGATCACTTTTCGAATCAGGGCCGGAATCACGTGAGAAGAATCCGGGTCGAAGTTATCTCCAGGCCCATAGAGGTTGGCAGGCAGAAGAAAGATAGAGTTGAAGCCGTACTGCTGACGATAAGCCATGGACTGAACCAAGAGCGTCTTTTTAGCCAGCCCGTAGGGTGCGTTGGTCTCCTCCGGGTAGCCTTCCCAGAGGTTCTCCTCCTTGAAGGGAACCGGTGTCACTTTGGGGTAGGAACATACGGTTCCAATCGTGACAAACTTCTCGACCCCGTACTTCCAAGCAGCATGGAGAAACTCTACCCCCATGCGCAGGTTGTCATAGAAGAATTCAGCAGGATGTTTTTGGTTGGCCCCGATTCCGCCAACCCGGGCTGCCATGTGAATGATGATGTCCGGCCGGGTGTCGGCGATAACTCTATGCACAGATTCGGTTTCGCGCAGATCGTAATCTCGGCTTGGAGGAGCGAAGATCTGGGCAGGAGAAAGCTGCTGGAGCCTCCCAACCACGAAGGAGCCGAGGAAGCCCCCGCCGCCGCTCACCAGAACTCGCTTGCCTTTCCAGTATTCTAGAGAGCTCGCCCGACTGGCATCCATTGCGTTCTAACAGGCTTTTCGTCTTCTTTACGAAGAAGAATCTGTCAGCGTAGGGCCGATTTTTGGAGAGAAGCTAGCCTTTTCCGGTCCCGGAAATCTCGTTCAGCTTGGGCTCGCCAATAATCGATTTGGCGATTTCAGTAAGTGAGCAGAAGACCAGACCGATGAGGGGAAGTCAAGCGGATCAACTGCCCGCTGAGGCGCCATTTCCAGCACTTTTCCCCAGTCAGTGCTTGGTCCGACCCTCGATCAAATCGATGGTATGGGTGAGCAGTTTGATAACAGCTTCGAGCGACTCGGTTGCTCCCTTGGGACTGCCGGGCAGGGCAAGGATGAGTGTTTCCTTTCTCACGCCAGCCAGGGATCGTGAGAGGGAAGCAAAGTCCGTCTTTTCGAGTCCGCGCAAGCGCATCAGCTCTGCCAGCCCTTCTGCCTCCTTTTCCAGTAGCGGACGGATTGCCTCCGGTGTGACGTCTCGAGGACCCAGTCCGGTCCCTCCCGTGGTCACGACCAGATTGAGAGTCTGATCGCAGAGCTCGATGATCTGTGCTCTAATCCTCTCTACGTCGTCCGGCACGATCCGCCGGGAGGCCACCGACCAGCCTTGCTGCGTCAGCTGTTCCGACAATGCCTTTCCGGAGAGGTCCTCGCGTTGGCCGTGGTAGCAGCCGTCACTGATGGTGACTACGGCTGCCTTCATGCGCCGTATCCCTCGATCCAGATCTCGCCGTCTTCGTAGTGCTCCTTCTTCCAGATAGGGACAGAGGTCTTCAGGGAATCGATAGCGAAGCGACACGCCTCGAACGCCTCGGTTCTGTGTGATGAGGAGATCGCTATGAAGACGCTGCTGTCGCCGATCTCCAGTCTTCCGGTCCGATGAACCATTGCCATTCCCTCGAGCGACCAGCGCTTTATCGTCTCTTCCCGAATCCTTGCCATCTCCTTTTCGGCCATTTCGGAGTAGGCTTCATAGTAGAGGTGAGTGACCTTCTTGCCGCGGGCGTGGTCGCGGACAACTCCATCAAAAGTGACGATTGCTCCCGCCTTTGACGAGCTGGCTTCCTCGATCACCGCGTTCCGGTCAATTGGGCCCTCCACGATCCGTATCATGACCCACCTCCGCTCACTGGGGGGAAGAACGCAATCTCGTCACCCGAAGTGACAGTCTGTTCCCATTCTGTGTATTCCTGGTTGACCGCTATCAAGAGGATTGACTCATAGCGCTTCAGTTCAGGGCACTGTTTCCCCAGTGTATTGAAGACGTCACGGACCGTAGTCCCCTCCTCGGCGAGATCCAGCTCGACTTCAGAGCGGCCCACCAGATCCTTCAGGGAAGCGAACAGGACGACTTTGACCATCGTGTTTTATTATAGCTGCCGCCAGGGGTTGGCACATGGTGTAACATGGAGTTCAAATGAAAAGGGCGTTCCTGCTGCTCTTGCTTACCGCGGGTTCCCTGCACGGTGAGATCCTGAAGGTCCAGATCGACGGGGTTATCGATCCCATCACCTCGGAGTTTATTACTTCTGCGGTTCGCGAGGCAGAAGACCGGGATGCGGAGTTTCTGCTGATCAGTCTTTCCACTCCAGGTGGGCTCGGGATCTCGATGCAGGAGATCATCCAAACCATCCTGAATTCCGAGGTTCCCATCGTTTGCTACGTGGAACCTCAGGGTACCCATGCTGCTTCAGCGGGCTTCTTCATCCTACTTTCGGCCGACGTCGCTGCTATGGCTCCTGGTACCAACACCGGCGCCGCGCATCCGGTTTTCCCCTTCGGAATGGAAGACAAGATCATGCTGGAAAAGGTGAAGAATGATGCCTTGGCGAATCTACGTGCCATCGTAGAGGTGAGAAACCGGAATTACGAGCTGGCTGAGAAGGGTGTGATCGACAGCGCGTCCTATACCGATCAGGAAGCCTTGGAGGGCAAGCTGATAGATCTTGTCGCTTCCAGCCAGGATGAGCTATTGGAGCAGCTGGAGGGCAGGGAAATCACTCGTTTTTCAGGTGAAACACAGATCCTGCGAGTCCAGAGCCATCAGCTCCGTGTGCTCGAGATGAGTTTGCGGCAGCGTATTCTCTCTAAGATTGCCGACCCCAATTTCTCCTTGGTGCTAGGTGTGATGGGTGCTTTGGGTCTCTATCTGGAGTTTTCGCATCCGGGACTGATTCTGCCCGGAGTCCTGGGAGCGATCTCTC
This sequence comes from Acidobacteria bacterium UBA6911, assembly GCA_963579905.1. GTDB lineage: Bacteria > Acidobacteriota > UBA6911 > RPQK01 > JAJDTT01 > CAUZIZ01. Next base: position 39,250 of record CAUZIZ010000013.1, on the reverse strand, counting down.
TTCTGCTTGCTTTACTGGGATTCTCGCTTCTCCCCGTCAACCTGATCGGAGTCCTGCTGATCGTTCTGGCATTGGGTCTGTTCATCGCAGAGGTCAAGATTCAGGGGTTTGGCATTCTTGGAATGGGAGGAGTTGTTTCGATGATCCTGGGGATGCTCTTTTTGATTGACGCTCCCTACCCGGAATTGCGTATCAGTCTGGAACTTGCCCTGTTCGTGACCATTCCCTTTAGTCTGATCTTTATGTTTTTGCTTCGTCTGGTGATCAAGTCCCACTTCTCGAGAGTAACCACGGGAGCGTCCGGTATGGTTGGACTCATTGGGGTGGCTCGGAGTGACATCAAGCAGGACGGAGGGCAGGTCTTCGTTATGGGGGAGAGGTGGCAGGCAGTGTCCGAAGTTCCCATTCCAGCAGGAAGCAGAATCAGGGTACTCCGGTTAGCCAACCTGGTCATGGCCGTTGAGTCCTACCATGGTTCAGGTGTATCGTTGACCCAGACCGAATCAAGTGCTGCGCCCGGGCCGAATATTGATGGCCCCTAAAGGCTGCGCGGGCCCCAGACGGGAGGTTTTTTCATGACTCTTTCTTATTTGGTGCTTTTCGGGATTCTTATTCTCTATCTGCTGTCGGTGGTGAATGTTCTACGGGAATATGAGCGCGGCGTCATTTTTCGTTTGGGACGTCTGTTACCGAAGTCCAAGGGTCCCGGCCTGATTCTGGTGTTCTGGCCGATTGATCGGATGGAGCGCATCAGCCTACGCCTGGTGACGATGGATGTGCCGTCCCAGGACGTCATTACGCGGGACAACGTGTCGGTCAAGGTCAACGCCATAGTCTATTTCCGTGTTGTCGAACCGAATTCCGCCGTGGTCTCGGTCGAGAATTTTCTCTACGCTACTTCGCAGCTGTCTCAGACTACCTTGAGATCTGTCCTGGGACAGGTAGAGCTAGACGATCTCCTGAGCAAGCGGGAGGAACTCAACGAAAGACTTCAGACGATTCTAGATCAGCACACCGACCCTTGGGGTATCAAGGTGACCATGGTCGAGATCAAGACCGTCGATCTGCCTTCTGAAATGCAGCGAGCCATGGCACGCCAGGCAGAAGCGGAGCGCGAGCGGCGAGCCAAGATCATCCACGCGGAGGGAGAATATCAGGCGGCCGAGCGTCTCAGGGACGCGGGGAAGACTCTGGCTGAAGAGCCGGTGGCGTTCCAGTTGAGATACCTCTCAACCCTGACTGAGATTGGAGTAGGGCAAAACTCGACCATCGTGTTCCCTATACCGGTGGACTTGTTCACCCCTTTCCTCGAGGGAATGAAGAAGATAAAGGAACAGTCAACGAGTGAGTCTGAGACTTAGTGCGCCACAGTCATTTGCTCTCTACGGCATTGCGGTGCTTGTCATCTGGTTCTTTTTTGGACTTGGCCTCTTCGTGGGCAAGTCCTATTTCGTCGAGGCAGACTCCCCTCTGCAGAATCTTTCGCAGCCACCACCACCGGTTCCCGATGTGAAACCCGATCTGGAATTCTATGAAGAACTTACTCTACCCTCTCCTCAGCGAGAGGCTGTGGTCCCGGCCGCGACACCGGAACCTGTTTCGGAGGGTGGCCCGACGGATAGGACCGCTACCGAAACGGAGGAGTCAGTCCCGGTAGGGAGTGCATCCACATCAGCTGCTAGTGAGCCGGTCCAACTCCTGTATACGGTGCAACTTGGCGCCCTAAGTAAGGAAAAGGACGCCCGCAGGCTGCTAAAAAAGTTGGAGGGCGCAGGCTATTCAAGCCGGCTTCAGAAGCCGGGGCCTGACAGTCCTCTTCATCGTGTCTATGCCGGCGAATTTGCAACCAGGGAAGAGGCCGCCCGGCTCAAGAGTCGATTAGACGCCGCGGGCTTCCCGAATTTCATAAACAGCATCTCCTCGTCGCCCTCCCCCTGATTTGTCGAGCGCTCATGCTTTCGTTCACGATACTTCCTCTGATCTCAGGCATCGCTCTGTGGTTCGCTTTTCCCGACCATTCGCTCTTTTTCCTGTCCTGGGTGGGTTTGATACCGTTTCTGTACTTCCTGACCCAGGAGCGACCTTGGAAGACCATCGTTGCGGGCAACTTTGTCCTGGGATTGACTTATTTTGGAGGCGTTCTTTACTGGATTCCGGAAGTTTTGATTGGCTATGGAGGGCTCGGTTGGGGGATCTCAATCCCCATTTTCTTTTTGATGATGCTGCTGCTCAGCCTTTTTCTTCTCCCCTTTTCGGTCTTGACTCATGCCGTTTCCACCCGGTCGAGAGAGGCAGCCCTCTGGTCCGCTCCTGGCTTCTGGGTGCTTTCCGAGCTTCTCAGAAACTACTATGCCGTGGGTGGCTTTCCCTGGGCTTTGCTGGGACATTCGCAATACCCCTTTGAGTGGATGCGACAGCTGGCTGATATTAGCGGCGTCTACCTAATCTCGTTTCTGATCGTCCTTGGCAACTGTGCTCTGTTGGCTCTTTTTCGTTTTCGGAGCTACCGGACCTGGGTTCTGCCTGCGATCTTCGCTCTTCTATTCGTGGGATCAAATCTCTACGGTTGGTATCGGGTCGAAGTCTGGCAGGTCCCCGCGGGAAAATCGATCAAAGCCGCTCTGGTGCAACCCAATATCTCACTTTCGGCACCCCTTGAGCACTACGCCAAGAAGTACTTCGAAGTGTTGCCCGCGTACTACCGGCAGGCCGTTTCGGCGGGCGCCGACTGGGTCGTGTTTCCGGAAGCCCCTAATCCCTACTTTTTCGACACAGATTTCTATTTTCGAACCTTCTGGCAGCGATTGGTTCGGAATTCAGGTGCGCCGGTGCTCCTGAACAGTACGTCAGTGGAAACCAAGTCGAGTACCCGTTACTACAACGGAGCACTCTTGATCGGCCCTGAAGAGCGGCCTGCTTACCGCTACCACAAAATGCACCTGGTGCCCTTTGGGGAATACGTGCCTGCGGCGGATTGGTTGAGTTTCGTCCAACCTCTGGTGCAGGAAGTGGCGGGCTTCTCGGCTGGAACCACCGCCGTGGTGGGTGATGTCGGTGGCATTCCCTTCGGGACTTTGATCTGCTTCGAAGGAATTTTTCCGGAATCGGCCCGGGAGTTCGTGCGACAAGGCGCCCAGCTTCTTGTCAATATCACGAATGATGCCTGGTATGGTCGCAGTGCCGCACCCAGGCAGCATCTGGAGTTCGGAGCCTTCCGTGCAGTAGAGAACCGCAAGCCCATTCTGCGGTGTGCCAACAGTGGCTATTCGGCCGTCATCGACCCTTTGGGGAGGATTCAGCAAGAGCTGGGATTGTTCCAGGACGGCATTGTGCTTGCCGATGTCACCGCGTGTCCCTACCGCTCGATTTACTCTCGGGTGGGCGAATGGCTTAACATATCTCTGGTCGTGTTGGCGCTAGTCACGGGTGTTGCGGTGTTCAGGCCAAGAAGTAAGAGTCGGAGGAAATAGGTCGTGGAAGACTTCCAGGGACGCTACAAAGAACTGAAAGAGAAGGTAGGACATTTGTGGGGGTATCTTTGACGTCGATGCCAAGAAGGTCGAGCTGGATGAAATCGAAAAGGTCCTCTCGGATCCTGATTTTTGGGGCAAGTCCGAGGAGTCTCGGCAAGTTCTTCGCCGTAGAAGCCGTCTGCAGAATACCTTGACTCTGGCCCAAGAGTGCATGAGCGCTCTCGGGGATGTGGAAGCTCTGATCCAGCTGCACGAAGAGGGAGAAGATGTCCTGGACGACCTGGCCGAGGAGATCGTGACGCTGGAGACGCGCGTTGCCAAGACCGAAATCAGCACACTTCTATCTGGTGGACACGATGCCAACAATGCGATTGTGACGATTCATCCCGGAGCCGGTGGGACCGAAAGCCAGGATTGGGTGGAGATGCTGCTCCGAATGTACCTGAGATGGTCGGAGAAGCACGATTACAAGACCGAGATCACAGATTTCCAGGAAGGCGACGAAGCCGGTGTGAAATCGGTGACGTTTCTGGTTGAGGGCGAGTTTGGATACGGGTATCTCGCCTCCGAAATTGGTGTGCATCGGCTGGTCCGGATCTCGCCGTTCGATTCTGCGGCTAGACGGCATACCTCCTTCGCCTCTGTCTTCGTGACACCCGAGCTGGAGGATGATGTCGACGTAGTGATCGACGAAAAGGATCTGAAGATCGATACCTACCGATCCTCAGGCGCCGGAGGACAGCATGTGAACGTGACCGATTCCGCGGTGCGAATTACTCATCTGCCGACCGGGATCGTGGTGCAGTGTCAGAACGAGCGCTCGCAACATCGTAACAAAGCCACCTGTATGAAGATCCTGCGATCGAAGCTCTACGAGTTCGAGATGGAGAAGAAGCAGAAGGAGCTCGACGCCCAGGAAGATGCCAAGCCCGACATAGGATGGGGTAACCAGATTCGCTCCTATACCTTACATCCCTACCGATTGGTGAAGGACCATCGGACCAAGCAGGAGGCAGGTGATGTAGACTCGGTTCTAGGCGGTGGGATCGATCTCTTCATTGAGACGTTTTTGAAGCAGAGAAGTCAAAAGAAGGGCAGGCTGGAAAGGCTGGCGATTGGTGGGGGAGATGGACGAATCAGCAAAGAAGGATGACCCGGCTGGTACCAAAGGTGTTGAGGCACAGCAGTCGGCGACTGCGTCTACCGATCTGAAGGCGCAAGCTCAGGTTGTTCGGGAGATCAGCCGCACCGGAGATTCTCGCAGTGAGGCCGGGGGCACATCCTTCCTGGTTAGGAGCTGCTATACACTGCTGACCTTTGCCGTCCTCTTTGCCGTGATCATCTTGTTGAGCCTTTCTTCGGTCCGGCGAGGGGTGATCACGAATGTCCATGAACAGTGGACTGAATGGACGGCCAGTGCCTCCAGCTCCGAGATCTTTCGACTGCCTCCTCCACCCCCGAGAGTCGTCGAGAAAGAGGTTGCCGTAATCACGCCGCCCGTGTTGGTGCCCGCAGGAGATCAGGCAACGGCAGTACTCTATGCCGATGGGGAAGAGGGGGAGCCGTCGCGTCGTCTAGGGGGCAAGAAGCCAGAAGTCGTTCTGGAGAAGACCAAGGACAGCATCGCGGCTTACGACCTGCTCACCAAGAAATCGCGTGTGGTGCGAGAGTTGAAGGAAGGCAAGCATCCCCGGTACAAGTTTGTGGATTGGAGGGCGGTGAAGAACAGTGCTCCCGTGTTCTGGATCGATCTCCTCGCCTCGGACTCCTCCGGAAAACAATTCCACCTGGTCTGGTCGGTAGATCTCGAGACCAAAGACCTCAGTGCTTTGAGTCAGGCAGCTCGAGATCTGGAATCGGAAGCGGGGAAGTAACGCACCCAGCCCGACTCTTTCATCTCCAGTAACTCTTCAGTCTACGATCTCCCCTTTTTCGCCACGATTCACTCAGATGAGACGAACTTGATTCTCAAGATCTTATCGTCGTTGGGTCGCAGGTCCGCGCGCCCGTCGGTGTTGCTGGTACAGACATAGAGGTGTCCGTCCGGACCTACCGTTACGTCTCGGAGTCGACCGTAGATCCCTTACCTGGATGTGAGGGCAAACCAACGCTCAATCCGCCGAACCTCGTAATCCCTGCCAAAGCGGATGCGAATCAGGGCTTGGCTGGTCAGGGTCACGACGAAGAGATCTCCCTGGTAGAAGGTCATGCCGCCGGGAGGAACCGATTTGTTCTTCCAGATGACAATCGGATCCTGAAACTCCTCAAGACCCGGAGCCCCAACGACCTTGGGCCATCCATAGTTCCTTCCTGCGACGATCTGATTGATCTCATCCCGGTGTCTTGCTTTCCTCTTCCACTTCGGCGCCGGAAGGCCCGTGCTCGGAGTTGAAGAGCACACCCGTTTCGGGATCCCAGGTGAGCCCCTGAACCACACGGTGGCCATAGGAGAAGACAGGCGAGTCGGGGAAGGGGTTGTTTTGGGAATCTGCCCATCTGGCCTGAGACGGAGAATTTTCCCGTCCAATGACTGAAGATCCTGTGAAACGGGGGGACGTTCAACATCCCCGGTCCCGATGTAGAGCATGCCATCCGGACCGAAGGCGATACGACCACCGATATGATAGCGGAGAGCCGAAAGGCCATCTAGAACTACCTCATCGAGAGTCGCGTGCGTACCCAGATGCTTCAAGCGTTGGATGCGTGCCTGCTGACGACCGTCTTCACTGTAGCTGTACATACTGTACATAACGTAGACATAGGGGTGGCCTTCGAAGTCCGGATGAAGCGCCATCCCCATCAGGCCGCTGTCTCCATCATGGTGAGCATTGATCTCGAGATAGGTAACGGGTTCGGATCCGCCCCGGGCGCTCGCTCACGAGAGCATCGCCGTTGGGTAGAAACAACAGGGTCCAGGAAATGCGCAGGTTAGCCACCCAGGTCTCGACCTCAACCCCTTCTACCTTTGGCAGATAGACGTCTGCTACGGTCTGGGGCTGCTCACCCAGAATCGGTCCTTGAGCGAATAGGTAGGGGCCGCTCAGCAGGACAAGAAATATCGGTAGCTGATTTCCCAACGAAGTGTTCAAAGCGAAACGACTGGAAGGTGTTTTCATCTTATGATTTTCCTCTCGATAGCACCAGTAATACTGGAATTTCCATCAGGCTCGCTTCCTGCGGGTGTGGCCAGCCCGGCGACAAGACTACAAAGGTTGAGACAGGTCGGCAACCACGAGAAGGGGGCCTGTTCTCTGCCATTCGACGACGTGCCCTCCGGGGCGATTGTTTACAAGTTGTTGGGAAGGGAAATAGAGTACCGGGAGAGATCGTTCAAGACTGGTCTGAAACCGCCGATCCAACGGAGGCTCCTATGAAAAATCACCGTCTTCTGAAGAAAATTCAACCCTGGCTTGAAGGAGAACTGGGAGCCCTGATTGGTCGGCCGGGCCACCCCTTGGTAGCGGTTCTAGCGACTGAACCCCGAGCTGAAGGATCCAGGACTCTATGGGCTGTCAGGGTCCAGGGACAGGCGATAGTTACGGTCCGAGAGGACTGGCTGGAACACGTGCAACGCGCCGTCAGTACGCTGTCACTTGATGAGCTCTTTACTGTATTCGGTGTCTATGAACTTGCCCGGGTGACCCTTCCTCTGGGAACCACGGTCTTCGGTCCCAGCTGGTATCTGGCGGCTGATGGGGACTCATTTATCCCGGCAGGTGACACTCGTCCGGTCCAGCTCGCGGGAGAGGACTTGGAAGCAAGGGTGGACTCGTCCATTTTCTGGCATTGTCCCCTCCGGCAGGCAGTTGTGGCTCACGCTGTCTTCGAAGAAAATCGTTTGGTGGCTTTGGCTACCACACGATTGCTTGGCGACCTGGTCTACGAGATTGGGGTCGATGTGGCCCCCAGGGCCAAAAGCCAGGGGCTAGGCCGCGCCGTAGTCAGCGCAGCTGGAGAGTGGATTCTAAGGCAGGGAGGCCTGATCCTGGCGGTGGCCGCCCCCTGGAACGTCCCCTCCGTCCGGACCATGCGTTCACTGGGTCTTCGGCTGGTCCTCACGGATTTGGACAGCTTCCCAGCACCCTTTCGGCTGCCCCCGCAGCCCCTGGGGGTGCCTCATCCGGACGCCCAGATCTACGACTACTATCCCGCCTGGGCAATGAACGCTGCGGTTCGCCCCGCTGATGAGGTGGAACGCCTTCGCCACGAATAAGCTGCAACTTCAAGAATCCGTCGCACGTCGAAACGTCTGAACGTCTCTAGTCTCCGAACAGCGCATCGAACGGGACCCGTTTGCCGACAGCATCAGCCCTTTTTACCAAGACCAGACTGCCCAGAATCTTGTCACGACCTGAGGGTGAGCTGCGAGTATTACCAAGCCAAGTCCGGCAGAGCCGCGAACGACTTGAGTCGTTCGCAAGATAAGCCCAGGTTCCGAGGAGAGAGCCGGACAACAGCACGATATCGCCTATCCTCGACCGAGGTTTCGTTCTCGAATGGGGCAGCACCGCTGGGGGCCACTAAGCTGAAACTTCATTTGGTTTCAGGTTCAGGATTCCCAACCGTGGCACGGCCTTCCAGGCCGTGATTGTCGAGCCCTTGGCTCGACGGATTGGTCATCACGGGCAGGGATGCCCATGCCACTGTAGGACACTGAGTTTTCTTTCTCGAATGCGGGCTAGGATCGTGATCTGCTTGGACCACGGTATCTATGTTTCAGTGTTCCCCATTCGACCGTCCCAGATCAGGGAATCGACTCACTACCTCCGCGTAAAGGGCCTGACCCAGGACCCGGTTCCCCTCTGCGGTGAGATGAGCGAAGTCGAAGTAGAGACTGCTCCCTCCCCCCTGGCCAAGGGCATCGGTGCAGTCCAGGTGGGGAATCTGAGCGGATTCCGCCCACTCTAGTGTCCGCTGGACCAGTCCACGGGCGAAGCGGGAATGTTGGGGCGCGTGCTCCTCGAAGACGAAACGCGACGGAAGGACCAGTAGCAGGAAGGGTATCTCTTGTTCGGCCAGGACCTGGTGCATTCCCTCGACTGCCCTGAACAGACGCTTCCAACCTGCTTCGATTCGCTCCTGGTCGAGTAGATACCTTTCGAATCCAAGTATGTAGTAGGTGACACCGGCGGTGCTGTGGAAGGGCTCGGTGGGGTCGATGCGGTAGAGGAGATTCAGAACCCGGTGCAGCAGAACCGTGTAGGTGTAGGTTTTCTCAAAAGCGTAAGGTCCGAGCGAACTGGTTCCCAGTAGGTTCCCGTCCCACCCGACTACGTAGCGCCCGCCGCGCACAGCTGTGGGCAGGTTGGGCTGCTCGTCCGAGGACTCCCAGTACAAGAAGGCCTCGTCGCTCACATCGTTGCAGAGTTCGATTTCGGCAATCACCAAATCGGGCTCGAAACGGAGGCCTTCACGGCGCAGGTAGACGCAGTAGCCGGAGGGACTGAAGCCCTGCCCAGCAGCATTTATGACGCGAACCCGAACCCTTTCGTCCTGGCCGTCGAGCCCTCGCTCCAGTACCTTGCCGTAGTGCTCGGCGGCCGGGATACCGAGACCGAAGCCGATGGAATCCCCCAGGGATAGAATTCGGACCTGGCCCGGTTCCGGTCTGTAATCGAAGTCTTCCTCGCCCCTGAAGCCGTAACGGTTCGTCTTGAAGGGGATACCCCACATCGAGCCCTGGTAGTTCGGCTTCAATCTGGCTGGTAGGTAGGAGGTCTCCTCCGCGTGGTCGCGACTCTCAGCTGCCTCTCCCAGATAGCTAGAGCGCAGCCAGAACTCGCTGAAGGTGACGGTGATCAAGCCAAGAATCAGTAGCAGAACCAGGAGGAGAAGACGAGGTCTCATGGTTGGGGAGATTGTATCACCGGGGCGGGTTTCCGAAACCCGAGTACGCTCATAACCGAATGAAGTTCCAGCTTAGCCCCGCCATCGGCTGCGCCGGATCGTACAGGAAAGAAAACTTCAGCATCCCATAGTGGCACGGGCATCCCTGCCCGTGATGGCTCCACAATCACGGCCTGGAAGGCCGTGCCACGCGGTTTTCAGACAATTGCTTGGAGAAAGTTCTAGACAATTAAAAATCAATGGGTTACACGCTTTTCTTATTCCATGCAGCAAATGAAGTTTCAGGTTAGTCCCGCCCCCAGGAAGTCCTGGCCCCATTCGAGAAAGAAACTTTGGCTAATCTCATGGGGCATCACCTACACCGAAGGTGCTATTGCGGGTAGCCCAGGGTTAGCGATGCGAAGCAAGCTACCCTGGGTTCTCAGTCGCCCCTTTTTTCTACGCTGAACGCGTTATTTCCCATTCCTTTCCGGTCGGCAATAATCCCTTTTTGGTAGCACATTTTCTTGAACGATCTGCCCCAGGGTAGCTCGCTTCGCATTGTAACTCTGGGCTACCCGCATTAACGCCTTCGGCGTAGGACATGTCCCGTTCACCGCGCTGTTCGGCGGGTAGAGACGTGCGACGTTCAGACGTTTCGACGTGCGACGTTTCGACGTTTCGACGTTCCGACGAATCGCTGAAGTTTCAGGTCAGAGAAGGTTGCTAAGATCGGCTAGTGAAATTCCAGTGGACGGTTCGCAATGGGGCACAGGAGCAGATTCAGCAACTGGTGCAGGAACTGAGCGTTTCGCCCCTGGTGGCGCAACTTCTTCACCATCGGGGACTCCTCGATCCCGATTCGGCCTACAACTTCCTGAACCCTAGCCTGGAAGACCTACACGATCCCTTTCTCATGAAAGATATGGGACGGGTTGTCGAGCGCCTTCAAACGGCGATACGGGAGAGACAGAGAATCCTCATCTATGGCGACTACGACGTGGATGGGATTACGGCCACTGTTAGTGTGAAGAGGGCCCTCGAGATGCTGGGAGCTTCGGTTGACTTCTATCTCCCCAAGCGTCTGGAGGAGGGCTACGGTATCCGGCAGGAAGTGTTGGAACGCTATCACGCCGAGGGCTGCCAACTGGCAATTAGCGTGGACAGTGGAATCCGTGCCTTTGAACCATGTGCGCGTGCTCGCGAATTGGGTTTGGACTTTATTGTTACGGATCACCATCTGCCGGATGAGAGCCTGCCGGATGCCTACGCGATTCTCAATCCACAGCAAGAGGACTGTGGGTATCCGGACAAGAACCTGGCCGCCGCCGGGGTTGTCTTTAAATTGATCCAGGCCCTTTTCGATCGTGCCGGTCGATCTCAGCTTACCCCCCACTTCTTGAAGGTAGCGGCGATTGGCACCGTGGCAGATATGGTCCCCCTGACGGGCGAAAACCGGATTCTGGTCAAGTTCGGTTTAGAGGGTCTGGCCCAACCTCGCAATCTCGGTCTTCAGGCTCTCCTCTCCGGCGCCGGGATCAACGGTGAGGTCCAACTGACGGATGTGAGCTTCAAGATTGCGCCACGCATCAATGCCGTTACCCGCATGGGAGGGGGACCCGAGGTGGTGGAACTGTTCTCGGTAGCCGATCCCGTTCGCGCGCACTCTATTGTCGACGAAATGAATCAGAAAAACTCTCAGCGCCGGATCGAGGAGCAGGGGATCCTGGACGAGATCGAAGAGCGGGTAGCCAGCACTCCGGAGTCGTTCCAGCACGACTTTCTGGTCATTGAAGGAAAAAACTGGCACCGGGGCGTGATCGGCATTGTTGCCTCCAGGATGGCCGAACGCTTTTATCGGCCCGTGCTGGTGCTCTCGGTCGGCGAATCCGATACACAGGGATCTGGACGCAGCATTCCCGGCTTCCACTTGTTGCAGGCCCTGGACCAGTGTCGAGATCTCCTGACTCGATACGGTGGCCACGCCCAGGCGGTCGGCTGTTCCCTGGACAAGGAGGCCAGCCAGGAGGAGCGATTGTCCGAGCTCGCTCAGCGACTGAGAGCCTACGCCTCCTCGAAGTTGAGCGCTGAGGAGCTGAAGCCATCGATTCAGATCGATTCGGTGCTGCCAATCGAAGATCTCTCCCTATCGCTTCTTCGCGAGATTCAGCAGCTGGAGCCGTTCGGTCTGGGAAACCCCGTCCCCGTCTTTGCATCTGAGAAAGTGAACGTTGTTGCTGGTCCAAGGGTTTTGAAGGACAAGCATTTGAAACTGCGAGTCCAGGGTAACAGGTCTGGATTGGATGCGATTTGGTGGAAGAATGGTCAGGTAGCCGACGGGATCAACCACGGATCGCAGGTTGACCTGGCATACGTTCTTAGCCGGGACACCTATCAGGGGACGGAGAAACTGCTTCTCACGATCCAGGACTTGCGTGTCTGCCCCACCACTACTCCCACCGAACGTGCTTAGCCTTGCCATTATCCGTGCCCATGGCCGACTTCATTTTTCGGTCGTCTCCAGGTCCTTGACCTCGTGCTTATCGCGCTATCCTGTCCGCGAGCATGCGTCCGAGACGATCCTTGCGGTCCAGGCGCCCAGCGACGTACTCTCTAGGAGTATTCTGCCGCATGGGGATGCATAAGGCCCAACATCAGCAATCTTCCGTAGGAAGTAGCATCAAATGTATTCGGTCGTCCTGAAAGTCCTGAGAGTGGCGTTGGTTGGTCTGCTGCTGTTGGGAATCACCGCAATCACCTGGAACTTCCTCTCTCGGAGGGAGCCACCGACGCCTGTTCTCGAGGAGCAGTTTCTCTCCCCTGAGATCAAGCAGCGGACTACCCAGTTTGAGTACACCGAGCACAAGGAAGGGCGTCCCCTTTTCAAAGTACAGGCGCAAATGAGCACCGAGACCCTGGGTGGTCTTCACCAGCTGAGCGAGATTCGGCTGACCCACTATGACAACGAGGGGCATCCGGCCGAGAGCGTTTCGGGAAGAGAGGCCACCTACAAGATCCAGGAACGCCAAGTCGACATTTTAGGGGACGTGAGGATCCTTCTGGTCGATGGCACCGAGATTTTTTCCAATCGGGTCCGAGCTGACCTGGCGAGAGAAACCGTCGCCATCGACGAGGGTTTTAGAATTCGACGCAAATTGGTCTCTGGCAAGGGGAGATCTTTGCTATACCAGATCCCACAAAAAGCTGTTCAGATTTCAGATCAGTTCCAGCTCACAGTGCCTCAGGGCGATGGGCAAGTTGTGATGCGCTCAGACCGGGTTCACTACGACGTAGCGAATCAGATCATGGACTGCTCAGGAGACACCAGCATCCGGGAGGGACAGCGGCTGTTGCTGGCTCAGAGAATCGTTATCTTTCTCACCCAGGAACAGGCCATCGACAAAGTGATGGCCTCGGGGCGGGCATCTTTGACCGCAGGTCCCGGACAGGAGTTCTCGGGTGATCGGATCGATGTCTTTTTCGACCGGGAAACGGGAAGGTTGCGCCGCTTTCAAGTCCTGGGGAGCGGAGTCGCGGACAGTAGCGGAGGTGTCCGAAGGGCGACCTATCGTGAGGCGTCTCATCGCTTGGAAGGGGATCGAATCGAAGTTCTTCCTACACCAGGGGACGGGTCGTTGACGGGATCCGGCTTCGAACATTTGACTGCCTATCGAGAGGTACGCTTCAGCTCTTCTGTCCTGGGTATCGAGGAATCTCGAGCAGACGTTTTCGTTCTCAGGCCGCTTGGCCAGAAACAGAGACAGCTCGATCTGACGGGAAACGTCTCGCTCTTGAGACGCTTGGACGATGGGGTGGAAGAGCGTGTAGGCTCCGAGCGACTGATCGTCGAATTTCAGGCTGGAGGCCCTCTCGACCATGTACTGGCATCTGGGAAAACCACGGTGGAGCTAAGGGGATCGGAGGAAGAGCGTAGGCTGGACGCTGAGGGCTCCGTCGAAGTCTTTTATCTCAGTGGCGGATTGGACCGGATTGTTGCCAAGAAGAACGCGGTATTGAAACAGAGTAGGGCGGATGAGGAGAGTCTTCTCCAGGCATCGGAAATGGAAGCATGGTTCGAGCCGGGCGGTTTGAGGCAAGTCGCTGCTCATGGAGACGTTGGTTGGAGCAGGCGTTCGGCACAGAAAGAATCGTCCAGCAGCAGCGATGACCTGAAGTTGGCCTACCACGATGGGCGCATTGTCGAAGTCGTCCAGTCCGGCAACTTCTACTACGAGGACGAGACGGACTCGGGCAGAATGAGTCTGGAATCGGAGCGGGCAACATTTCGGGAACAGACACAGGTGGTAGATGTTCAGGGGCAGCTGCAGCCGATTCTCAGGTACTCTGGGGCGGATCCAGAACTTCCAACCGCGAGTGATTCGACCACGAAGGCTGACCAGATCTCAATCTCCAGGGGCACCGGAGCGATAGCCGCTGTTGGTCACGTGAGCACGATCTTCGAGAATGCCGCAGGAGAGTCGGCTGCCCTGGTTTCAGGCCGTCTCGAGCTGAATCCGAAGACGGGCTGGCTCATTTATTCTGGCCACCCCCGGCTGATCCAGAAGCGTAACCTGATCAGCGGGCGCCTGATCCGACTCAACTGGAGCGGAGGACAACTAGAAGTGGAAGATGAGGTCGAGAGTGTTCTGGTAAACGAGAGCGCTCCCCAGGGGAGGACCTACGAGATCACTTCGGAGAGTCTCGTCTACAATCGGGTTGAACGGTCTGCGCGCTATCAGGGAAGGGTTCAGTTGACTAGCGACGATCTATCGATGAAGTCCCCGCTCCTGGATCTTCACTTCGCGTCGTCCTCACTTGAGGCCGTGCAAAGCGCAGTTGCTTCGGGAGGGGTTCGGCTGTGGGAAGGTCAGCGCCAGGGGCAGGGTGACAAAGCCGTTTACGACCTTCAGCAACGGAAGCTGGAGCTCACGGGTGACCCGGCTCAGATCCGAGATCCCAAGAAGGGCAACTTCAGCGGGGGCAAGTTGACGTTCTATGTGGGTACTGATAGGCTGTCCATCGAGAGTCCCACCCCTTCTTCAGCACCATGACACAGCCCGAATCCAACTTTTCCCTGGGCACTCGAAATCTGCACAAGTCCTACCGCGGCCGGAGGGTTGTCGACGATCTCAGCCTGAGTATCGCTTCCGGAGAAGTCGTAGGACTGCTCGGACCCAACGGTGCGGGAAAGACGACTACCTTCTATATGATTGTGGGCCTGGAGGCTCCCGACAGTGGAGAGGTCTATCTCAACGGCGAGGACATCACGCATTTTCCGATGTACATTCGTGCCAGGAAGGGAATCAGCTATCTATCCCAGGAGCCCTCGGTTTTCCGAAAGCTTTCGGTCGAAGATAATCTGTACGCCATTGCTGAGACCCTGGATCTCGCACCGGGGATGGCGGATCAGACGGTCAGCGAGCTGCTGGAGGAATTTGGGATTGCTTCCCTGAGACGAAGTCCCGCCTACACTCTCTCGGGCGGTGAGCGCAGGAGACTCGAAATTGCGCGTGCTCTTGTCATGAGACCCGCCTTCATTCTTCTGGACGAACCCTTCGCGGGAATCGATCCGCTCGCCGTGCTTGATATCCAGCGAATCGTGGGCGATCTGAGGTCAAGGAATATCGGTATCCTGATCACTGATCACAACGTTCGTGAGACCTTGAAGATCACCGACCGGGCCTACATCATCAAGGAGGGAGAGATATTTCGGGCGGGCCCCCCCGACCTCCTGCTAGCCGATACGGAAGTCCGCAAGGTTTACCTGGGTGAGGACTTCCGACTATACTAGGGGCAGCTCTCGAGCCCCTCGAGACCAATTATGAACAGACGCGGTGGCCTCCGTCCCATGCTGCATGTCAACCTCAGCCAGCGTCTGTCGATGACCCCATCCCTGCTGCAGAAAATCGAGCTTCTAACGCTGAATCAATTGGAGCTTTCCGATCTCCTCCAGCGGGAGCTCGAGGAAAACCCGCTACTGGAGGAGGAAGCGGCCTCGGAGAACGCCGAGGGCGAACCGGAAGCCAAGACTCAGGACGCAGAGGGGGACGAGAAAGACCGGTTCAAGGATCTGGACCTGGCGGACTACGAGAATTTCTTCGGAGAGTACCTTGGCGCCAATGGCCAGCCGAAGCGTGAGTTTGAGACACCGGATGACCGGCCCACATTCGACCAGTTTCTGGCTTCGCCAACCTCCCTGGCCGACTATCTGAACTGGCAATTGAATCTCTCTGGAAGCCCTCCTGAGATCCAAGAGATCGCCTATTTCATTATTGGAAATCTGGACGAAGACGGTTATCTCACGGTTAGTTTGGAAGAAATCGCCGATGCCTTTCAGGTGCCCTTGGCAGTTGCCAAGGAAGCGGTCCGGGTGGTCCAGGACCTAGATCCCGTGGGGGTCGGCAGTCAGGATTTGCAGGAATGTCTCTTGCTTCAAGTTCGAGCTCTGGATTTGGAGAGCTCGTTGATTGAGACACTCATCCAGGACCATCTTCAGTTGATCCAAGCCAAGAAGTACAAAGAAGTCATCAAGCTGCTCCGGTGTGAATCTGAGGAGTTCTCCGAAGCGCTGAGTGTGATTAGAACGCTTTCCCCCCGCCCCGGACAGAAATACAGTTCGCGTGAGCCGGTCTATGTGCGGCCCGATGTGCACTTCTACAAGGTGGGTGAGGAGTTTCAGTTTGCTCTGAACGACGATGGTCAGCCTCGGCTGAGGCTCAATCGCTCGTATCGCAATCTGCTCCACGAGAATACCGTTACCAAGGAGACCAAGAGCTTTATTCGGGAGCGCTTCCGGTCGGCAGTCGAGCTTTTGCGGAGCGTGGATCAGAGGCAGAGAACCATCTATCGAGTCTGCGCCGTGATCGTTGAACATCAGAGGCCGTTCTTGGACCAGGGAGCGATCTATTTGAAGCCTATGTTGATAAAGGACGTCGCAGATGAGCTGGGAGTCCATCCTTCGACGATCAGCCGCGTCGTAGCCAACAAATACGCCTACACTCCACAGGGAGTTGTTGAGCTCCGCAGGTTTTTCTCGGTGGGCGTCGAGAGCGCCGATGGGGAGAACGTGTCGAGTGTCCATGTCAAGGAGAGGATCAAGCGGATCATCGAGCAGGAGAATCAAGAGAAGCCGTTTTCGGACCAGAGGATTTGCAAGATGCTGAATACAGAGGGTATTCACATCACCCGCCGCACCGTTGCCAAGTACCGGGATCAGATGAAGGTCCCGGGCTCAAGAGAACGAAAGGCTTCGAACCAGTTCTAGCCTTGAGGTGGTTCCGACTCGGGAGCTATCCTCTTCGACTCACCCGATGGCGTCAATTTTGAGTGACAGCACTCCCAGCCTGACTGTTCGGGATTTTCATGCCTCGTTCGGTGCCAGGCCGAGTCTTCGGCTGCTCGCCGGCGGGAACGGTCTCGAGAACCGCATCACGTCACCTCGGATCCAGAAGCTGGGGCTGGCTTTCGCCGGCTACACAGGTTACCTCCAGGAGGGAAGACTCCAGCTGATCGGGCGAACAGAAATCAAGTGCCTGGACGGCCTAGGCGGCGCTCGTCAGGAGCAGGCCATCAAGAGCATCGGCTCGTACCGGCTTTGCTGCATTCTTGTCACATCAGGTCTAGCTCCCCCGAGCGCTCTTCTGGAGCAAGCCGAATCCAGCAAAGTGCCGGTTCTACAAACCGATGCGTTGAGTTCCACCATCATTACCAAGGTCACCAGCCATCTCCAGGAATTGTTAGCACCCACGAGTACCGTCCACGGAGTAATGATGGAACTCTTCGGTGTGGGCGTGTTGTTGCTGGGTGAGTCCGGGATTGGCAAGAGCGAATGTGCCTTGGACCTGATCCTTCGTGGACATCGTCTGATCAGCGATGATCTGGTGATTCTTAAGAAGTACGGCCCCGGTTCCCTGGTGGGTTCCGGTACCAGAGACGCGCAGCCCCACATGGAGCTTAGAGGTTTGGGTATCATCAACCTCACACAGCTCTTTGGAGTCTCAGTTCTCAGCCCAGAGAAGGCCATCGATCTCGTGATCCAGCTCAAGCGCTGGAGAAAGGAGGAAGAGTATGATCGCCTCGGGCTCGAAGAAAAAAGCTATCGTTCACTTGACGTCGATCTTCCGCTGATTACGATGCCGGTAGCACCTGGTCGCAATCTGGCAACCCTGGTTGAAGTTGCGGTGAGAATCCAGATGTTGAAGAAGAGGGGATACAACCCCGCACGGGAAGCGATCGAGAGTCTAGAAGGCCGGTTGACGAAGGGATTCGTTGCCCGGGGAGACGGGACGACATGAGCCAGCATCCTTTGATCGGAGGTTTGATTGTAACCCACGGCCAACTGGGACATGAGCTGGTGGCGGCTGCCGAGATGATTGTAGGAGAGATCTCTCATATCGTCTCGGTGTCAATAGGCTGGCATGACGACGTCAACCAGTCGAAAAAGGATATAGAAGAGGCCGTCCGAACGATTGACGCTGGCAAAGGAGTCATCATTCTTACGGATATGTTTGGAGGAACTCCTTCCAACATAACCCTCTCCCTCCTGAAAAAGGATAAAGTGGAGATCGTCACCGGCGTCAATCTGCCTATGATTGTTCGTCTCGCAACTCAAACAGAGCAGGATTCGCTCTCGGAGTTGGCGACGAAGGTCAGGGATCAAGGCCAAAGCCATATCTCGATGGCAAGTGAGTTTCTTGAGCATGATTCACCAAGTGCTCCGAATCGAGAATGACCTGGGGCTTCACGCCCGCGCGGCGGCGAAACTGGTCAGGCTGACGGCGCGGTTCGAAGCGGACATCAAACTCTCCACCCGCAGCCCGTCGCGGACGGTAGACGGCAAGAGTATCTTGGGGATCCTGCTGCTGGCCGCTTCTCAGGGGACCGAAGTGGAGATCACGGCAGATGGCAAAGATGAACAAGAGGCGATGCAGGCAATTGTGGATCTGGTCGAAGGCCGGTTTGGGGAGTAGCAAGTGAGAGACATGCCCTCGAAGAAATTGGCGGGGATCGGTCTTTCCGCTGGTGTCGCAATCGGGACTGCCTACAGGGTGGAGCAAAAGGGTCCTGCCTTCTACCGACTTCACATTCCCGCAGCGGATGTTCCGGCCGAACTCCTCCGTTTGAGAAAAGCTCTGGCCAGCTCCAAGAAGCAGCTGAGCCGGATCAAACGTCGCTTTGTAGAGCAGATCGGGCAGGAGCATGCCAACGTCATCGATGCTCATCTCCTGATTTTGGAAGACCGTAAGTTCGTCGACCGGGTGGAAGAGAAAATTGGTAGTCTCCAGGAGAGCCCGGAGAGAGCGGTGCGTGAGGTGGCTGAGGATTGGCTAGCCGTCTACCGCTCCCTACATGACCCCTTCTTTCGCGAACGTGGTTCCGATCTGGATGAGGTGGCCGACCGCGTCGTAGCCAACCTGACGGAGCTGGATGCGACGCGGGAAGAGGACCTGCCTGAGGATCTGATCCTGGTAGCGACGGAGATCAGTTTATCCAACCTTTCCGACTATCCCCTTGCCAAAGTCAAAGGTCTGCTGTCTACCAGAGGCGGGCGCACTTCCCATGTCATCATTATTTCCCGTTTCTATCAGATACCGGTGGTCTCCGGAATCGAAGGGTTGGAGCAGCTGATTAGACCGGGTGACTCGGTCATCCTGGATGGCACCGAAGGTGTCGCCTATGTCCATCCCTCGTCGAGTCAGAAGCGCGACTTCGAAGTGCGTCGACAGACAGAGCACAGACAGACCCTTGTCTTGAAGGGTGACACCTCCCCCTGCGTGACTTCCGACGGTCGCGGAGTCTCGGTTTATGCCAACACCGAGATGGATAGCGAGGTTTCCACTGCACTGCGCCTGGGTGCGGAGGGGATTGGATTGTTCCGTTCGGAGTTCATCCATTTGATGAGTAAGGAACGTGCCGCGGACGAAGAAGAGCAATTTCTGATTTACAAGAACCTTGCAGAAAACACCGGAGATCGGCCAGCCTTGATCCGAACTCTCGATCTTGGCAGGGAGCGCCATCGTTCGGGTTCATCGATCACAGGGGATGACTTCCTAGGTCTGCGGGGTATCCGCCTCAGCCTCAAGCGTCCCGACATTTTCAAGATCCAGGTGCGTGCCATTCTCAGGGCTCGTGCGCACGGCAACTTGAAGATTCTTCTCCCCATGGTTTCGAGTGTCGACGAACTCATTGAAGGCAAAGAGCTGATCCGCGAGGTCGAGGCTGACTTGGCAGTGGGTGTTTCGAATCCTGAAGAGCCCGTCGAGGTGGGGATCATGATCGAGGTTCCCTCGGCCCTTTTGATACTCGAAGATCTCTGCGACCATGCCGACCTCCTGGCAGTAGGAACCAACGATCTCATTCAATACACATTGGCGGCTGACCGATCCAGTGAAGAAATGTCCTATTTGTTCAATCCCCTGCACCCGGCTATTCTCAAGAGCCTCGATCGTATTGCCCGGGTGGCCGAGGAGAGCCGACGGACGACTTTCGTCTGCGGCGAAATCGCCGCTCATCCACTTTACGCCTACCTGCTGATCGGGATGGGCTTCCAAAATCTATCCATGAATCCTTTCTCCATTCCCGCGCTAAAGAACGCCATTCGAAACATCAGCTATGCAGAGGCCAGCCAGACGGTAGATCAGCTGCTGAAGTTGTCGACTATCAAGGAGGTCAGAGCGTTTGTGGACAGGCGGATAAATCATCTTCAGCCGGTCTCCCAAGATGCCACTGCAGCCCTGCTTCAAGGATAGCCTTTTCCCGACAGTGAGTAGTGAGCAGTGAGCAGTGATATCGGTAATCAGTGGGCAGAGGTCCAGTGAGTAGTTAGTAGCTGTCAGTGCGTGAGACCCTCTCGAAAAGTAGTTGTCGGTTATGAGGCCAGCGAAATGGGGCATCCACATTAAGCGATGCGCACTGCTCCTTGACCTTCCCGAGCAGGTGTAGAACGATAGACGCTCGGACGCGGGTGAGCTAGCGAGTATCGGGCTGTTCTTTAGGTGATGAGTACTCTCAAGGATCGCAGGCAAAGACATTACGACCGCTTGGCCAGAAGCCGAGATCGTGTGCTCCTACCACTCATGAAAATGCTTTCTTTCATGAGGGTAGGGCCTACCATGTTGAGCCATTTAGGGGTCCTGCTGATCGTTCTGTTCGTCTTCCTTGTCCCCACAGATCGGATTGTCGCTGCGGCATGCTTGGCGTTGGGAACCTTGGTTGATCTGATCGATGGTCCCCTATCGAGGTACCAGAAGCGGAGCTCAAACGAAGGTAAGCTGACCGACATCATTAGTGACAATCTCAGGTTTGCGCTATTCATCGTAGGCATCGTCTACGCTCGGCTCTCCAGTGGCCTGGTTGGCGTAATCTATGTCTATGTGGTTGCCCTCTCTTTCTGTCTTCGGACGGTCAACCGAGTCGCTGAGCTCGAGTCCTGGGAGGAATTCCGACTGACGGGAGGCTTCCTCATTTTGCCGAACCTGGTGATCGGATTGTCCTACGCTACGTTCTTGGTGCTAGTGTTCTCCGACCGCAATTATCTGAGCCCGGTCTATCCGATATTCTCCGTCATCCTATTGTTTGATTGCCTTTTTTCCTACATCAAGCTGGTGAGGAGGGCGAAGAAGGAATCACACTGATTTTCTTGCTAGGAGTCTGTGCGGTAGAAATGATCGTAGCGAGAAAGCGGGGAATCGAGGCCAGATGTTTCTCGATTTCGAGGCGCATAGTTGTTCTATTCGTCGAAGAATCGGGGAAATATGGGCCGATTCTACCGTTTCCGCAGTAGATCAATTTCTACCGCGCAGGCTCCTAGCCCGGAGAATGTCCGGTGTGGTCAGGGGCACCAGTGAGGTATAAGGTATGTGTTTGGTGCATTTGCGAGCGTGAGAGCCGAAGGGGTCGTTGGTGCCGGAATATCAGAACTTACGTTTGGAGGTTAGTGAGGGAATCGCTCTTCTAACGATCGACCGGGCGCGGGGAATGAATGTTCTGAACCTGGAGACCCTGGGTGAGCTGGGAGAGGTCTTTGCTCTCTTGCAAGAGAATCAACAAGTCAGGGTCGTCGTCCTACGAGGGGCCGGAGACCGTGCCTTTTCGGCCGGAGCCGATATTAAAGAACTGGATCGGCTTGATGCTGCTTCTGGGGCGGCCTTTTCCATCCGGGGTCAAGCGGTCTTCGATCAAATCGAAAACGGCTCCAAGGCAGTCATCGCGTCGATTCGAGGCTACTGTCTGGGAGGTGGCTGCGAGCTGGCACTGGCTTGCCACTTGCGGGTGGCCTCCGAGGATGCTCGATTCGGACTGCCCGAGGTCAAGCTTGGCCTGATCCCGGGTTATGGCGGGACCCAGAGACTAGCACGGCTATTAGGATCGGGAAGAGCCCTGGAGATGTTATTGTGTGGGGATCAGATCGATGCCGCCGAGGCTCATCGAATCGGTCTGGTCAACAACGTGGTGGCAGCTGATGATATCGATCTGTTTTCCCGGCGGCTGGCGGCCAGGATTGGTGTCAATGCCCCTCTGGCGATACGCTATGCCATTGAGGCAGTAAACAGAGGTCGGGAGATGCCTCTACGGGCGGGACTCTCTCTGGAATCGGCGTTGTTCGGGACAGCTTGTGCCAGTGAGGACATGAAAGAAGGTGTCAAGGCTTTCGTGGAGAAGAGGGCTGCCCGCTTCGAAGGTCGGTAGTAGACTCTCACGCTGCTGAAGCCAGGACCGCGACGATGAACGTACTCGATGGTAAGATCGAGGGGAGAGACAACGGTGGAAAGACTAATAGGTAGACTGAACGCCGACGGATCACAGATTGGCATCGTAGTCAGTCGCTTCAACCAAATGGTAACCGACCGTCTGCTGCAGGGAGCTCTGGACGGGCTGGCTCGATCTGGAGTGAAGGAAGAGCATATAACGGTGGCCCAGGTTCCCGGAAGTTTCGAGCTTCCGTTTGCCGCTCAGCTGCTGGCCCAAACCGGAAGGTATTCGGGGATCGTATGTGTTGGTGCTCTGATCCGTGGTGAAACTGACCACTACGAGTACCTTGCCAAACAGGTGACCGGCGCTATTGGGGAGGTCAGCCTGAAATTTAATATCCCAGTGAGCTATGGTTTGATCACGGCGGAAAACGAGCAACAAGCGATCAACCGAGCCGGGTTGAAACACGGAAACAAGGGCACGGATGCTGCTCTGAGCTTGCTGGAAATGATAGACCTGGCCGATCAGGTCAGGAAGTAGATCCCTAGAGCCCCTTGGTCAAGAAGAAGTTCACGAACTGCTCAAGTTGTGGAATACAAGAGAAAGTCTCGGGACCTTGAGTGGGCACTGGTAGAGTTCGTGCTGATGCCTCTGCCTGGGAGCATCAAGAGAAGTCAACCCCAACGGGGTTGCGTCTTATAGCCCAGGGTTTCCGAACCCTGGAATGCGCCGGACAACTCAAAAGATCAACCCTGTAGGGGTTGTCGAAGGTGAGGACCACGGCGCAATCGCGCACCGGTCTTGTGTCTTGTGATGTTCCCTCATGAGTAGACGAAAGGCTCGAGAGCTGGCTCTGCAGATGTTGTTTCAGCAGGATCTGAGTCAAGACTCTGCAGCGAAAGTAGAGGAGATGTTCTGGAAGTCCCACACGGCTCCGGAAGAACTTCGTCAGTTTGCCGATCTTCTCTTCCTCAAGTCCTTCGAGAGTCGGTCCGTCGTCGACGATCTCATCAGTCGCAACGCCGACCGTTGGCGCATGGAGCGGATCGCTGCCGTGGATCGTAACGTGCTGCGTCTGGGAGTGACGGAGTTTCTGTTTCTGGAGACACCCAGGGTCGTCGTCATCAATGAGGCGGTTGAGATTGCCCGCAAATACGGCACCGAACGGTCTTCGGAGTTCGTCAACGGTATCCTGGACACGATTCGGAAAGAGCTTGAGAGCCCATCAGAGGAGTCACAGCACCATGAATCAGAAGGCTGATCTGATCGATCAGCGTCAAGAAAAGCTAGAGGAGATCCGTAGCCGAGGATACGACCCCTATCCCCACAAGTACTCTCTGACTCAGCGCATCGCGCAGGTCAGAGAAGCCTTTTCTTCGAGTTCGGCAGAAGAGCTCGAATCGAGTAAACCCGAGCTTCAGACGGCTGGGAGACTCATTTCGATCCGGGGCCATGGCAAGGCCAGTTTTGCGCATCTGGCAGAGGGCGGGGAGCGGCTCCAGATTTATGTCCGTCAGGATCGAATTGGCCAGGAGCAATATGAGCTTTTTCGGCTGCTAGATGTCGGAGACATCGTTGGAGTTCAGGGAGTTGTGTTTCGCACTCGAACCGATGAACTAACGGTCATCGTGGATCGACTGACCCTTCTCTCGAAGTCGATGCTGTCCCTGCCTGAGAAGTGGCACGGTTTGGCGGATGTGGAGACCCGTTATCGGCAGCGCTACTTGGATCTATTGGTGAATCCACGGGTTCGCGAGATCTTCACCAGACGAAGCAGGATCATTTCCAGCATCCGCCTCTTTCTAGAAGAGCGGGCCTACATTGAGGTGGAGACGCCCATGATGCAGACCTTGGCTGGAGGAGCCACGGCCCGTCCCTTCGAGACCTTCCATGAGGCTCTCGGAATCCCTCTATACCTGAGAATTGCACCCGAGCTGTATCTGAAGCGGCTGGTGGTGGGTGGGATGGACCGGGTGTTTGAGATCAACCGGAACTTCAGAAACGAAGGGATCTCGACCCGGCACAATCCCGAGTTCACGATGCTGGAGTTCTATCAGGCCTATAGCGATTATCGGGATTTGATGGATCTGACGGAGGAGATGCTGGCTCGCGTGGTTGAGGAGGTGACTGGCAGCCTGCAGGTGGAGTTTGGTGAGTCGACGATCGATTTCTCGCGCTTTGAGCGCTATTCCATGGTCGAGTCCGTGCAGAAATTCTGGCAGGGAGAGGATCCTCCTTCGTCTGAACAACTCTGCGAGCAAGAAGGTGTCAAGGAATCTCTGCGGGAACTCGGAGTAAGCTTTCCGCCCGAAGCCGGCTGGGGAAAGCTACTGGGTCTGCTCTTCGAATCTGTGGCCGAAGCGCAGCTGGTGCAGCCGACCTTGATCTACGATTTTCCGAAGGAGCTCTCTCCCCTGTCGAAGACGAAAGACGAAGATCCCCGTTTCGCCGAGCGCTTCGAGATCTTTGCAGGTGGGCTAGAAATTGGCAACGCCTACAGTGAGTTGAATGATCCAGCCGAGCAAAGGCAGCGTTTTGAGGAGCAGTCGGAAGCTCGTGAGCAGGGAGATAAAGAGGCTCATTTGATGGATCATGATTACATTCAGGCCCTCCTTTACGGAATGCCGCCGACAGCGGGTGAGGGAATCGGAATCGATCGGCTGGTGATGCTTCTGACCGACTCCTCCTCAATTCGAGAGGTCATTCTCTTTCCCCACCTCAAGCCTCGCGACGTATGAGATTCGAGCTTTTCGTTGCTTTTCGGTATCTCCGCGCTCATCGCAAACAGGCAGTAGTCTCCGTCGTTACCCTGGTATCGGTCCTCGGTGTGATGGCAGGGGTCCTGGCACTCAATATTGCCCTGGCCTTGAACACGGGGCTACAGAGAGAATTTCAAAGCCGCATCCTGGGAGCGACGTCCCACCTCAATCTGCTTCGAATGGACGGGGCGATCTCGGACTTCCGTCAGCTCCTCTCGCAGTTCGACTCCATCCCTGAGGTTATTCGGGTCACCCCAACCGTCTATGGTCAGGCGCTGCTCACCAGTGATTTGCGACAGCAGCCGGCCTTCTTGAAGGGGGTGGAAGCAGGCCCTTCGAAGGATTCTCTTGCCAGCCTCACGCCGAAGCTTATCGAGGGTAGTCTGGAGCGTTTTCATCAGCTGGACCCGCTGCCGGCAATCGTGCTTGGAAAGGATCTGGCGCAGACCCTGGGACTGTCCGTGGGTGAGCGCGTCCGTGTCGTCGGAGTGAGTGGAGAACTAACTCCCTTCGGTCGTGCCCTTCGGAGCCGTGATTTCGAGGTGGTGGCGATTTTCGAGTCTGGACTATGGGAGTACGACGCGAACTGGGGGCTAGCTCCTCTGGCGGCAGCTCAATCCTTTTTCGCTCTCGGCCCGAATGAGATCTCGGCGGTGGAATTCCGCATCAGCGACATCTATGCCGCGGAAGAGGTGGCCGGAAGGATCCGGGAGGCTGCCGGGGACGGCTTCGTCACCAAAACCTGGATTGAATTGAATCGGCCTCTTTTTTCCGCACTGGAATTGGAGAAGCTGGCGTTGTTCATCGCCATCAGTTTGATCGTTCTGGTGGCATCACTGAACATTGTCAGTACGCTGACCCTGATGGTGATGGAGAAGGGTCGAGACATCGCCATCATCACCGCCATGGGGGGGACGTCCCGCACGGTGACCATGATTTTCATCCTTCAGGGACTGATCATTGGGATAGCAGGTACCTTGTTGGGAGGTCTCCTGGCCTGCCTGGCAGTCTGGTACTTCGATTCCTACCAGGTAATCCGCCTGGAGCCGCAGGTCTACTCGATTCCCTATGTTCCCTTTGAGCTGGGGGTTTCTGACTTGATCCTGGTTTCTGGTGTGGCAGTCCTGATCAGTTTTCTGGCGACGCTCTATCCGGCGAGGGCGGCAGCTCGCCTCGATCCGGTGAAGGCCTTACGTTATGAATAGCGGGTTTGCACTCCAGATTCGATCCCTTTCCAAGGTGTTTCAGTCGGGCCAGGAACAGTTGCGCATCTTGATCGACCTGGATCTGGATGTCTACAAGGGGGCGATGATCGCGATTACCGGCGCTAGTGGTTCCGGAAAGAGCACACTTCTGCACCTGGTTGGGGGGATGGAGAAGCCTGATGCGGGCGAGATTTTGTTCGAAGGAACCGATGTGGCTCTGCTTCAAGGACGAGATCTGGCCGCTTACAGAAACGAGGTGGCGGGATTCGTGTTCCAATTTCATTACCTTCTGCCGGAGTTTACGGCGGAAGAGAACGTCATGTTTCCACTCTTGCTGCGACGCCTTAGCTTCGGAGAGGCGGCATCAACCGCGCGGGAGCTGCTGCAAGAGGTCGGCCTGCAAGCGCGTGGACACCATCGTCCAGGAGAGTTGTCGGGTGGGGAACAGCAGCGGGTTGCGATTGCACGAGCCCTGTGCGGTCGACCCCGTCTCCTGCTGGCAGACGAACCCACCGGAAATCTGGATCCCCGTACGTCGCAAAGAATCTACGACTTGTTGTCCAAGGTTCATCGTCGCCATCAGTTGACCTCACTCATTGCGACGCACAATGTCGAGCTGTCGCGCCTTTGCGATGTCCAGCTGCGGATCTCAGAGGGGAAGTTGGTGCCGGGGTGATCCGCACGTCGGGATTTCCCATTTGGCCCCCCTGGCCACCCTTGCCCATGCCGTTGCCTCCCACCTAGCCGAATCTGGCGGCAGCAAGACGCTTGGCCAATCCGGTCAAGCATCAAAGGCAAAGGGGGAGGGCTGCGGGCACGCTTTTTTTCTGGGGGGCAGGGTATAATAGATGTCGTTGTGTTTGCGAGAGAGTTCTGGGTTCTGCTTAAATAGGTTCCGCTCACCGGTGCGAGTTGGCTATGTTTGAGAAATACACCGAGAAGGCCAGACGCGTGATCTTCTTTGCGCGATACGAGGCCAGCCAGTTGGGCTCCCGATCCATCGAGACAGAGCATGTCTTGTTGGGCCTGCTGCGCGAGGACAAAGGCCTGACCAGTCGGTTTTTTCCCAAGGCCGAAGTGGCTCTGGACGGAATTCGCAAGCAGATAGAAGGAAGTGCCCTGGGACGGGAGAAGGTCTCTACTTCGGTGGAGCTACCGCTCAGTGATGAATCCAAGAAGGTCCTTACCTATGCCGCCGAAGAAGCCGACCGGCTCCTGTGCAACTACATCGGAACGGAGCACATTCTGCTCGGCTTGCTGCGAGAGGAAAAATCGATGGCGGCGGCGATTCTTGGCGACAAGGGTCTGCGCCTTTCCCGTGTTCGAGAAGAATTGGCAGGGACGTCGGAGAGACAGGCTCCACCCAAGACGAAAGACACGCTGATACTGACCGAGTTCAGCCGCGATCTGACCGAAGCTGCGGGGAGTGGTGCTCTGGATCCACTCATTGGGCGAGAGGGAGAAATTGAGCGGGTCACACAGATTCTTTGTCGGCGCACCAAGAACAATCCGGTGCTCATCGGAGAACCCGGAGTTGGCAAGACTGCGATTATAGAAGGTCTGGCCCAGCGAATCATGACTGGCGAGGTTCCTTCGATGCTTTTGGACAAGCGAATCCTGGCGCTGGATATTTCCCTGATCGTCGCCGGGACCAAGTACCGTGGGCAGTTCGAGGAGCGTCTCAAGGCAATCATGAAGGAACTGGTTGAGAATCCCCAGTTCATCATCTTTATCGATGAGCTCCACACTCTGGTGGGTGCCGGTTCCGCCGAGGGATCGTTGGATGCGGCGAACATCCTGAAACCCGCGCTTTCTCGGGGTGAGATCCAGTGTGTCGGTGCCACCACCCCTTACGAGTATCGGCGGTCGATTGAAAAGGACCGGGCCTTGGAGCGTCGTTTTCAGGCAGTCAAGGTGGCCCCGCCGACTGAAGAGGAAACACTCGAAATCATTTACGGGATCAAGGATAGATACGAGACGTTTCACCAGGTTGCTTACGATGACGAGGCCATCCATACGGCCGTGAGCCAGTCCAGCCGGTACATTCCCGACCGTTTTCTGCCCGATAAGGCGATCGATGTGCTTGATGAGGCAGGTGCGCGAGTCAAGCTCAACTACACCTCTTTTCCCAACGAGGTTACCAAGCTGCAGAAGCAGATCAAGGTCATCGTGCACCAGATGGATGATGCCATCTCAGCCAAAGAGTTCGATCGGGCTGCGAAGCTAAAAGATCAAGAGATGCTGGAACGGGAAAACCTGCAGGTCGTCAAGGAACGGTGGAGATTGAAAAACCGTGTGCCTCCTATGGTGACCAAGGAGCACATCGAAGAGGTGGTCTCCCGCTGGACAGGTATTCCCGTGACCTCGTTGCGCGAGGAAGAGACTCAGAAGCTCTTGGAAATGGAGAAGGAGCTTCACCAGCGGGTCGTGAGTCAAGATCCGGCAATTTCTGCATTGGCCCGGGCCATTAGGCGCAGTCGGGCCGGCCTGAAGAGCCCCAACCGACCGGTTGGGTCCTTCCTCTTCCTAGGGCCCACTGGAGTCGGAAAGACGGAGCTTGGCAAGGCGTTGGCTGAATTCCTTTTTGGGAGTGAGAAGTCGCTGATTCGATTCGATATGTCCGAGTACATGGAAAAGCACTCAGTCTCCAAGCTGATCGGATCGCCGCCCGGGTATGTAGGGCATGAGGAGGGGGGGCAGCTGACTGAGAAGGTAAAGCGCAGTCCCTACTGCGTGCTTCTCCTGGACGAGATTGAGAAGTCCCATTTCGATATCTTCAATTTGTTGCTGCAGGTGTTCGAAGATGGGCATTTGACCGATTCCCACGGGAATACGATCGATTTCAAGAACACGATTGTGATCATGACCTCCAATATCGGGGCTAGATATCTGATCAAGAAGCCGCAGGTCGGTTTCACGACGGAAGCGACCGAGGGAAGAGAGCAAGTCGAAAAAGTGATCATGAATGAGGTGAAGCGAGTCTTCAACCCCGAATTCGTGAACCGATTGGATGAGATTATCTTGTTCGAGTCTCTGACCGAGGATGACCTGCTCAAGATCGTTGACCTCCTCATCGTGAAAGGTAACGAGAACCTTTTGCAGAAGGAAATTCACATCCGACTCAGCGACGACGCAAAACTTTGGATTATTGACAAAACCTGTGGCGACCGCTCCTACGGGGCGCGTCCTCTGCGAAGGGCGATCCAGAAACACATTGAAGATCCGGTGTCTGAGCTCATCATCCAAGGGAAGCTGAAGGAAAGGGAGACCTTATCCATTTACGCCAAGGACGGAGCGCTCTACTACCGCGCCAAGGGATCCAAGAGCGAGGTGCCCCTGTCCTACGAGATGGCCTAGTGCTTAGTGAGGCATGGTCCCAAACCAGCAAGTAGTGTGTCCATTGTAGGACGGGTACTCCTGCCCGTCGAGGATATGTGCGCATCCTATCAGGTCCCTGTTCTGTCAGATGTTATTTCTTGACGCCCAAAACCTGACTTAAATTTAACGAGGAACGTCGGACAAACTTTCTTGGTGCTGTAGAAATGGCACGCTTTTTGGGTTGAGCACGAGCATCTCCTTCAGGATTCGTCGTCGCACCGATTACTGCGGCCTTATTAGAACTCTTGTTTGCTCTCGCCCCCGCGCGCTCGGTAGAATTTCTTGATCATGTGGATGCTTCAAGCCGTCAGCCGTCCGATTGTTGAGCTAACCCGCTCCCGTGTGCGGTGGGGATTCTCACGGCTTATCCTCTTCTCAGCATTCCTGCTTGGGATCTCGTTCACCTTCTCCGACTTTGTTCTGGGCCAATCCGAAGAGCCCCCTGAACGGGTTGAAGAAGTGCGGATTGTGGGCAATCGCCGTATCCCTGAGAGCACCATTCGCTACTACATCCAGAGCAAGGAGAACGACCGCTACAATGAGGAGCAAGTTTTGCGGGACTACAAGAACCTGCTAAACACCAACTTTTTCGTGGATGCCAGCGTCAAGAAAATCAAGGGAGAAACTGGCACTGTCATCCTGTTCGAGGTCAAGGAGCGTCCCCTGGTCCGTGTCATCGAGTACAGGAACATGAAGTCCTTCAAAGAGTCGGACGTACTCGAGAAGTTCCGTGAGATGAAGGTGGGGATGACCGTGGACTCTCCACTGGACGAGGCGAAGCTGCCCAAGGCGCGGCGGGCTATCAAGGCGCTTCTCGATGGCAACGGCCGGCCTCTGGGACGGGTCGAGATCAGTATCGAGCCGATTACGTCTTCAGCCAGTAAGTTGATTTTCGAAATCGACGAAGGCCCCAAGGTGCGGGTCGGCAAGATCATGTTCGAGGGAAATACCGTCATTTCAGACGGGGAATTGCGCGCGGCGCTCGAACTGACCAAAGAGCGAGGACCGATCACCCTTTTCAAGGGCCTGGACAAATACATCAAGGAGAAGGTCGAGTACGACAGTCAGGTCAATATGCTCGACAAGTACAAGGAACGGGGCTACATCCTAGCCAAGGCGGGCGAGCCCAAGGTAGAAATAGTAGAAGCACCCAGGGGAATGCTGTTCGGTTTTAGGAAGACCAAACAGCAGTACTACATCACCATCCCCATCGAGGAGGGTTCACAGTTTCGGTACGGTACCTTCGAGTTGAATGGCGTCAAGAACTTCAAGGGAGATGTCCTCAAGCGAGCCTACAACATCCGTGAAGGAGAAATTGTCAACTACACGAGTCTCAAGAAGGCAAACGAAGAGCTGAAAAAGCTCTACTCTCGATTCGGCTATCTGGATATGGAGCCCGTTCCCGAGATGAAACTGGATCATGACAAGAAGATGGTCGACGTCAAGATTCAGGTCGAGGAAGGCAAACAGTATCTGGTTCACCGGATCAACTTCGCTGGCAATACCAAAACCCGCGACAAAGTGCTTCGCCGAGAGTTCCTCATGGAGGAGCAACGCATGTTCAATGGCGACATGCTCGATATCTCCGTCTTGAGGATCAACCAGCTTGGCTTCTTCGAGAAGATCGAAGAAGAAGACTACGAGGTTATCAAACGACCGGAAGACGCTGAAGTGGACGTGGTGCTGAACGTCAAGGAAAGGAGCCAGCAGTCGATAGGTCTGACCGGAGGAGTCAGCGGGATCACCGGCGGTTTCTTTGGCATTAATTACTCTACCAACAATTTCCGTGGCCTGGGGCAGCAGATCGACGTTCAGCTGTTGACGGGCACCCGGACGGCCCAGTACCAGTTGTCATTCAGGGAGCCTTATTTCCTCGACAGCAGAGTCTCGTTGGGTTACTCGATCTTCAAGCAGCGTTTTCGATACGACACCTTCACTGCCTTTTTCGGGTTGATCAATCCTGACGATAACCTCACGCTCTTTACTCGTAGCACCACTGGATTTAGCGTCCAGGGGGGCTATGCGCTGTGGCGCTGGACGCGGGTGGGGCTTCGCTACTCCTTGCAGTCGACCAGAATCAGCGACGTGGAGGACAGCTTCAGTGACTTTGCTTTCAACCAGTTGGTCGGATTCACGCCGGGTGGCGACGTAACGGGGGCGGCCGACGGGATCCTCCGAAGTGAGGTGAGCCCGAGTCTGGTTTACAACTCCAAGGACGCGCTCTTCGGGGCAACTCGAGGTTCCCAGCTGAGCGTACAACTTCCCATAGCAGGTGGTCCGTTGGGCGGTTCCTATAACGTTATTAGCCCCTACGTGGATTACCAGAAATTTATTCGAGATCGATTTCTAAGCGGAGGACGACATACCCTGGCCTTCCGCGCCCAATTCCAGCACCTGATCCCGTTTGGGACCCTGCCAAACGGCGGTCCCATGACGGTGCCCTTCTTCGAGCGCATCTTCCGAGGGGGAGAGTTCGACTTTAGAGGATTCGATCTTCGATCCGTCACTCCCTGGGCGATCTCCCGACAACCGGCGGAGGATTCACTCGACAACCCGATCGTGGATCCTTTTACCGGTTTGCCCACCATCTCCGAGAATCTCATCCCCACAGGGGGAGATACCAGCCTGATTCTAACGGCCGAGTATCGGATGCCTATCCTGGGACCGCTGACGGTGAATGCTTTTGCGGACTTCGGAACCGTGACCGTTCTCAAGAAGGACAACTTGAATCTCTTCGGTCCCGATCAGCTGATTGAGCTTCAGGAACAAACCAACAATATCTGGCGGGCGTCGACGGGGGCCGAGTTACAGTTCCTCTTGCCTGTCGTTAATCAACCGTTTCGTTTGATCTTCGCGTATAATCCGTTAGTCATGAACACGACTGCTGAGTTACGGGGAATTCGCTTCCCGTTGACGGAGCGTCGAAAATCTGTAAAATTCACCGTTGGCTATACGTTCTAAAAGGAGAGTGGGGGAGATGAGCAAGAAAGCTCGATTTTCATGCGTGATGACTCTAGGTCTTTGGGTGGCTTGCACTGCTGTAGGTTTTTCCCAAGGGGCCAAGATGGGCTTCGTGGATTCTTTGGCAGTGCTGCAAGGGACCCAAGAAGGCAAGGTAGGTATTGGCGAAATCGATAAATTCATCGAGGCCAAGAAAAAGGAATTGCAGACATTTCAGCTAAAGGTTGATGGTCTCAAGAGTAAGCTTACCGAGCAGGCCCGAGTGTTGAGTTCCGACGCTGCTACCCAGATGCAGGGAGAGATCACACAGGGCGAAACAACTCTGCGTCGCAATACCGAGGACAGTCAGGCTGAAGTCGGGAAAAGGCGGGATGCGCTGTTGGGCAAGATGAGCAGCAAGATCCAGCTGATCATCAAGGACTACGCCGAGAAGAACAATTACAGCGTGATCTTTTTGCGCGAACAGAATCAGCCCTACGTAGCGCCCGATCTCGACATCACCCAGGAGATAGTTCGGATCTATAACGAGCAGAATCCGGTTGCTGCAGCTGCCGGAACTACTTCTTCCACCCCGTAATCGCACCGGGCGGAGGTCGCAGGTCCCCAGCAGCCAAGTAATATAAGGGTCTGCGCAAGAATAACTTGCTAGAATTGGCGCTCAGATTTGCACCAGATTTGGCCGCGAACGATTGAGCGAAACCGCAGGCGTAGCCAGGTCTACGTTGAGGATTTCGCGATTGAGGAGCGGCCGAATCTGGTGTGAAGATGAGATGCCAAAATGCCAAGTTGTTTTTGCGCAGACCCTAAGTACTGAGCCGCTGATGCAGCGCCAGCTGTATCTTTCAGAGGGGCCTGCGACTCGCAGCCTGAAGACCGAGGACCCGACTCGGCCCATTCCGCTAAGCACCATCTTCAGGTGCGTTGGCGGTCACCCGAATACAGTAGAATAGGCGGATGTTTGACATTCAGGAGATCCTGGACTACCTACCTCATCGCTATCCTCTGCTCCTGATAGACCGAATTCTCGAGTACGAGGAGAATAAACGCATCGTCGCGATCAAGAATGTAACCATCAATGAACCCTTCTTTCAGGGGCATTTTCCCGGTGCTCCTATCATGCCGGGAGTTCTGATCATCGAGTCGATGGCGCAGGCGGGTGGATTTTTGGTTTTCAAGCCTCTGACCGAACGGGAGAAAAGGCTCGTCCTCTTCGTTGGAATAGAAAAGGCGCGATTTCGCAAACCCGTACGTCCCGGAGATCAGCTGAATATCGAGATGTTGGTCTCCCGAATTCGAGGGCCGCTTGGGAAGCTGGATGGGAAAGCCTTCGTCGATGGGACGTTGGTCGCCGAGGCTCAGATCATGTTTTCTCTCGTCGACCGTTCTTCCGTAGCCTCCCCCAGGTAGCGGTCCTATGAGTCAGGCGCATCCTTGTCAGATCCATCCCACGGCCATGGTTTCTCCTGAGGTGGAACTGGCTGAGGGAGTTCAGATCGGACCCTATGCCGTCATCGGTGAACGGGTGGTCATTGGACAGGGAACCTGGGTCGGGCCCCACGCCGTTATAGAGGGACCCACCGTGATAGGGAAGAACAACCGCATCAAAGGACAGTCCGCAATCGGGACACCTCCGCAGGATCTTAAGTACAAGGGGGAGGAGACCTTTCTGGAAATCGGTGACGAGAACACGATCCGCGAGTTCGTCACGATCAACCGGGGGACCGCCGGAGGGGGCCGAAGGACCACGATTGGAAGCCACAACCTTCTCATGACGGGGGTTCACGTCGCCCACGATTGCCATATCGGTCAGCAGACGATCCTGGCCAACTCGGCGACGTTGGCGGGTCATGTAGAGATCGGAAATTTCAGCACCGTAGGGGCCTTCAGCGGTGTCCACCAATTCTGCCGTGTGGGACTCCATGCCTTCATCGGAGGCTATTCGGTTCTCACCCGGGACGCTCTCCCCTTCGTCAAGACCGTGGGGAGTCGGAATCAGGCCGGAATCTATGGGATCAACAGCGTAGGTATAGGGCGCCGAGGCTTCTCCAAGGAACGTATCAAGGCCCTCAACCAGGCCTATCGATGGCTTTTCAGGAAGGGCTTGAGTTTGAGCGAGGCCAGGCGAAACATCGAAGACGGTGGTCCTCTCACTGAGGATGTTGCTGTTCTGCTGGATTTCATCGACACATCCGACCGAGGCTTTGTCCGCTAAGGGTATGCACAAGAATAACTTTGTAGAATTGGCGCTCAGATTTGCAGCAGATTTGGCCGCGAACGATTGAGCGAAACCGCAGGCGTGGCCGGGTCTACGTTGAGGATTTCTCGATTGAAGACTTGCGTTTCAGAGAGAGGAGCGGGAAGCAGTTGGAAACGAGTAGGCTGGGACTGATTGCAGGCAACGGCTCGTTTCCCATCCTCGTTCTGGAAGAGGCGCTGCGCCAGGGAATAGAGGTTGTGGTAGCGGCAATCAGTGAGGAGGCCTCGGCCGAGATCGAGCAAATCGTCGATGCCTCTGAGGGCGTTGCGAGTGTCCATTGGTTGGGTGTGGGGCAGCTTGGAAAGCTGCTAAAGATCTTCAAGAGCGCTGGTATCAGCCGTGCCGTCATGGCAGGTCAGGTCAAGCACGTCCAGATCTTTGCTTCCAGAGGAGCCACTCCTGCCGGTCGTCTAGCTGCACTTCCAGATCTCAGAATGCTACGACTTCTTGCCTCGCTTAAGCACAGAAACACAGAATCCCTGATCAACGGAATTATGGGGGTGCTAGAAAAGGAAGGAATAGAGTTGATGGATTCGACCTTTCTTCTTGGTTCTTTGGTGCCCGAACAGGGAGTGCTTACCCGGCGCTTACCCAGCCGGGATGAAAAAAGGGACTTGGAGTATGGGCGGCGGGTTGCAACAGAGCTGACCCGTCTCGATCTGGGGCAGACCGTTGTGGTGAAGGACCGTGCGGTGGTTGCCATAGAAGCGATGGAAGGTACTGATGAGACCATTCGCCGGGCAGCACAACTGGTTGCAGGCCAGCCGTTGAGGGTCGTGAAGGCAAGCCGGCCGTCTCAAGACATGAGGTTTGATGTCCCGGTGATCGGCCTTCGGACGCTGGATGTCATCGAGGAGTGCAATGTCTCGGCGATCTCGATCGACGCCGAGAGAACGCTGATCATGGATCGGATGTCCTTCGTCAGAGGTGCGGATCGATTGGGCATTGCGGTCGTGGCTGAGTGAAGGTGGGAATTCCTATCAGAGTAGGCGTCATAGGGGTCGGTGCGTTGGGCCAACATCACGCCCGCATCTACTCCGATCTACCAGAGTCTAAGCTAGTCGCAGTCGTCGATCCTCAGGTCGATCGGGCCAGAGAAGTGGCTGCCCGATTCGGTTGTGAGTGGTTTTGTAGTCATGGAGAGATGATCGATCGAGTTGAAGCGGTCAGCGTGGCGGCGCCCACTCGTGATCACGCCTCGATCGGGATGGATTTTCTGAGGCGGGGCAAGCACGTCCTGTTGGAGAAGCCCATGACGCAAATTGTCAGTGAGGCTGATGATCTAATCGAGATCCAACGGCGCGGCAGTTGTGTCCTGCAGGTCGGTCATTCTGAGCGCTTCAATTCGGCCCTGAGGGCGATACAGCCTTTGGTGACTTGTCCACAGTTCTTCGAAGCACATCGACTGGGAGTCTTTACACCCCGAAGTCTGGATATCGACGTGGTACTCGATTTGATGATTCACGACCTCGATTTGGTCCTCCACCTGGTCGATGCGCCGGTCGGCGAAATCCGGGCCGTCGGAATCCCCGTGGTGACTCCACAGGTAGATATCGCCAACGCTCGGCTCGAGTTCGAGAATGGGTGCGTTGCAAATCTGACTGCGAGCCGGGTCTCGAGGGAGAAAGTGCGAAAACTGCGCTTCTTTCAGCCGCACGACTATGTGTCGGTTGACTTCGACCGAGAGCAGGTCGAGATGTTCAGCCTCTCACAGGAGGGTGGAGCCGGTAAGGTCATCGATCGAAAACTGGAAGTTCATACCGCAGAGCCCCTCAAGTTGGAGATCCAGGCTTTTCTGAGTGCTGTCTCGGGCGAAACGCTTGAACCAGATCAGCAGCGTGGTTGTTCCGCCGAGGAAGGGCGGAGGGCGCTGGCGCTGGCGCTGGAAGTGCTGGACGTTATCCGCTCGCGTTGACCCGGATTTCGCATTCGCCTTCATGGCTGGACTGAGGATGAGAATTCAGGGCCGAGGGTCGGCGCAAGAAAACCTTAGGGTCTGCGCAAGAATAACTTGGTAGAATTGGCGCTCAGATTTGCACCAGATTTGGCTGCGAACGATTGAGCGAAACCGCAGGCGTAACCGAGTCTACGTTGAGGATTTCGCGACTGAGGTGCGGCCGAAGATGGTGTGAAGATGAGATGCCAAAATGCCAAGTTATTTTTGCGCAGACCCTTAGCACCACCGGGGTGGCAGGGTGAGGCCAGCGATGAGCTCTTTGGGGGGTAGGCGCTACCGGGCGGTTGTTGTTCTTCTCGTTGCCCTGTCGCTGGGCTGCGGTCCCACGCGGCCGCCCCCACCCTCTCCTGCCGCGGGGCCGAAAGCTCCCCGAGGGGCTTCCGGTCGACCTGCCGAAGAGCTGCCTTCGAAGCCCCCATCCGAAGCGGTTCCACCAACTCCAGGAACTGCTACAGGATTTGAGCCTTCTTTCCTGACCAGAGTCCTCTTACTAGAAGGATTCCGGTCCGTTGAAGTCGAAGGATCTCGTTTCGGGTCCCGAATCAAGCTAGAGCTGCAATCCAAAGCCATCCGAAGACTGATCCAGAAGCACGGGGATTGGATTCCTCTCGACACGGGATCTGGATTCCGCCTCGAGCCTGCGCCCGGACAGTCGCTGAGCCTGAACGGTGTGGTCTACCGAGGGGAACTGGAGGTCTTCGTCAATCCTTTGGGGAAACCGGTGCTCGTAAACGAAGTAGAGGTCGAGGACTACCTCAGAGGCGTAGTCCCGCAGGAATTAGGCCCTCATAGTTATCCGCAGATCGAAGCGCTCAAGACACAGGCTGTCGCCTCGCGCACTTTTGCCCTTGCCCATCAGGGGAGTAGGGCAAGTCGTGGATACGACCTCTATGCAGATCACCGCTCGCAAGTCTACGCCGGCCTGAAGGGAGAGCACCTAGCGACCGATCGGGCGATACGAGGAACCCGGGGTCTCATTGCCACCTTTCAGGGGAAGGCGATCGTGGCTCTGTACTCTTCCACTTGCGGAGGAAAGACCGAGAGCTATGATGCGATCTTCAATCGACCACCGTTACCTTACCTGAAGGGAGGAGCCCTCTGCCCCGACGAGAAGAGTCGCTACCATCGGTGGCAGGAAAAAATCACTATCTCGCGCATCTTGAAGAACTCCGAATCCCTGGCCCAACTAGGCAAGCTGAAGAAACTGGTTAGGTCGCGGACCAGCGCCCAGGGCCGCCTTCTGGAACTCGTCTGGGCGGGCAGCGAAGGGGAGCGGATCCTGAGAGGAAACGAGCTCCGATTCACCCTGGGTTTGAGGAGCAATTGGGTGATCGATTTTCATCCTCTTATGGTGAAAGGCGAGATTATCGAGGTCGATGTGAAGGGGAGGGGCTGGGGGCATGGTGTCGGTCTTTGCCAGATGGGGGCCGTTGAGCTGGCGCGTAGAGGATGGTCATTTGAACGCATTTTGAAGCATTACTATCAGGGAGTTAAGCTGACTCGGGCGTATTGATCTGGGAATTGGGAAATTCGTCTGAACGTCTGAACGTCTGAACGTCTGAACGTCTGAACGTCGCAGGTCGCAGGTCGCAGGTCGGTTGAGTGTTCAGGCTTCGAAGCCAGCCAGAGTGAGCTTCTACCATAGCTGGTCCGCTTCTATGAGCAAAGAGCCCGACGCACGTCCTAACAAAACGGGAACCAGGCTTCTCGTGGCTGTAGTCGGGCCCACAGCTTCAGGAAAGAGTGCCCTGGCCCTGCGTGCGGCTGAGATTCTGGGGGGCGAGATTGTCAATTGTGACGCCATTCAGCTGTATCGGGGGCTGGACGTTGGTACCGCGAAACCCTCTCTGGAAGAGCGAAAGAGGCTTCCTCACCATCTGTATGACCTGATCGGCCCAGCAGAACCCTACAGCGCAGGTCGCTACATGGTGGATGCTCGATGCGTTTGCTCGCAGATCGCGGACCGCGGGGGAATTCCTTTTGTGGTTGGAGGCACGGGTCTCTATCTTCGAGTGCTGCTGGAAGGGATTTTTCGCGGACCGGGCCGTTCTGAGGTGATCCGTGAGCGCCTGAATCGGATCGCCGAGAGAAAGGGAGTTGAGTATCTTCACGCTCTCCTGTCTCTCAAGGATCCGGCGGCCGGACAAAGAATTCAAGCAAGGGATCAACTGCGGATCGTGCGGGCGCTGGAAATCTATTTTTCTACCGGCTCTCGCATCAGTCAGCTACAGGTCCGACAGCAGCCACTCAAGGGTTTGGCGGTTCTCAAGCTGGGTCTCAACTTACCGCGGGATATCCTCTATGGTAGAATTAACCGCCGCGTCGCCCGCATGTTTGACGAGGGTTTTACGGAAGAGGTCGAGAGGCTTCTCGATGAGGGCTATCGTGATGACTGTAAGGCGTTTGAGGCCCTCGGCTACCGTTATGTCCTGAGAGTGTTGCGGGGTGAGTTGAGCCAGCTGGAAGCCATCGAACTGACCTGCCGGGACACCCGAAGATACGCAAAGCGTCAGATGACCTGGTTCCGAAAGGAACCGCAGATTCGCTGGATCGATTTTCCAGGAGAGAGCCCGCAGGCGCTAGAGCAGCTGTTGGCGTTAGCGGAGTCGAGCGGTTAGCTAGTACAGCGTTCTGTAAATACCGATACGTTTGCAGATGGGGCTTGCGAGGCGAGATCAAGGCAGGAGGAGGAAGACGATGCTCGGCCATCTTCGACGACGACCAACGCAGAGATCGTCCGCAAC
>CAUZIZ010000012.1:0-56849 GCA_963579905.1 Acidobacteria bacterium UBA6911 | reverse complement strand
TGCCAAACGATTGAAACAAAAGCCTGCCACACGATCTGAGGAGCTCTAAAGAGAAATGACCCGCAAAGCCGTGGAAACTGGCGCGCTGTGGAAACCGTGGAAAAACGGCGACATCAAACAGACGACTCTTGCGTCGAGTTTTTCCACTGTTCCCACAACGCTTGGAAAACTCCTCCGGACGGAGTTTCCCACAGTTCCCACCGCTTCTACGATGAGATACACCCACCGAAGAATGAAACTCCAAGACTCCAAAAGTGTAACCTATGTGCCCGGGGGAAATTGTTGCCTATGAATCGGGAGCTACAATGGCACCTCGAGCTCAACCTGAAAACCGCTCTTCTCGACCTTCAATTGGTCCTCGCGGAGCCGCAGGAGATCGGCGAAAATCAACCGGGGTAGTATCAGCTCCGATCCGGCCTCGGCCCCTCGTTTTCTCAATCTGTCGAAGAAATCTCAGGCCTGCTCTGAGTGCTCAACCTCCACTTCCCTGACAGCCTCTTTGTCTAGGTAAGAAGCACCCATGCCAGGATCGCATGAGGACGCGTAGCTTCTCTGTTCATCGGTTGATTGTGGATCCTCCTGCCAGGGATAACCGGGAGGATAAATTAGCTCACTGAACTCATCTTCCCTAGCCGCAAAGATTCGGATAATCGGAGTGTCTCCTTCCTCTATCAGCGGACTCTTCAGAAGAAGATGAAAGCCCGATGCGTACAGCTTCGGATTCTTGTAGTAGGCAGCGACGTAGGGCCTCCCCTCACCAACAGGAGCGCGCTGGACCAGCTGGCCATTGAAAAACACGAGGATCGTCTCAGCGGGTTCGCCCGCAATCGGATCCCCAGCGGATCCCCATAGTTCCACTGTTTCTCCCTTCTTTTCAAAGCCACGCAACACACCCACCAGATCGGCCCGTTCCCACTTGACTCATTCGCCCTTCGAGGCAGATCCCCAGTCTGAAGGGAGCGATACCTGAGAAGTGCACAAGCGGGGCAGCCCCGTTCTCTCTGAAGATCACTTTGCGATCCTCCTTGGAAAAAATATCCGAGCGAAGCGAAACTCCATCTACTTCCCAGGGAAAGGGCATGTTCAAAGTGTCGGCGATCGTAGGCAACAGGTCGACAAGCTCAGCGTTGGCTGAACTGACCAGACCTCTCACCTGCCCCGGAAAGCGCACGAACAAGGGGACCGACATGATCTCGGACAAGTTGCGAAGGTCGGCACGGCGGTGGCTCTGGCCCGGCCAAAAACTCACTCCATGATCAGCGAGCACTACAAGTAAGGCCCGGTCATAGAGCCCCGTTTACCGCAGGCGTCGGATCAGCTTTCCCAAGACTTGATCCACATACCCAAGTTGCAACAGATAGCGCTGAAAGGCATGCTGGACCACGGCCTCCGATTTGCTCCAGCGCTGCCCTTGAAGAACACCTCGCTTCGGATCCGAGTACTATATCTCTTGCCTGACGGCAGATAGGTCCACGGATAATGAGGAAGCGGTGAATGGCAGAAGTAAAGCCGGGGCGTCTCGTCGCTACCCAGACTATCAAGAAACCTGCCAAAATGATTTCGTTCAAGAAAGCTGCTACGCCCCATCAACCAGACATTTCGGATATCCGGAAGCTTGGCCGTGATTCTGTTAGGAAGCGTCAAGTGCCCATAAACGATAGTCAGATCCTGTAAAAGCAGGACCATACTGTGGGCTAGGGTCTCGCCGTCATCCCGAGGACAGAGTTCGGGCGGACAGAGTTGAGTGATCGATTCGAAAACGTCCAGCCTATGGGTTGGATCCAAAAGCGTGAAAAGCTTCTTCGAATATTCATAGTGTGCAGCCCGGCTCTGCTGAGCGGGATAGAGGCCGCTGAGCAAAGCGGCGAGAGCTTTGTAGGTGGTCTCAGCAACTGTAGTCGCATTTTTGTACCAGGTTGTTTCCGCAGCCAGCTCGGAAAAGTTGGGAAACCTAATTGAATCGATGTTGCCGTCGCGGTCTAACAGCGAGAAGAGAGGAACCTCATCGAAGATGAGCATCACAACCGTCGGGTACTGTGATTCCGCGGTGCTCTCCGTGGCAGAGGGCGGAGGGAAAGCACTCGTGCCTAAGGATTCGGTGATAGGCAAGGAAAAGAGGAACAACAAAGGAATCACGACGACGCCCGGCGACGCACAGGTGAGAAACAACCGAACGGCAGAGAATCGGAGATAGAGGCCGACAAAGACCGCCCCTGAAAAACCAATCGCCAACATCGTCCAAGCATCGAGATCCGACTGGATCCTCTTGAAAATGGGCATAAGCAGCAGCGCGACCAGAAGAGCAAAAGTAGTGCAACAGAATAGCGTCGCCACTCTTCGGCTGACCCAGCTCAGAGTCAGTAGGAGAAAACTTGCTAGGGAGGGCAACAACCAACTCAGGACAACTACCATCAACCCGAGCTACAAACTATCGGTTCGGCGGGCCAGGAAGAATTCTGGATTCCGTCCCAAAAGGTCGTAAAGAGGCTGGGCTATGGAAAAAGCCCAGAGTGTGAGAATGTGTAGAAAGAATACGGAAGGTCGCGGCAACCACCCTGACTTCACCGCCCTGTCCTCTATCAATATATGTC
Source organism: Acidobacteria bacterium UBA6911 (assembly GCA_963579905.1). Lineage (GTDB taxonomy): Bacteria > Acidobacteriota > UBA6911 > RPQK01 > JAJDTT01 > CAUZIZ01. The sequence continues at coordinate 54,258 of CAUZIZ010000012.1, read as the reverse complement.
GCAGAACCTCAGCCCGCATTTGTCAAGGTCGACTCATACCCGACAAGCCTTCTAGGAAGGTAAGCAAATCCACCAGTTGCTCCTCTGTCATCGTATTGACGAGGTCCTCCGGCATCAAGGAAAGGTAGCTGCGACGGCGGGAAAGGATATCGGAGTTCTGGAGACGCAGTTTCCCTCCGTCTCCAGTGACGAGTTCGACCCCTCGTGGTGTGTCCTCTGTAAGGATCCCAGTCACCTCGCCGGCGCTCCTGGTCTCGAAAATCCAAACGTAATATTCAGGAGCGATACCAACGCTCGGATTCAAGATTGAATCTAGGAGAGCATCCTTCCCCAGCTTGTCAGCAATGAAAGCAAGGTCCGGTCCAGCCGACCATCTATCCTCCCCTAGACTGTGGCAGGAGATACACTTTGGCCCCGAAGGATTCTGGAAAACGATTTGGCCACGGTCGGGGTCACCACTTCTCTCCAACAGTTCCTCAACTGTCGGCAGAGGGCTGCGATTGTAGCTTAGCGGCGGAGGCAGCAATTTTTTGGCTCGGGACCTTATCTCAGGAGATCGCCTCGCAAGCGTTAATCTACTGACGATGCTGCGGAGCTCGGATGGAAGCTCCCCGCTGACTTCAAAATCCAGAAGAAGGCTGCAGCCCTGGTCTGTCCTTGCGAGAATCCTTACCGCCTCTGCCCTTACTTCATTGGGCTCACGGCTGAGAACAACAGCTTTGAAGCGATCATGGAGGCCACTTCCTCCGATCTCCGCGAGCGCGCGAATGGCAGCCAGACGAAGTGACAGCGGGCCCTGTAATGAGAGTCTCTCGAGTTCGGGTATGTGTAACTCATGTCGCGTTCTACCCAAGGCTCGGATGGCCCGCCGACGAAGCTCCTCGCTCTCGTCCCCTGATTTCGCCAAGGCAAGGATTCGAGAACCGAATGCCGGATGCCCCCAATCGCCAGCGACTTCCAGCGCCTGGGCACGCAGCTCCGGAGATTCAAAGGCTGCTTCCACTGCCAAGAGAGCTCCGGGATGTTGGCGCAAGTCGATCCATTGGCTAAAAAGCTGCCGCGACAAAACCGAGAACGCCTCCTTCACCAGGCGCGAGGACGTAGAAGGTGAGAGCATTAGCTTGGCGACGGCCTTTCCTGCCTCAAGCGACGGCAGGACGGAAAGACATCTGAGAACTTCTGAGCGTTGCTGAAGAGTCAACCCTTTCTCTTTCAGTCTCGACAACAGATAGGACAGCGAGTCTGAAGGACGGAACTCCCAGATGAACTGTCCCAACAGTGAGTTCCACTCCGCGGGATAGGCTTCCCGCAAGCGAGCGTAGATCTGGTTCTCTTTTCCCCTAGCACCCAGCCCTAAGGCCTCCAGGTACCAGCGATCGTGCCCATCGTAACCCTTGCACAATTTGACCAGCGCGGGCAGGGATTTCGCTGGCGTGGTGTTCTGAAGTGCTACGGCAACCGCTCGCCGAACTTGCGGGGAAGGGTCGCTCAGAAGTGGTTCAATGACCCCTGTAATCTCAGCTCCCTGAGCCCGGAGAACCCGCAGCGCAAGTATCCTGAGGTTGGCCTCCTCATCTCGAAGGGCCTCAAGCACCAAGCGCTCTCCAGCCCCTTTGATCCCACCTATCAGCCACAAAGCCCTTGCCTTGAGTACGGGATCCTCCTGCTTCCACATCTCGGTCAGTGTGGGAAGGGCTTCCGGACCTTGCTCCTTGAGCATTGAATAGGCTAGAAAGCGTGTCGATTGGTTCGGTGAACGCAAGGCCTTTTTCAGGCCCAGAGATGTCTGGAGATCGTGCTTAGCTTGGCTGGGTTCGTATCCCGTGGGCGCCAACCGATAGATTCGCCCCTTTTTCGTGTCGGCCATTTGGTGTCCCCCAACCGCGGCATCGTACCAATCGCTGAAGTAGACAGCTCCATCATGTGAAACAGCCACATCAGTCGGGCGAAACCAGGTGTCCTCTGAACTCACCGTCCTCTCCGTCTTGCTGGAAAAACCTGCGCCGTTGGGAGTTAAGAAGTAGGTATTAATGAAGCGGGCACCCGCCTCAGCGTGAATCAGATGGCCACGGTAGCGTTCTGGAAGCAACTCGCCTTCATAGAGCAACAATCCACTCGGAGCTCCCGCTCCGAGCCTGGCCACGTTGGGTATGACTCCGGGATCCTCCGAATGAAAATGCGTTCCCTTGTCGGAACGCCAGGAGCGTCCACCGGGCCCCCAGTAGCCAAAATTTCCTCCTTCCAGGACGAGATTCAGACGCACCCAGGCATTTCCGTCATCATCATTGTCGGTCTGCCAGATATTGCCAAACGAATCCAACGCGACCTCGTAGGGGTTGCGAAAGTTATGGGCAAAAACAACAAAATCTGATCCATCAGGATTGACTCTCAAGACCGTGCCTGCATAGTAGGGCCCCTGCTTTGAGCTGACCCACCTTTTACCTATTCTGTCCTTCACGTCGAACCCAAGATCTCCGCTGTTGAAGTAGTAGCGGCCATCGTGACCAAAGACGACAGAGTGGAGGCCGTGATCATGGTCAACGCCATGCCATCCGGTCAGCAGGACCTCCTTGTTTAAGATGTTGTCTTGTTCGTCCTTGGTGTAGACGATCAGATTGGGAGACTGCGAAATGATCACCTTATTCCCCAGGACGGCGATCCCTAGGGGTGAACGGAGCCCACTAGACTGGTCAAATACCTTGGTTCGATCGGCAGAACCATCGCCATCGGTATCTTCCAAAATCGTAATACGATCTCCCGCCGGTCGAAAATCTGGTTGATCAACTCCTCCCCAGCCAACACGGTAATTCACGGCTTCCAATACCCAGATTCGACCCCGTTCATCGATATCGATGTTGGTGGGATTGATCACATCTGGCTCGGATGCCCATAGAGTGACTTCCAAACCCTCAGCGGGCGTGAAACTCTGGGCAAGGTTCTTCGAGGGCTCTTCCGCACAGCCTCCCGCTGACAGCATCGTGAGAAAGCATGCTGCTGGAAGCAGACAACGTGATCTAAGACGGAGACTAAGAAGACTCCTCATGAGGCTTTTCTTGAACATGAACACGTCGAGCAAAAGTAACAGGTCAAGTAATAGTACCAGTCTGTCCCCTTCTCGTGGTCCCTTTCTCGTGCGGGAACGGCTTCCCGGGGAAATAACGGCAATAACAGGGCAAGTAAAAAATGGTAACAGTCTGTCCCTTTCTGGAACGGTCTCTGGCTGCGTGGACCTCCCCCTGTGCTAACACTTTTACACCTAGGAGATCATGGACTAAGATAGGTCCTGAATCCCATTGGATTGCCTGGATTCTGGACTGAAGAATCTTGGAGGATAGGACTGTGAACATCACGCGACGCGCTGCATTTACCGCCTTAGTCGGGTCTGCTGGCTTGTTCGCCGCCCCCCCCTGCTTAGTTGGAAAAGGACATTACTCAGAGGCCAAACGGGCCCGGCTCAAAGTAGCACGCAAGAGACGACGTGTCATTTTTGTCGACGATAACTACGGGCTGTCGCACCAGGGATCGGACACTCCTGGAGGCTTTCTGAAGCCCCGACTAAAACCGCTCGTTGGTACCCACGTCGACACAATCACCTATGCCGTGTACGCACACAGCCCAGCCTACATCAGCAAGACTCATCCCAGACACTACGCGGCTGCGGGCGGGACTTCCGTAACCGACCAAGCATGGGCCCGCCATCACAAGGCATTAGTCAAGGCCGGCCACGATCCCCTCCAACTCGTTGTTGATTTTGCACATGGCAATGGGATGGAGGCGTTTGCCCACATGAGCATGAACGACTGCCACGACAGCTTCATGCCGAACCTGATGAATCCCTTCAAGGCCAAACATCCCGAACTGTTGGTGAACCCTCAGGGAGTGCTACCCAATCTGCAGCTATACGTGACCGCCTACGATTTCTCTCATAAAGAGGTGCGAGACCGTCAGTTTTCCATTGTCGAGGAAGTCTGCGATCGATACGACGTCGACGGTTTCGAGATGGACTTCATCCGCCACCCAATGTTTTTCAGCCGCTGCATTCGGGGCGAACCGGCCACCAAGGAGGAAATCGATATCATGACGTCCTTCATGGGGCGGATACGGAAACGTGCGGACGAGATCGGCGTGCGTCGCGGTAAACCGGTTCTGCTCTCCGCCCGAGTTCCGGACAGCTTCGATCTCGCGATCCACCTTGGCATGGACCTGAAGTCCTGGATATCAAGAGATTTGATTGACATCGTCATCGCGGGTGGGGGATATGCCTCCAACACCTTGGCTGTGGCAGATTTTGTTGAGCTGGCCCACCAACACGACGTGCTCGTCTATCCCTGTATCAACCAGAAGCCTTGGAGTTGCGACAAAGCATGGAGACGGGAAGGAAATCGCGCGCTGGCAGCGACCTGGCACCAAGCCGGCGTCGATGGCATTCATTTCTGGAATCTGGCGACGCCCTTCGACCCCTATAGCATCCAATCCCAGCAGGAACTTGTCCGAATTCGCAAGAAGGTCTACGCCTGCCTGACCGAGGTGGGTGAAGCCGAGACATTAAGGGGAAAAGACAAACTGTACTGTCTTGACAGCACTGTCTTCCACCACTACCAACACATATCGAGCGAGCCTCCTCTTCCCGTCCACCTGATGCCCGGGGCAGCGCGGAAGATCCCACTGGTATTGGGGGATGACGTTCAGGCAGCGGCCAAGGCAGATGAATTAGCTGAATTGCGACTGGAACTAATATTACATGGCCCCCTGCTGCCTGGCATGTTGACGCTTCGCGTCAACGATCAACTCGTCACGGGAGGGGAACTGCTACCGACTGGGTACGCTCACAGTCACGAGCACCGCCATGCAACAGACGGACAATCAGAGCCTCATAGTCACGTCCATTTCCAGGCAAACCAGTTGAGCTACTTGCTGAGTGCTCCTCCGCTGAGACTGGGACGAAACGAAATAGAAGTGTCGTTACAGACTAGCCGGCAGGTTGTTTCTGGACCGCTGAAGTTGGTAAACGCACAGCTCTGGGTCAAATATAAGGGCGGGAGTGCCAGCTAGACTTCAGACAGGCCAGGATCTAGACGTGTCCGAGGTTGCTCTTGTCAACAATGATCCTTGTGTCGGGATCAGGCCTCGTTCTCAACAGGAGCCATCCGGCTGATAGGAACTGCCTCCTGCAGTGTCCCTCCACCCATACCAAGTGATCCAGGGACGACGATGGTGGCACCCTCGCCGCTGGAGTATGCTTCTTCCCCGTGCTCCAGAATGTCGAGGCCCGTTCTCTCCCCAGTCTCGGGAGCTCGTACCTCGGTGAAAAGAGAAATCAACCTGATCAGTCCCCAAGAGACGACGGCGCAGTAAGCCATGACAGCCAGGACACCGATCCCTTGCACCAGAACCTACCGCGGGTTCCCAAACAACAACCCATCTTGTCCCCCCCAGACCGCCTGAGCGAAGAGACCGGTCAGCAAGGCACCGGTCAGCCCACCCATTCCATGGGCTGCCCCTACATCCAAGGAATCGTCGAGTGAAGACCTGGAGCGAAGGAGAATAGCGTAATAGCAGGGAAAGGCTGCAATTGCCCCGATCGCAATGGCGGACATAGGACCTACGAAGCCGGCCGCGGGAGTGATCGCTACCAGACCAACAATAATTCCGGTCGCCCCCCCAACGGCGGTGACGATACTATCCCTCACGGCATCCAGCACCATCCAAACGACGAGAGCTGCTGCCGGCGCCAGAAGCGTGTTGACGAAGGCCAGGACCGCCGATTCGTTGGCAGCCAAGGCACTACCCCCGTTGAAACCTAACCAGCCGAACCAGAGGAGGCCAGCACCCAAGAGAACGAAGGGCACATTGTGAGGAAGAATCGCCTGTCGCCCATGGTCGCTTCGTGGACCCAGCATCCAAGCCGACACAACAGCAGCGGTACCGGCAGTGACATGAACCACTGTGCCGCCGGCAAAGTCCAGAGCGCCAAGATCCGCAAGCCATCCACCACCCCAAACCCAATGGCACACGGGAGAGTAGACCAAAAGCACCCATCCGGCGATAAAGGCCAGGTAGGGGCCGAAACGGATACGCTCAACCACGGCACCCGAGATGAGAGCGGCGGTGATAATGGCAAATGTCCCCTGATAGGCAGCAAAAAGAAGGTGTGGAATCGACCCATTGGCTTCCAGCCCCACGCCCTGCAGGAACAAATGCCCAAAGCCACCGATCCAGGGTTGTATCTCCCCACTGCTGGGAGCAAAGGCCAGACTGTAACCAGCCAGAACCCAGACCAGGCCAGCGACACCCAACGCGGCGAAGCTCATCATCATGGTGTTGAGTGCGTTCTTGGCCCGAACCAGGCCACCATAGAAGAAGGCCAGCCCTGGAGTCATAAGCAGCACAAGCGCGCATGACACCAGCATCCAGGCGGTATCGGCAGACTCAATCCCAGTAGCTGCAGCGCTCGTCAATTCCGACCCTTCCATCTCTCAGTTTCCTCCTGTGCCTTCAATAAATACTCACTAAATACTCACCCTGGGTTCGGCAAGAAAGACCGTCCAGATACCCGAAACTCTTAAGGAACTCCTAAGGAGAGTACTGGTCCAAACGGCGTCGATTATCTCTCCCTGGTGTGACATCGCAGACCTCCAGATCAAGGGCCAAGGAGCCTCTACTACCGCGGAAAGGACTCCTCCGAGAAAGGGACAGACTGTTTCGCTCCGACCTCAATTGTTCTCGCTACAGGCGATCCAGGACGTCCACGTGTTCACCTCGATGGAGTGTCTCAGGACGACCTGTCGGGCTTCGAAACGAGTGTTGTCTACCCGAAGCCAATAGGGAGGACTCTGGTCTCTACTCCCCGGCCCCCGCGGTACTAGCAGACTCCTCGGCCTCCGGCTGAGCCAGGAGACCCCGATCGCGGAGTTCCCGAAAAACTGCCTCGGCCAGCAGGCGGTAACCATCAGGATTCGGGTGCCTGGGATCGTTGTAGAGGTTCGTCTTCCCGGCGAAGATTTCGGTCAAATCGGCACAGTAGGGAAGCTTCCCACATCGAGCCTGTGCAGCCTGGTAGTAGCCCTTCAAGGCCTCGTGATAGGGAAGGCCGCTGGCAACTGGACGGTCCTTGCTCTCCTTCCACATTCCCTCCTCGTCAGAAGATCGGTTGTAGCTCCCGAACCCCATGATGGGCTGGAGAACACACAGGTACCGAGCCCCGAACTCCGCGGAAATGGCATTCATGAGACGCACGTTTTTCTCCCATACCTCTTCGGCAGCCATCTTGGCCGGCCGGCCCCAGTGCGGCTCCCGCAGGATGCCGCGGCCGAACCCGAACAACCGGACTAGATTGGGGAGGAAAACACTCTCGAGGGAACCCTCAACCACGTACCTGGCGATCATTTCCTGCGGATTGTTCACCATGGGCGTGGCTGCCGAGATAGACTTGACGAGGCCCAGGTCATTGACCCCATCGACGGACACAACAAGATCGGGAGAAAGGGACAGGGCGTCCCTGATCAGCTTGACCACCTCCTGGTTGGTCGAATAGCTACCGACGCCTCCGTTGAACACCTTCGCCGAAATCCCTCCGCGTTCCAGGAGCTCCGAGAGGACACCAGGCCAGTGCCCCTCATTATGGGGATCCGTAGTGGAGCCGCCCAAGGCCACGATGCGGAGCGCACCCACTTTCTCCTTCACTCCAAACACCTCAAAGGCAGGCTCCAGGGCGTAACCCAGGTGAGGATCCACCGCGAGCTGCCCCCGAGATGTACCCACAAAGCCCCTGGCCAATTGCCGATGAAAATCGGCGCCTCGTGAAACAAGAAACCCCTCTGCTGGCTTTGAACCCACCCAAAGCGCAACCCAGGCCACGCCCTCAACCAGAATAAGCAAAGTCAGGACAACCAGGACGCCAGTTCCAAGTTTTCGGATCAAATCGCGAACCTCCAGGGTTGCCCTTCAGGGCAAGTTTTCCAGATGCCAGATCCTGCCTTTCAGAATCTTGTCTCGTTTGTAGCTTGCCAACGTCAGGAAACGGTTCGGGGAGAGTTCAACGGTGGCCGGTACTCCCGCGCTGTAATGGTCCATCTTTCCTATGTCCCGATAGGCCGGAACCACCACAAATTTCTTAGCCTTGTTGGGCGCGGACGTCCCGTCCGTGGTGCCATCGAGCCAACTGCGCCCTCCATCCAGGCTGATCCGCACGACATGATCGCCAAAGTTCCTCTTCTGGCCTGGGTCCTGGCCCGCGTTACTCGCCAGAATCAACCAGTTAGCGTTGGTCCAAACCGCCGACCAGCGATAGCTGCCGAAGCCGAACAACCCATCGGGCACCTCCCGGAAAGACCGTCCTCCGTCGATCGATTCCAGCAACAGGCCATTCTTGTAGGCCCACTCTGGCATGTAGTTCGGCGGAGTCATGTCCATCGCGCTTCTTTTTCGAATGGAAGTTAAGTCCTCTCCCGGTAGCGCTTTACGCTGAATACGAGTAGCAGCCAGGATGCGGTCCGGATTGTGAGGATCCACGGCATAGGCGGTCTCGGTGGCGTGTTGATGCACGATCGTGGGGTCGCCCCAGGTCGCACCTCCGTCGGCAGTACGGATCATGACGTCACGTATGCCAGGGCGGGACTGGTCCGCCTGGGAAAAGTCATCCCAGTCGTCGTAGCGCATGCTGAGGGAAAAGAAGACCGTTCCATCAGGTTGTTCCACGAAGTTGGGATGACACCACGCAATCTCGATCGAAGTGTAGGGATCCTGGCGGGCATCGGGCGCAAAGTCTCTCGCATCGATCTCTGTAGTCTGCCAGGTAAGGCCGCGGTCCGAAGAGACGGAGACGAAACCCCGCTGATCGTTGGTGGGGACATGCTTTCGACCCAAGAGCAGTGGAGGGAGCTGATGGATTAACCAGAGGCGACCCTCTCTCGTGATGTGAAAGCCAGCCAAGTGTTGTCCTAGTGGGACGGAGGGTAGGTTCACGAACACCGATTCCCAGGTCTTGCCCTGATCCTCACTCCTGAGGAGACCCGGCTCGGTCTCGCCAGTATTAATCCAGATCTCCCCCTTCGGTCCCCAGACCAGGTTATGGGCACGGAGCTTGGCGCTCGCCTGGGCAATGATGACCTCGTCGTCAAGAACGAGCTCGACATCCGCCAGATTTCCTTTGGCAGCAATATCGCCCGCTATCAGGCCCGAGACGAAAACGAAAATAGGACAAAGTCGCTTCAGCATAATCGTGCGCGAATAATCCGCAACAGAATGCGCATTGCCAAATTCTACCTTTGTTCGGTGAAAAATGCTGCTCAACGAGAAAGGGACAGACTGTTACTTTTCGTGCGGCTGAGCGAGCAGGGGATGATCGAGAAGGGGACAGACTGTTGCTTTTCCTGCGGCTAGTGCCACTTCTGGTAGTCGATACCACGAGCCTCGTGCGACAGCAAGGATCGACCCTACTCGTTTGCAGATGTATCGCGGAGCTATCCCTGGTTTGTCGGGAAATAGTTCCCACTACAGCTGCGAGCCTCCGACGCTAGACTCAATTCGACCACCGCCCCTTGGAGTCAGTTGAAGTTGACAGAAGGTGTTGCGACCCGGAAACTGGAGCCGTGAAAAAGTCTCCGGCCACGAATCAAGTTCCTGAGAGCCCAGCGGATCGATCTCAGCGACCGGATAGCACTACAGAATATCGTGAGGTCTCGAGGACGTCTCCGAGCACAGTGGTGGGGATTGCCAAGCGAAAGACAACTGAAAGGACTAGGTTTTGAGCTTCCTTGACTGGGCGATCGTCATTGGCCTCAACGGAGGCATCATTGGCTATGGTCTGTACTTAGCCCGGGGGGTTCGCTCTAGCACCGATTGGTTTCTTGCCGGACGCAGCCTGCCCTGGTGGATCGTTGGACTCTCCATGTACGCGACGGCAATCGATGCCAGCGACCTCATCGCCGATTCGGGTGGAACCTACACCATCGGGTTCCGCTATTTCGTCTCCAATATGGTCGGAATTGTCGCAGGATGGGCGCTAGCTGCCTATTTCATTTTCCTACCCATGTACCGTGCGGGTATGTACACCAACGCCGAGTATCTGGAAACACGCTTCGGTCCATCTGCCAGGGTCCTGTGCGCCCTCATCCAGGTCCAATACCGCACTCTTGTCATGGGCGTCATGGGCGTCTCCCTCTTCTGGACTCTGAGCGTGATCTGTGGATGGGACCAAACACGGGCCATGGCGGCCGTTGGCGCTATTGCCATCTTTGCCAGTATCTACACGGCGTTCGGAGGCCTGCGCTCGGTAGCAATCAGCGACGTTTTGCAGTTCGTCGTCATGACTGTCGCGGCCCTGCTCATCTGGTTCATCGTATTAGACCAAGTCGGCGGCTGGAGCGGCGTCGAGGAACGCCTCAGCGGCGATCCGGAGCTTAGCCAGCTCCTCCATGCAGGTTCCGACCTACCCTCAATCGAGGATGTCAGCGCAAAAACGCCTCAGGAAATCGATCATGCACTCCTCTTGGGAGGCGAATACAGTCCGGAGAAGGGGACCATCACCAGGACCACACCGAACTGGCTTCTGGCCCTCGGTTTTCTCATCCTGGGCATTGGTTATTCCGTCGTGAACCATACGCAGAGTATGCGGATGTTCGCCTCCAGGACCGAGTGGGACCTGAAGATGTCGGTTGTGGTCGCCAGCCTGGTGATGATCGTTATGTCGTTCTTCAACCTCTCCATGGGCGTCCTGGGACGCGCCTTGGTACCCGACCAGGCATCTCTTCCCGGCGGCAATCAGGACCAGATCTATCCTTTCTTGGTCAGCCAGATCGAGGCGGTTGGTCTGAAGGGAATCGTGGTGGCCGGAATTTTCGCGGCCTCCTTTTCGACTTATGACTCAATTAGCTCCTCCCTCTCCGCCCTTCTCACCCGCGACGTCTACGCTAGATTGTTTGTTCCCGACCGGGACGACCATCACTATCTCCGCGTCGGACAGTGGCTGACACCGGTGGTTATTGGGATCTCCTTCCTCTACGTGCCCTTTTTGCTGGAAGGGGGAATGCTCCTCCAGTTCTTCGCACTGACCAGCGCCTTCGTTACCCCGCTATTGACTCTCTTCATCATGGGGAGGTTTACGAGGGTCCATCGCATCTCAGGGACGGTTGGACTCCTGGTTGGGGCTGGCTTTGGCATTCTGAGGTTATTGGCGCTTCCTATCGCAGAGAGCTGGGGGATGGCCGTCCTTCCGAGTTCCCTGATCGACCCTTATGCGGCTTACCCAGCGGCGATGCTGATCACGGCGGCGGCGATGATGTTGACTTCTCTTTTGTTGGGGTTTGAGCCGCGGGCCGAGGCGCCCCCTAGCAGCCACCAAGAACGAGGAGGTGCCTGGCTGCGTTCGAGCCGCGAAGCCATCCAGGTGCTGGCAGCTACGCAGGGCCAGACACCTGGGACATCCCAAGGAGCGGCGCGATTTGCACCCGCCGCCTTGGTTTGGCTGCTGCTTGCTCTCGGATGCTATATCTGCTTCGTCCTTCTCTGGTAAGACGAAAACCATGAAGATCGATCGAGTTGAGGTTCGCGTTGTCGGACCAAAGGTAGAACGCTACACCTGGTCGCACGATCTGCCCGAGCAATACATGACGAACACATTGGTGCGCGTCTACACCGATGAAGGGGTCGACGGAGTTGGGGCCGTGGCCAACTACACATCCTACGATTACGACCGCTATACCGCTGAGGCTCTGCGGCATCTGATTCCCATCCTGATCGGCAAGGATCCCCTGAAGCGTGAGAGCCTCCTAAAGGAAATCTGGCCGCGTTGTTTCCCCTTGCCTCCAGGCGCAGTCGCCGCCATTGATATCGCGCTCTGGGACCTCTACGGGAAATTGTGCAACCAGCCCATCTACCGGCTCCTTGGTGGAGCGCGCGACCGGATCCAGTCCTATGCCAGCACCCCCATGTTCGAGGATGTTCCTGCCTACCTCAAATTCGTGGAAGAGTCTGTCGAGCAGGGCTTCAAGGCGGTCAAGTTTCACTGTTGGTGTCTTCCCGATAAAGACCTGGAACTCGCCCGTGCGGTCAGGCGGGAATACCCGGGCGACGACGTGAAGTTCATGCTGGACGCAGAGAACAACTACACCTACAACGGGGCACTGCGGGTCGCCCGAGAACTGGTCGACCTGGGATTTGAGTGGTTCGAAGCCCCCCTTTTCGACTATGACCTGGAGGGCTATCGGAGACTTACAAGGGCCGCCACAGTCTCGATTCTGCCTTCCGGAAACTGGTTTCAGGATCTCCACAGCTTCAAACATGCGCTGACCTCCGGAGCATGGTCGATAGCACGTACTGATGTCACAGTGATGGGCGGCTTCACACAAGGCAAGAAGGCGATGGCACTGGTCGAATCTATGGGGATGCGATGTGAGTTGATGTGCTGGGGCTGTACGCTGGTCTCGGCCGCAAATCTTCATCTCACTCTGGCTCACAACCTGGGCCACTACTTTGAGCAGGCCGTGCCTTATGACTCGTATGAGTACGGCATGAAACAGGTGATCCGCACCGGGTCGGATGGCATAGTCGAGGCGCCCAAGGGGCCGGGGTTGGGTTTAGAGATCGACTGGGAAGCCATGGAAAAAGCGACGATTCATTCGCTCTCTGCTTAGGGTCTGTCAGGAAGTAACCGATGCACTTTGGCGCGAGCGCCGTGGGGCAGATGGGAGGCGCCGCGACGCAGGCGATGCCGCTGCGCATCTTCCAGGAACGGCAACAAAGCAGATGCCGCCGCGCCGCCGCGCCCCTGTGGGCTGGGGTCCGCAGGAACGCTGGCGTTGTTATCGCTCCTTACATACCGCAGCGGCTATGCGTGTCGCTCTCGCCTAGCCAGCGTATCTGGGGACCCCAGCAAAGTGTATCGGTTACTTCCTGGCAAACCCTTAGTTCTGCTAATGAGCCTCGGCGAACCCACGACAACCTTGACCGACTATGGGTTGGCTATCATAGCAGCTTCCTTTTCAATGCGCCTGTTTCTCAGGGTACGAGAATCGGGCCAGACCTGTCACTGGCTCTGGGCTCTAGGATTTCTTGCAACCGCTGCTGCTGCCGCCGCCGGGGGAACCTCCCATGGGTTCCGCCCAGTGCTTGAGGCCACTGTAACTGTGGCGCTCTGAAATGTGACCATTTTCTCATTGGTTTCAGCGCTGCATGCATGGTTTCAGGAACCCGGATCGCGGTTGTGGGCTTGGAAGGGAGGCGCTTGCTGATCCGGGGAGTGACGCTCACTCTCGTGGGTCTAGCGGTTCAGCACAGCGGCCTCGTTCTTCACCGGAATCTGAACCACAACGATATATACTACCTGGTCCATGGAGGCCTCTACTTCTTCTACCGTGGAGCGAGCCAGCTAAAGGATCCACCCTCCAGGAGCCTGACCGACTCCGAACGGGAAGCTTGCTCAGGCTGCCTGGATCCGTACTCAACTTGTTTCAAGCCTCGGTTCGTTAGGATTCAGGCTCGCTTTTTTCCATAGTTAGTGCGACTCTGTTTCGCGAGGAGGATGCGGATCAATGCGAGCTTTTTTTCTGTTCCTGACCACATTGTGCTTCTTGGGTTTGGCCGAGGCCGAGGAGAAAGAGAAGTTCCTGGCGGTGAGTTGGGGCGACGTGATCCATGGGCGTGAGGGAGTGGCCCAGCTGGAAACACCCGAAAAGGTTCGGGAGGCAGTCCGGAGATGGAAGGCCAACGGCGTAGACAAAGTGCTCTTCCGTGTCGACGACTTCCGTACCCTCTTGTTCGCCGACCTCCACGTGGATACCAAGGATCCCTACCTTGCAGCTTGGCAAAAACATACCAAAAAGGCATGGGAAGATGGGCTGCTCGGGACCGCAGTGGATGCTCTCAAGAAAGAGGGGCTAGAGGTCTTCATGTGGATCACGATCACCGATGAAGGCCGCCCCCCGGATGTCGTGCTTTTCGACTTCGGTTCTGTCCCGGAAAAGACATTCTGGCCTTGGCATCTCCGGTTCACCAAGGAGAATCCGGAGTATTTGGTTCACGACCGGAGCCTGACGAATAATCAGCGCAAATACCAGTGGCACGTGATGGAGTACGCCTACCCTGAGGTCCGCAACTACCAACTCAAGGTCATTCGCACCTTTTCGGATGAGTACCCCTTTGATGGAGTGTTCTTGAGCATCCGCTCCCATGCACCGCCCCCAGACCACGCAGACCAATACGGTTTCAATGAGCCCATCGCCAAAGAGTACAAGCGCCGCTACGGACAAGATATCCTTCGGGAGGACTTCGACTTAGAGAAATGGCGTGAGCTCAGGGGGGAATACTTCACCCTATTCCTTCGCGAGCTCAAGGCCCACCTCAAGACCTCAGGCCAGAAACTCTCCATCGGTGTCCAGCAGGGAGAGCACATGGGCCCGCCCTTTGGGAACATGAGAATCCAGTGGCGCCGCTGGGTCTCGGAAGGGATCCTTGACGAGCTGGTACTCGGTCATATCACGCGGGTGAGATCGCGTTACCCCGACCGAACTCAGCGCACCTGGGGATATATCCAGAACCAGGAGACGGGTCTAGGATTACCCCCGATAGAAGAGGCGGTTCGGAAAGAGTATGGCCCACTCTGCAAACGCCACGGTGTCAAATTGTATGTGGAACCGGGGAACTTCTATCGTCATCATGAACATCCGGCTGTGGGAAGAGGGGGTGCCCCGGCCGAGGTCACACAACGACTTATCTCCGAGTTCGAGACCATGCCCGAGATCGCGGGTTGGTCGGCCAACTATACGAAGGTGACCGAGAAGCCGGAATAGGCCGGCGTTCCGTCGTGCTAACTGCAAGCACAGGAAACTATCCGATGGACTCGGCTGCGGTCACGGCGCTTAGAATGCGCCAAACTCCATCGTTGTCGCAGGCGGCATAGTACATCCGATACTGGCCGCGGCCGATGGCGACTAGAGACATATCCTCGGCATGTATAGCGTCCATACCTTCTTGGCCGTATCCTGCGCCCTCGATTATGCACCGGGCCCGATCCCAGACCAGCCCATCGACTGAGTAGGCTACGCAGATCCGTGACCTGAACCCTGCTATATCAGTCGCGATTGAGGCGGCAGCGAAGTCCTCGCTGAGTCCAGTCTCCTCGGCGTTGGGGTCCTGACTAGGGTGTTTCGGAACCGCCGTTCCCGGGGGTGCATCCTGCCAGATCGAGAAGATCATGCTCCATTCATCGCCGGGGGTCTGTGGGGGGATTACTTCGGCGGCCGTGATGCCGTGTCCGTCGTCCCTGGCCTGCTTGTCCAGCATTCGATAGCCTGGTTCAAATTCGAAGTCGAGACCATCAGAAGCTCTGGCGCTGATGACTCCCTGTGAGATCCTCTCACCACCGGTAGGCCCCCCAGGGCCAAATTCGGCGCTGAAGCAGTACAATCGGCCGCCACCCTCGGGTAGCTCAAGGTAGCGAGGTCCGCCGATGCCGCTCCCGTTCTGGAGACGGCTACCTGCTTCGATCTCCCAATACAGCATATCGGAAGAGATAGCGCTGCAGATCACCGGCGGTTGATCGGCTGGTCCACGAGATTCGAAATACATGCGCCAACTGCCATCGTCCAGCCGCATAACCGACGGCGCGATCACCCGAAGGCTCATGTGGGGTAACCTAGGCTGCGGCACCACGCGAATACCAGGCTCCGTGTGAAAAATCACCCCGTCATCCGAAACCGCGCTCAAAATGTAGCCCTGGCAAGTAGGAAACGGCTTGGCCGGCCCCACGGCCGTGTAGAAGAGCCGAAAGCCGCCTTCGGGAATGGGGACGACACCAGGAGCCTGCAGCTTTGAACTGTCGAGGGCACGAGAGCCTTGCAGCCGTGCTCCAACCTCCTTACGCCAGCGATCTGTCACAGTCATCCTTGCCTGTGCTCCCCCTCTTCCGTGACTTCTTGACGCGTCTCCCCCAAGCCCAGTACGCCTCTTCCGAGTAGATCTGAAACGGCTAAGACTTCTCGGGTGCTCCAGGCGGAAAGGAGCCACCACACCCTGACCTCATGGGGACTCAGTCTAGCCCAACCAGACAAAAAGCAGAACTCCATCAGCGCATCGTTCGTTCCGCCTAGAGATACCGGGACTTACTAGAGGACCTCACCTGAGGCCGTCGGCCGCATAGCGTCCGAGAAAGGGACAGACTGTTTTTCCTTGACTGCCTTTCCTTCTCCCTGAGGAACAGTCTGTCCCTTTCTGTGAGCTAAAATCGCCATCGTACTTTTGGAATCATCGTGATAGAAAGCAAGCAGGCTTGGAATCCGCACGGAACCGACCGCTTGGCGGCAGAAGAGAGGAGTGTGAAGGATGAATCGGAGGAGATTTTTGGGCAGTACTTTTTTAGGGCTGGCAGGAGGTTCGGGCTTTGGAAATGCAAAATCCGCTATTTCTCGTCCATCGGGACAAGGCGTGACTTCGGGTTCCGCCATCGAGCTCTCGCCGGAGCATATCGCCGCCGTGAACCGACGGCGTCGAGTGGCGCAGAACTTCGACGTGCTCCTGGTCGATCCGGATGCCTATCCAAGCGTGGAGGCCGTCGTCGAGAGCCGCTTCACGTTCATCGATGATCCTGACTCCGTCATTGACAGTGTCTGGTGGAACTGGAGCGAGGGCAATGTGGTTCCCTATCCCAGCAAGTTCCTGCCCAACTTCAACCAACCGGGTTTTCAGAAATGGCTCGAGGAAGGTGTTGATATCGTTCGGATTTTCCAAAACGAGACTCGCAAACGCGGCCTCGAAGTCTTCTTCTCTCACCGCATGAACGGATCCGACAACGACCCTCAGCATCTTCCTGAGCGGGGGACCTTTATCGATGACGTGCAGCAGCAGAATCGTATCCCCCTGAAGCAGGAGCATCCCGATTGGCTCCTGCCGGCACCTTGGAATCCGAATGGGTACTGGAACTACGCGGTCCAGGGGGTCCGCGATTATGTCCTGCGCATACTTCAGGAGATCGCGGAAGACTATGACTTTGATGGCCTGGAATTGGACTTCGCACGGATCCCTATAATCTTTCCGCCGGGTGAAGCCTGGGAACACCGGGCGAAACTAACCGGTCTGATCCGCGATCTCCGTCACCTGACCCTGGACGTAGAACAACGCCGTGGTCGTCCCTTTCTGCTGGCAGCACGGGTCCCTGAAAACCTGATGGGATGCCACTTCGATGGCCTCGATGTCGAAACCTGGGCGCGCGAGCAGCTACTGGACATCTTCGTCATGGGGTGTCGAAACTTTCAGGTGGACGTGGGAGCCTTCAGGCGCATCACCGAGGGGCTGCCTATCAAGCTCCTCTGCGCCCTCGACGACCACCATTCGTCGGACGGCTACTGTGCCCCTCCGATCGAAGTTCTGCGTGGGGTCTGGTCTAATTGGTACCACCAGGGTGCCGACGGAATCCAGACCTTCAATTTCAAGTATGCCCCCGACCCCGAGGCGCTACACTGGCCGATTCACAGACAGGCGTTGCGGGAGATGGGGGGGGCGGAGGACATCGAGTTTCTAGACAAGACCTTCGTGATGCAACGTCGAGGAGGCGGCCACGGACCTCGGGTGATCCCCAACCCAGAGAACTGGTCAACTCCTCGACTGATGTACTTCAATACCAACATGCTGGCTCCCTTGCCGGTGGCTCTAAACAACGACGGAAAGGCCGATACGCTGTTGACCCTTTACATCGGCGACGACATTCCTGCCTCCACCGATCGGGTTGCTAAACTGAGCTTGCATCTGCTTCTGAACGACCCCGCCACGGCTGAGCTTGCAGAAAAGGGCAAGCTTCAGCCCGTCCTCGTAAGAGAATACATGGTTCCAAAGCGAAAGGGCGGCCCCGGGCCGGCTCCACTCTGGACCAGTCCTCCTGCACTTGGCATCGAACAGCTTTTGCAGGTCCGTCTGAACAACCTTCCACTGGGACTGGCTAACCTGAATGAGGGTTGGCTCAAATATAGGGTCAGGCCAGAGCAATTGGCTCAGGGCGAAAACCTCCTGAGTCTACGCCTCTCCGGACGCGCGCCGCGGGTCCGCGAGAGAGTTCTCGTCGAAAAGGTGGAGCTAAGGGCAACCTATCATCGCGGCTAGCAAAACCCAGTCGTGCTATCCTGCAACCCCAGCTTTGACCCCAGCTTTGCCATCTCTGAGCGCAGGATCCAACTCCGACCACGACCGGTGGTATGATTCCGTCCAATGCTCAAGGTCGGACTCACGGGTGGGATCGCCTGTGGTAAGAGTTACGTTCTGCAGGAACTCACCAAGTCTGGGGCTTACACTCTCGACGCCGACAAGATCGCCCACTCTGTCATTTCGCCAGAGGGCGCCGCATACCCAGAGGTGGTGAACACCTTCGGATCAGAAATTCTAACCTCCGAAAAAATCATCGACCGCAAGAAACTGGGAGAGATCGTCTTCTCCGACCGGGAGGCGCTCGATCGGTTGAACCAAATCGTCCACCCACACGTCTTTGCGGAAGAAGAGCGCCAGATTCTGGCCATCGAGGCCGATGCTGGAGAGACGGGGGCAGACCTTCTGGTGGTAGACGCTACATTGATGATCGAGGTGGGCTCCTACAGAAACTACGACTCGATAATCGTGGTTTACTGTCGCCCAGCCGTCCAGCTACACCGTCTGATGCAGCGAGATGATCTCTCTGCCGAGAAAGCGCTCACACGGATTCGGTCCCAGATGCCGGTTATAAGGAAGCTACGGTATGCCGACTACGTCGTTGACAACTCAGGAGAAAGGACTGAGACCCGGCACCAGACAAGGAGGATTTCCGAAAAACTAATCCTTCGACAGATCGAGGAACCGCTCTAGCCGGACACGTCTTCCCCCGGCGTTCCAGGAGTCGTGGAGTCTCTGGAGAAGGAAGCATAGCAGCCGATTGTCCAAAGGGTGCGTGCGCCAGCCCGGATGACTCCGGAGAATGTTCCGCTAATTTTCGAGACGCCCGCCACACGACGGTCCCAAGAAACGGGCACCTCCTGGATTCGTAGGCGCCGTATCAGGGCAAAAACCTGTATCTCGACGGTCCACCCCCAGGTACGGTCCTTCATACCAAGCCGCGAGTAACCGTGTCGGGTGATGGCTCTGAAGGGGCCGATATCCTGAAACGAATGCCCCCACCAGCGCCAGGCAATGAGTCGAGTCGCCAACCAGGTGCCCCAGCGCTGAGGGAAAGTCATGTGGACACTGGAAGATCTCCACTCCAGGACCAGGTCGGCCCGCCCCTCTTTAATCGGCACCAGCAAATCTTGGATTTCTTGTGGCCGACTCGATCCATCTGCATCGATGAAAAGCAACACATCAGGCCAGTTCCCCAGTTCGCCAACTGCGGTCAGGCAAGCGAGCCCGTAGCCGAACTTGCTGGCGTAGACAACCTCGGCACCTGCCTTGTCGGCCTCAGTCCGCGTACCATCGATTGAACCATTGTCACAGACGACAATTCGAATTTCGTCCGTCCAAGATACCAGCAGCCGACAGCGCTGCACGACCTGCCCAACGGTTTCCTCTTCATCTCGAGCGGGAATAACGATACCAATCTTCATAACCCGCCTTCATCATTCCCATCGCGAGAAAGGGACAGACTGTTGATTATTCGGACCGCTGCTCATTCGGTCATCCTCCCTTCGCTGTGCGCTCATAGCCCGCTTTAAAGGTTACGGTAGTTTCGCAACGGGACGGCGATTAGACGCAGGAAAGGTGCCAGGAGAAAGAGCCAGATCACAGCATGCTCCACGATCCTGGTCAGACTCCACCAGAGAGGTTGATAGTCGTGGTATTCGTAGAAGAAACTGAGGTAATAGAGTCCCACACTGCCGGACAGGACGACCAAGGCACTACTGATCCCCTTCTCCCGTGGCCGCAAAACCAGCAGGCCTGCCAAGGGAAGCGCATACCAGGGAAAGGGAGACGGCAGAAAAAGGAACCAGAAAAGCAGAATCCATTGAAAGTCCCCGGCCAGATCCGGCAGTGTGCGAGTATGCCTTAACCAGGGCACGACAATCGCAATCGATAGAACGATTAAGGCAAAGGACCAGCAAGGATACGGCAGGACTCCCTGGATCAGTGCAAAAATTCCCTCGTTCATTTTCCACTGGCCGACGTAGGTCCTCAGCCCTTCCGTGAGCTGGGCTAAGCCCACTGAGAGAAAAGGCAAGAATCCTACGATCCCCACCAGGCAGGTCCCAGCAACAAAGCCTACAACTGGCAGCATCTTTTCTGGAAATCGCCAGACAAACAAGGCAACGGCAGGCAGCAAGAGCAGCGGATAGATCTTGGAAAGAAAGGCCATTCCCAACGCCATCGCTCCAAGCGCCAGCCAAAGACCGCTGCCACGGGTGAGATACTTATGCAGGGTAAAACAGCAGCAGTAACACGAAAAAAGTCACTAGGACGTCCACGTGGGCCAAGTTAGTGACTTCCTTGAGTACCAGGGAATTCCAGGCGTAAAGGAGAACCCAAGGCCGTGGTATTGCGAAGAGAGGCAAGAGAAGGATGAGGATCGAAATCACTCCGAGATCGACCGCCGTGAATACCCATCTCTGCCCCTTCCAGTCCCACCCTGACAGCCAGGCTCCAGCGGCGAAAGCCAGCTGGGATACTGGAGGATAGACGGTTGGGATATAGGGATATCCGATTCGAGAGAGCGTGGTTCTGGCAGACGATTTCTTGAGCCTGCTCTTCAGCGGTTCCGGAGCACGCGCCATCGTAGCTACGGAGACAGGCGGTAGGGATTCTGAGCCGCCATCAGCACCTGTCCGTCGAGAACGTATCGATAGACATCGTTCTCCTGGATCAGTGAGGACGGAAGGAGTACCAGCCGCACCAATCCACCCACCGCCAGGATCAGCAGCAGTGGGCCCCTCCCCCGGCTCTTCGCTAGCCAGAAGAAACCCATGAAAATGCGAACCACACCAGACCATAGAGGAAGAGAAAGGGGAGGATAGGCCGCTCGGCATGGGCCTCTCCATACGTGAACTCGGAACTGATCCAGGTCCAGCCCAGACAAGTGAAAACCAGCAAGGCCGAAACCAAGGGCCAGAACCAATAATCCCTGATCCGTAGCTCCATGCCGACGCAGATCCCTTTGGGAAAGAGGCAACCAAGCTCGCAGCTGGGCTGGCGTCAGGTCGCAGAAGAGCGATCAAGGACCTTCCGCAGTGCCTGGCCGGTGTAGGAATTGTCGCAATCGGCAACCTCCTCTGGTTTTCCCTGGACGATAACCCGGCCTCCTTGATTCCCACCGCCCGGTCCCAGATCGATGACCCAGTCTGCACACTTGATCACTTCAAGATTGTGCTCGATAACGATTACGGTGTTACCGAGATTAACCAACTCAGAAAGAATCTTGAGCAATCTACTTACATCCTCAAAGTGCAGTCCCGTCGTGGGCTCATCTAGGATGTACAACGTCCTTCCCGTCGATCGCCGATTGAGTTCGCTGGCGAGCTTCACTCGCTGAGCTTCACCTCCCGAAAGCGTGGTGGCCGGCTGCCCTAATCTGATGTAGCCCAATCCTACTTCCAGCAGCGTCCGAAGCCTGTCTCTGATGGGAGGAATGTTCTCCAGCAGCGGATAGGATTTCTCAACCGTCATGTCGAGCACGTCAGAAATAGAGTGGCTGCCGTACTTGATGGCACGAGTCTCCCGGTTGTATCGGGTCCCGCTGCAGGCCTCACAGGAAACATAGACATCTGGGAGAAAGTTCATTTCGATCTTCCGCAGCCCGTTGCCCTGACAGACTTCGCAGCGCCCACCCTGAACATTGAAACTGAATCTCCCGGGCTTGTAGCCACGGGCCCGGGACTCGGGAAGCAGCGCGAAAAGCTCTCTGATGGGCGTAAACAGCCCGGTGTAGGTGGCCGGGTTCGACCGAGGTGTGCGACCAATGGGAGACTGATCTATCTCGATTACCTTGTCAATGTGCTCCAGCCCAGAGACCTCACGATGGACGCCCGGTTCCAGCAAGGATCCGTAGAGTTCTCTCGAAATGGCCCGAAACAGGACTTCATCCACCAGCGAAGACTTCCCCGAACCAGATACCCCGGTGACGGCGATGAAAAGACCCAAGGGGAAGGCAACATCGATCGATCTCAGATTGTTGTGTCGGACTCCCAACAACTCGATTCTCTTGCCGTTGCTCGATCGCCGCCGTTCTGGCGTCTCAATCGTCCGACTCCCACGCAGGTATGAGGCTGTCAGGGACTCGTCGTTCGCGAGAACTTCAGTTAGAGTTCCCTGGGCTACCACCGCGCCTCCCTCGCTCGCCGCACCCGGCCCCAAATCGACCAGATAGTCTCCACTTCGGATCGTATCTTCATCATGCTCGACAACTACGATCGTATTCCCTAGATCGCACAACTGCCGCAAGGTCCCCAACAAACTCTGCACATCTCGGGGATGGAGGCCGACGGAGGGCTCGTCCAGCACGTACAGGACGCCCCTTAACCTGGAGCCCACCTGAGTCGCCAGGCGCACCCGCTGGGCTTCACCTCCGGAAAGCGAAGCCGCCTTTCGATCCAGCGTTAGATAGGAGAGCCCGACCTCCAGGAGAAAGCGCATTCGATGCTGAATCTCCTCGATAATCTGACCGGCTATCGCCTGCTCTCGAGGCGATAGACTGATCTGCGCGAAGGCCTCGCGACAATCGTCCAAAGGCATCCGACAATACGTAGAAATAGAACGGCCGCCAATTTTGACCGAACGACTCGCGGGACCAAGCCGGCTTCCCTCACAGGCCGGGCAATCCCTCTCGGCCATGAAGCTGTGCAGCTGCTCCCTCTTTCGGTCGCTGCCAGTCGCCTCGATCCGATCCTTGAACCAGTGATCCAGCCCCCTGAAGATGGCGTCGTAGGAGAACCCTTCATACTGGTAGCGGATGGGCTTATCGAGCCCACCCCGAAGCGCATCCAGCACCCGGGCAGGGAACTTTGAGAAGGATAAGCGGGGACTCAAGGAGAACTGCTTCAGCAAAGCCCGAGCCGATTCGCGAAAGAGATTGAGCAAATCCCGCTCGGCTAGCTGCAGCGTCAGGTCGTCGACCAAGGCCTTTGGATTCTGAACCAGCCGCTCCAGGCTAACCCCAAGCTGTACGCCCAACCCCTCGCAGCTAGGACAACTTCCATACTTGCTGTTGAACGAGAAGCTGCGCGGCTCCAGAGTCGGCAGGCTGACGCCACAATCCACGCAAGCCATGCGCTCGGAAACCAGGATTTCAGGCCCTCCGACCACCGACACCGTAACCAGGCCGTCCGCCATCTGAATCGCCTGTCGGACCGAGCTCTCGAGCCGACTTCGGCTCTGCGGGCTGACCGAGAGACGATCTACCACAATTTCTAGTGTGTGGCTTCTTTGCTTGTCCAGCTGGGGGGGATCCTCCAACTCAATCATCGAGCCGTCTACTCGAGCCCGGATAAACCCCTGTTTCAAATGCTGCTGGAAAATCTTCTTGAATTCTCCCTTGCGGTCTCGAACTACAGGGGCCAGGATCAAGCAGCGCCCCTCCAGAGCAATTTCCTGGACTCGCTCAACAATCTGATCGACCGACTGGCGGCTAATGACGCGATCACATCGAGGGCAGTGAGGAGTGCCGATGCTGGAGAAAAGAAGCCTCAAGTAGTCGTAGATTTCCGTGATGGTTCCAACGGTGGACCGAACGTTCCTCGAAGTCGTCTTCTGCTCGATGGAGATGGCTGGGGAGAGTCCTTCGATGGAATCGACCTCGGGCTTTTCCATCTGCTCCAAGAACTGTCGGGCATAGGTGGAAAGAGACTCGATATAGCGCCTCTGTCCCTCTGCATAAAGAGTATCGAAGGCTAGACTCGACTTCCCGGATCCACTCAAACCGGTGATCACGGTGATCTGGTCGCGGGGAAGATCCAGATTGATATTCTTGAGGTTGTGCTGTCTGGCGCCGCGAATGGAGAGCTGCTTCATTTATTCACGTGTGGAACTTGTGGAACCAATCTGAAACTTCAAGAATTCGTCGCACGTCTCCTGTCCTCCGAAGGTTCCGCCAACGGGTGAACTACCAGCGTTACGAAGCCAAGTCCGACAGAGCCGCGAACGACTTGAGCCGTTAGCAAAATGAACCCAGGTTCCGAGGAGAGAGCCGGACAACAGCACAAATCCCCAGTAGCCGGAAGTTTCTTTCTCGAATGGGGCAGCACCGCTGGGGAGCCTCTAAGCTGAAACCTTCGAAGTTCCAAGATACAAGATACAAACAAGCACCAAATTCCAAATCCCAAAGGGACCTCCGACCGGAGGCCGCACCTCTGGTTCGTTTAAGATTTAGAGCTTGGGATTTTGGATTTGTTTGTATCTTGTATCTTCGAACCTGGAAAACTAGACCGCTAGGCAGGTCACCTGAGCCTGAGTCTTTCTGTTTGAACTCGACCCTTCCGCACAAACTGGAGAATCAGGAACTCATTCCCGGCAGGCTCCAGCAATTTCCTTAGATCGTCCGCCTCTTGAACCTGACTCCCGTTCACGCGGATGAGGATATCACCGGACTGGAATCCCGATTTCTGGGCCAGGCTATCGCTCATAACCGACTTCACCAGCAGGCCTCGCTCGATGGGAGATTGGAAGCTCCTCGCTTGTTGAGGGGTCAAAGGAACAACCACCAATCCCAGGGAGAGTGGGGGTGGCGAGAGCGTCCGATGGACGCTAAATGCTTCTGTGCGACCTTTTCCCGCCCCTTCAAAAATCTCCAGTTTCCAAGAGAGCGAAGGACGTCTGCCACAACACTCGCCCAGAGTCGTAGCGATCAACACCTGCTCTTCGCCCCGGGTGATGAGCACATCGATCTGGTCACCGGGCTCCCTCGCCTTAAGGCTCGTGAGCAGATCGTCCCGGTTCCTGGTCTCGTGTTCACCGACCTTCAGGATGACATCTCCGGGCAAGAATCCCGCCTGCTGGGCCGGACTCTCAGGAATTACTTCTTCGATGTCAGGGACTACGGAATCCTCCCGCAGAAAAACCCCCAACCATCCAGCTCGGATATTGCCTCCCTTTCGCACCACTGCTTCTGCCGACTCTTGAATCGTCTGAAAGGGGAGCAGCTGGCAATTGACGATCCTCTGACTAAAAGGATGGAGAGCTGCACGGGTGAGCACACCCAGCAGCCGATCCCTGGGATCGAATACAAAACTCCCCTCCCAGCTGCTAGCATCCCGCAAGGCGACGGAGACCCTGATCTGAAGTGCCCTTTGAGTCCCCCTCCGGCTTGGATTCCATCGCAGTACTGAGCCAACATCCGTCTCCCAACCTTTCCCTCCGGGGTAAACGACCCGAAGCCCCTTTTCAGAAAACGAACCTGGGCGAGGCAGGGACAGTTCATGCTCCTGGGTGGACTCCAGAACGGCTAGATGGATTCGCTCATCTATCCCGACCAAGCGTATCGGATGTTCGGCCTCGCCCCATGACTGGACCATCAAGCGGACACCGGGAACACTCAGATCGGGACCATAACTCCCGACATAGGACAGAATGTATCTCGAATCCAGAAAAGCACCCTTGAACTGAATCCTTTCACGGACTCTGGGCTGGGGAATCAAGTCTCCCTGGAAGACGATGCCGCTGAACTCTCGATCCAGGTACACTCTGACCAGAGACTGGAATGGAGCTTCCCCAGCTTTGAGGCCTTCAGCCCAAAGCCCCAGCAGGCCGAGCAACAATATCAGAAGCCAGCGGCGCATCTCTGCCTCAATTCGAGCACTTGGACATCCTCATCGACTTCGACGATGTAGTGGATCACGGCCTGATTGACTTAGGCCGCTTGCGATCGGCCCAGGAATCAATAACTTGCCTGGCGAAGTACGACTTCTGGATGGAGATCTCGTGTCAGCACCTCTATCTGGGCGGGAATCCGTACCACTACCGGTGCTCCTGAACGACCCTCAACCTTGACTTCAACATAGGGAATGCTTGAGTCGCGATCGGATTCGGACCGGGAGGCTGACTCCGCACCCGATATGCTCTCCGAGCGCTGGGATTCCAGGCTGGAATCCGCATCATTCCAAAACGCTTTCAGATCCTGTGCTCCCCAAAAAGTCGAGGAGTCACTGAGAGTCACGAGCGCCAGTAGAACCACAATCAAACCCCATGCAGCTCTCCAACCAATCCAGGAAACGAAACTTGCCGACACGACCTTAGAAGAAAAGTCACTAGGAGCCCTGGCCGCCCCTCTGAGAGATTGGTTCAGCTGTTCGAGCGTCGCCACTTCATCGTAGAGCTTCCGACATTCCGGACACTGGTGCACGTGCTGCAGAACCGCAGCCTCTAGACCGATCGTGCCTTCATCCATGAGCTGCTGCTCAACCCCTTGGCAATTCATCGTACTCTCGTCAGCTTCTGCCGCAGCAGCTTCTTGGCACGGTGAAGCCGAGACTTGACCGTCCCGACACTCAGTTTAAGCACCTCTCCTACCTCTTCGTGCGAGAGCTCCTGGACTTCCCGCAGCATGAAGACCAGACGATACTTGTCAGGAAGTGAATTCAGGGCAGCCTGCAGCATTTGAATCTGCTCTTTACGATCCAAGCTGCACTCGGGAGAAGGCCCGTCATGTTCCAACGGTATATCTTGCTCCTCCTGCTGGAAGAAGAGCCGATAGGTAAAGGAACGGCTCCTGCGCTTGCGGCGCCTGATCTCGTCCAGGGCAAGATTGGTGGCGATCCGGTAGATCCAGGTGGAAAACTGGTACTTGGCGTGATAACGATGGGCGTGCTTGAAGACCCGAATGAAGGTCTCCTGCCCCAGATCAACCGCCTGTTCGTAGTCCCCGACCAGGTTGTAGATGTAGTTGACCAGTTTGTCCTGATAGCGCTCCACCAGCACCTGGAACGCGTACTCGTTACCCTCTAGGTGAGAAGAAATAAGCGCGTTATCGCCGAACGATATGGTGGTCTCGAGTCCTGTGCTTTGGGCCATTTCACTCCTTACCAAGCACACCGGGCCATAAATACGCTAAATCAGTGTACCTAGTCTAAGACGACAGAAGAAGGCTTTTGTTCCCAAAAATATCTGCTCTATGACCGCTTCAGCAGCTGATGAGTCACTTCGCCTCATACCAGGAGGCACCGATCGCGATATCTACCTGCAAGGGCACGATCAAGTCAGCTACGCCTTCCATCTTTTCCTTGATGAGCTGGGTGAGCTCGTCAATCTCAGATTCTTCCACCTCGGCGACGAGCTCGTCATGGACCTGTAGGATCAATCTCGATTTCATCTCTCTACGGGCCATCTCTCTATAGATGGAAACCATGGCCTTTTTGATCAGATCGGCAGCAGTGCCTTGAATCGGTGCGTTGATCGCGGTGCGCTCTCCAAAATTCCTCAGGTTCCGGTTCTTGCTGCGTACTTCTGGAATCGGTCGGATTCGCCCGAACAAGGTCTTCACCTGGCCCTCCTGATAGACCTGCTTCCGCGTTTCTTCGATCCACTTCTTGACCCCCTGGTAGCGCTCGAAGTAGTCGTCGATTAGGCGCTGTGCCTCATTACGTCCTATCTTGAGATTCCGGGAAAGGCCGAACGAGCTGAGGCCGTACATGATTCCAAAGTTGATAACCTTGGCATGACGGCGCAGCTCGCGGGAATCCATGTCGGGCTTGTCTCCGAAGACCTCCCGTGCAGTCCGCTCGTGCACATCCTCACCCTGATGAAAAGCATCCACCAGGACGTGGTCCTCGGAAAGATGGGCCATGACCCTGAGTTCAATCTGGGAATAGTCGGCTGCCAGAATCTTATAACCGAACTCGGGCACAAAAGCGCGGCGTATCTGTCTCCCCAGCTCGCTCTTGATAGGGATGTTCTGGAGATTGGGATTGCTCGAAGAAAGGCGTCCGGTTGCCGCAACCATCTGATTGTAGGAGGTGTGAATCCTTCCGGTCTCGGAATCGACGAGATCGGGTAACGCATCCAGATAAGTGTTCTTCAGCTTGGTCAGCTCGCGGTAGTCGAGAATCAGACGGGCAATTTCGTAGCTCTCAGCTAGATTCTCCAGGACTTCCACTCCGGTGGAAAAATGTCCTGCCTTGCGGGTTTTCTTGGGCTGCGGAAGACCCATTTTCTCAAAGAGCACCATCGCCAATTGTCGGGGAGAGTTGATATTGAACTCGTGTCCCGCGACCTCATAGATCTTTTGTCTGAGCGCGTCGACATCTCCTTCCACCTGCCCCGACATCTCCTGAAGCAATCCACTGTCTACCTTGACCCCATTGCCCTCCATGGTGGCCAGCACTTCCACCAAGGGCATCTCAATCTCTTTCAGCAGACTCTCCAGTCCCTGCTCCAATAGCAACGGCTGCAAAATCTGAAACAGTCGAAGGGTCAAATCAGCGCGTTTGGAAACAACCGTATCGAGATCCTCTCCGAAGAGCTTTGCCTGGCCCTCAACAAGGCGGTACTGCAGGTATTCCAGAGCCAGTTTCTCCAGGGAGAAGTTGTTCTGATTGGGCATCAGCAGGTAGGCCATGAGCATGGTGTCCTGGCAATTTTGTTCCAGGGACCACTGATGCCGGCGAGCGAAGAGATAGGCAGGCTTGAGATCGTGAATGATCCATTCCGAGGGTCGCTTCAGAAGCTCCTGGACCTCGCTCTCACAGCCCTGCAAGAGGTTCTCGGAAAGGTAAAAAGCCTTTCCCTTCTCGACGCTGACCGCGAGCCCTTTCAAGGCCCCCTTAATGGGATCGTTGTAGGAAAGCGCAAGCGCCACTCGCTTCCCCTCCAGTTTTTCGGCCAGGGCACTCACGTGCTCCGCAGTTTGGAGGGTCTGGTACTGGCCCGAAACGGCTTCGGGCTCGAGCAGGAACTCTTCCAGCAGACTGGTAAAGTTCAGCTCCGTGAACAGCGCACTCGCTTCCTCTCTGTCGGGCTCGGAAAGCAGCAGATCTGAAAGGCTCAGCTCAATCGGCAGGTCGGTATAGATTCTCAGTAGTTCCCTGCTCTGCTGTATCTGGGCCTCGTTCTGCTGCAGACTTTCCCGATAGGTCTTGCGGCTCACTCCGTCGCGGTGATCGAGCAGATTCTGCAGCGTTCCGTACTTCTGAATCAACTGCTGCGCGCCCTTCTCGCCAATCCCAGGCGCTCCCGGAATGTTGTCCGAGGTATCGCCCATCAGGCTCAGGATGTCTAGAATCCGGTCGGGTGGCACGCCAAACTTCTCTTCTACTTTCTGTGCGTCAAAACGGGTCATCGTCCGCGTGTCCAGGATACTGATACCGGGTCCGACCAGCTGAAAGAGATCCTTGTCTATGGTCACGATGACCACTTCCAGGCCCTGTTCGACCGCCTTTCTGGTCATGGTGGCGATGACATCATCTGCCTCATAGCGCTCATAAGAGAGGACAGGAACACGCAGAACCTGACAAACCTTGAAGACATAGGGAATCTGTGCCCGCAGGTCTTCGGGTGTGGGCCGCCGCGTAGACTTGTATTCGGCGTATTGTTCGTGGCGCACCGTCGGTCCCGGCAGATCGACCGCTACGCCAACGTAGGTGGGATTCTCATCCTTGATCATCTTACGCAGCATGTTCGTGAAACCATAGATCGCGTTCGTGGGAAAACCCTGTTTGCTGGTCAATCCCTGAATCGCATAGTAGGCGCGGTAGAGCTGCGACATGCCGTCAACGAGGTAGAGTTTGGAGGCCACCAGTTCATGTTAGCACACACCCCCAGAGGGGTCCGGGGGGGCAAAAGAGTTCCCGCTGCCTGAGAGAGGAGTCTTCCCTTCGAAATTCGGATGTTCGATATTCTGCGGTTTGTGATTTCCGTCGGTTACCTTCGCCAGAACAAGGGAAAAGGCCGAATCACAAACCGCAGAACACCGAACATGAGAACGCCAAAATGTAGTCCCCGGGCACCGCACCACTCCACCACTGCTCACTGCTCACTATTCAAAGCCACCTTGATCCCGGCCCTCTCTTCGCTTAGGATGTGGGAAATGTCCGCCCTGGCTAGAGTCAACTCGATCTGGCGGGTACCTGTCATTCTGATTTTCACCGCCCTGATGGCCACCTTGAGCGTGGTCCTTTCTTTCTCCTCAGCAGATGCGGTTAGACGACAGGACTGGTGTGCCCGTACCTGGAGTCGTGTCATTTTAAGGGTGTCGCGTGTCCGGGTGGACGTCCGAGGTCTGGAGACGCTTGACCAGACTCAGGCCTACGTCTTCGCCGCCAATCATTTGAGCATGTTTGACATCTGGGCATTGCTGGCCTGCCTTCCCTTCAGCGTCCGCTTCGTAGCGAAGGCCTCCCTCTTTCGGTGGCCGTTGCTGGGATGGCATCTGCGGCAGAGCGGTAACATCCGCGTGGACCGTCACCATCCGCGCCGCACTATCCGGGCGTTTCAGGAAGCTGGGAAAGGAATCCGAGCGGGGGTTTCCTTTATCGTATTCCCCGAGGGGATGCGGACCTGGGGAGCGGAAGTCGCGCCCTTCAAACGGGGGAGCTTCGTCCTCGCGCGCCATGCCGGCGCGCCCATCGTCCCGATTACCATCATAGGCTCCCATTTACTGCTCCAAAGAGGATCAATTCTCATCTACCCGGGCTGCATGAAGGTGATTATCCACCCCACTATCCCCTATGAGGATTTCAGGGAACAAGAACTACAGGCCCTTGCAGGCCGGGTTCGTTCGACGATAGTGGAAAGCTATCAGGAGGCGCCATAGTGGACGTAGGTAAAAGGCAGATTGCTCGCATCCAAACGGCCTTACGTGAACTTCAGATTCCGGCCTGGCTGTTCTACGACTTCCGCCAACTGGATCCAATTGCCTGCAGTATCCTGAAGTTCGAGCCCGATCATCACGCCACGCGCCGCTGGTTCTATCTGGTTCCGGCCGAAGGCGAGCCAGCCAAACTCGTCCACCGTATCGAGTCTGCGATGCTCGATCACCTACCCGGGCCCAAACACGTTTATCTCCGTTGGTCAGAACTACACTCGCAGCTCAGAACGATGCTGCAGAACACAGCTTCGGTGGCCATGCAGTATTCCGAACTGAACGCCATCCCCTATCTTTCCCGGGTGGACGCGGGCACGGTGGAGTTGGTCCGGAGCTGCGGCCCTTCGCTCCTCTCCTCGGCGGATCTGATCCAACACTTCGAATCCGTCTTGGACAGTCGGCAACTCGAGCTCCATCGGGAAAGCTCGCAGCAGATCACATCCATCGTCAAGGAAGCCTACAAATTCGCGGAAACGGAGATCCGAGGGAAAGGTCATACCTCCGAATACACGGTCCAGCAGTTCATCATGAGCCGACTCGAAGAGGTCGGACTTGTGACCGACTCCCCACCTATCGTGGCCGTAAATCAGAATAGTGCAGATCCGCACTATCAGCCCAACTCGGAGGTCTCAGACAAGATTGCACGGGATGATTTCCTACTCATCGACCTCTGGGCAAAGTCTACCGAGGGTGGCTCGGTGTATGCGGATATCACCTGGAATGCCTTCTTTGGTGAAACGCCCCCAGGGCAGATCATTCAGGTTTTCGATCTGGTTCGGCAGGCACGGGACCGAGGGGTGGAGTTTCTACGCGAGCGAATCGCTCAGAATCAGCATCCTCAGGGCTGGGAAGTCGACGACGCCGTCAGGGAAGTGATCCGCAGCGGCGGTTCCGAGGACTCCTTTATCCATCGGACCGGCCACAATCTGGGAGTCGAACCCCACGGCAACGGCGTCAACTTCGACAATCTGGAAACCCATGACGAGCGAGGCGTGATTCCAGGACTCCTGTGTACCATCGAACCGGGGATCTACCTGGACCAGTTCGGCGTCCGCAGCGAGATCAACATCTCGATTTCCAAGAGCGGGGTCGAAGTAACTACTACCCCCCAGGACCAGATTGTCTGCCTACCTTGTTGACTAGACTAAGATTAGCAATAATTTTCCGGGCTTCGTCCAACAGCGGGATAAGAGGACCAATCGATCATCTCCACAACACTACCGCACATACTACCGCCGTCGTCGAATCTTCTGCCGCCTGAGGCCCAGCATCAGCTGCGGCTGATCAGCCCCGTCTTGTCGGTCCAGCTCCCTGCAAACACTGCGCACAGAACACCCAACGGGAAGGAGAGCAGGACCGCCAGGATAAAAGAGCTCAGGGCCAGCAGAGAGGTATTGAGAAGGCGTTCCGTCACCAGGTCTATCGCCGGACGTCTCTGCGCAAAGGAATAGCCGAGATTGCCCCTCAGGATCTGGCCTGGCCAGATAAAGTAGCGGGTGTAGAAAGGCTGCTCTAGTCCGTAATCCTCTCTCAGCTGCCGAATGGTCTCCGGAGAAATGGTAGGATCCAATTCCATCTCGGTCAAGAAGTCTCCGGGGATGAGCTCGAACAATAGGAAGACCAGGAGCGAAAGAAGCAGTAGCAAGGGAATGGTTTCTAAAATTCGACGTAAGAGGAAGCGTGTCATGGATTCGAACCTGGCGCTGACCCAATTCCAAGGTCAAGCTAAGGGCTCTGTCATCTAGCGGTTCTTCATGATCACCTCGCCAATCGAAGTTTCCGTCGAAACCGTTCGCCGTACTTTCCCGGGAGCATAGACGTGCGACGTTCAAACGCTCAGACGTTCCGACGAATCGTTCCAGTTTAACGTTAGTGGGCAGGGCCATCCTCAAGGTGTAGCTCCCACACATTCTAGAGGGCGAATGGAAACAGGCTCGACGCCCGTACGTTCTTCAGAGAGGTGTTCCAAGCCAGCAGAAGATCTCGATTGACCAAAGGTATGAGCGGCACCTGCTTTGCCAAAATCTGCTGCACCTCTTCATAGAGTCGTTCCCGTTTCTTCGCATCCAGAGTCCTCACCTGTTCCAACATCAATTCGTCGACGCGCCTTTCCCACTTGGTTGCCGGCTGCTTCTGGGCACGGTGCCACAGGTGCATGTTCCCACTCGAAAGGAGGACATTCATGTGCTCGGCGGGTTCGGGAGGACTCCCGAGACTGAACAGAACCGAATCGTAATCTCCTGCACCGATCCGCGAAATGACGGTGCGAAACTCTTCCTGTCTGATCCCAGCCTGTATGCCCAACGCTTCCAAGTCACTCTGAATCACAGCGGCAATCCTGCCCAGGAGAACATCGCTACGCGTGAGGATTTCAAACTCTACCCGACGACCCTGCGGATCCAAGAGAATCTCTCCGTCTCCCTGCCGACGCCAGGAAAACCCAGCTTCCCTCAGCAGGGCGCGGGCGCCCTCCCGGTTGTACTCGTACTTCTGGACGTCCTCCGCAAACCACCGCCTGACGGAAAACGGAACCAACCCCCAGGCAGGCCGGGCCTGTCCTTGGAAGACATTTCGGGAAATGGTCTGCCGACTGATGGCAGTACTTACCGCCTGTCTAAATTCGAGCTGTCCAAACCAGCCGCGCTTGAGCCTCTCCAAATGAGTATCCTTCCCCTTCGGAACCGGACTCAGGTTGAACCAGTAGATCATGAGACGGCCGGACGGACCGGCGTTCGCTACCTCGATCGGCTTACCCTGCTTGGAAAGATGGAGAAAGTCCTCGGGAGTCAACAGGTAGTCAATCAGGTCGATCTGCCCGGCCTGCAGGCGCAAGACTTGATTGTTGCGGTCTTCTACATAGTGAAGCTCAAGCTCTTCGAGATAGGGCAGCTGGACTTCATTTCTGTCGACCTTCCAGTAGTAGGGGTTCCTTTTGAATACCGTCTTCTACCCCGCCTCATGTCGCTCCAGGAAGAAGGGGCCCAGACCTGCCATCTGCTCGGGAGGGGTTTCCAATCCCCAATAGATTTCGATGTTCTTCTCGGCTTTAGCGAAGAGGTGTTTGGGCAGAACCGGAAACTGCGTGAGAATATACTCAGCAGCTGCGTGCGGACGAGGGAACCGTAACCGCAGCGTGTGAGAATCGATCGGAACCACCTGAATCGGCTCCCCCTCAATGAGAAATGTCTCCCTTACCGCATTTTCGGAGTCCTTGTCGTAGATCTTCTCGAAGGTGAACACGACATCGTCCGCGGAAAGCTCGGCTCCGTCCGAGAAGCGAAGGTCGCGGCGAAGCTTCAGGGTCAGTGTAACCCCATCCTCGGCAACGTCCCATTTCTTGGCGACGGCTCCGGTGACCGTTTGAGTCGAGGCGTCGAATTCCAGCAGCGTCCCGGCAGTGAGGTATGCGACAAGCTTCGAGCGATTGTCCTGAGCGGCCAGGGGGTTGCACGTTCTGAGCTCACCCGCCAGAACGTAGCGAAAGGCTCCCCCTGCTCTGCCCTGGGTCTGGACTTGAGCGAAGTCGTCCGGGATCGACGTCATCCGCCGAGCCACTTCGGCTGGTCGCTGCGGAGTAGAACAGGATGCCAGGAACAGCAGAACCGGGAGACCGAGGGCGATCGAAAGCTTGTGCCTCATTCAAAACCCAAAGGATTGCCCACCCTTTGTACAGCAAAGCCCCAGACACTGGCAACAAGCGTGGCGGTGGCCTCCAGGCTGCCATACTCTTCTGGTCGAGCCTTTGGCTCGACATACGGCGGCCTGGAGGCCACCGCCACTTCAATCGATCACAACCGTCCGGTTGGGTGCGATCATGCGGTAACGGATGCCCCTCCACTCGATGGTCCTGGTGAACAATGCACGGACCATTCCCAGCAGAGACAGAAGGGATGCCAAGGGTCCCCAGAAGATGTAGGCCCAGCGATAACTCCTCATTTGCAGCGCCTCCTCTTTGAAAAGCAGCGTCACTGCCTTGAGGCGCAACCCGCCTTTGAGGCACCCCAGTAGGTAGACCGAAACCCAGATACAAGCCAGTAGCAAGGTCGACTGCCCTCGCCAAGCCGGACCCACGGTTGCATTCACGAGGAGAAACAGCCCGCCCCCCCAAACCGTCAGCACGTTGAGAAGCGTGGCCGAAAAGGCGATAGCCGACAACTTGGGAGCGCAGAGTCGGGTGATCAAGAGTTGGCGATAGCTCCAATCAATCAGCGTTCTCCAGCTCGAATTCTCGTAGGAAAAACTGAGACATTGGGGCTGAAAACATATCGACAGGCCCGCATTGCGCACGGCTTGGCTTAGGCCGAAATCGTCGCTTAGGGCTTCGGCCCAGTAGTCCGCGACACGACTAGATTCGAAAATCTCGCGGCGGAGAGCCATGGCACCACCCCAGGCAAAGATGCAGTCCCGCTCTTTCATCAGGGAACTGATCCCTGCGTTCCAGACCGAGCGCAGGATCGAGGCGAAAGAGCGGTCAGGAGGCAGATACCAGCGAAACCCGGTGCTGGCGCCCACGCCTGAGCCAGCGAGCGGCGCCACCAAGAAGCGCAGCCAATCCTGTCGAGGACGGATATCTGAATCGCCGAACGCAATCACCTGATCCTTCTCACGAAGGGAGTCAATTGCGCACAGAAGATTCTGGACCTTCTGGCTCCGGTTGCTGGCGCTCCCTGCAAGAAGTAGCTTGGCCTGGACGTTCGGATGATCCTGGAGAGACCGCTCCAAGACCGGAACAGAGGGGTCGCTAGAGCTGTCGGTGACCAGCAATAGCTGGAAATCTGGATAATCCAACGCGAAGTAGGCCCGAAGATTCTCCTCCAGACCAGGATCGACTCCCCGGCATGGCAACACCAAGGTCAGGGGAGGGGCACAGTCTCCCGGCCGATCATGTTGGCGTCGTCGGTAGAATCGGAGATAGCGGATTCCATCCTTAAGGGAGTAGAGGGACTCCAACAAGGACAGCACCGCCAAACTGATGAAAAGCCAGCAAAGAAACACGGTTACTTGATCGTGGCACCCTCGCGCCAGTCGTAACCAATCTCTGGGTCGTCGTGGGGAATTCTACCTTCATCTTCAGGGTCGTATACCCGAGACGTGACGTAGAGGAGGTTCGCAGTTCCAGCAACACACTTGCAGCCATGAGCAACTCCAGGTGGGATACAGAGTACCGCAGACGGCTGGTTGTCTCCCATAAAGAGCTCCATGGTCGTCCCATGGGTGGATGATTCGACCCGAGTGTCGTACAATACGACTTTGAGAACCCCGCCGCAGACGTACCACCAGTCGGTCTGCTTCTTGTGGATATGCCAGCCCTTAGCAGTACCTGGATAGAGTAGGCTGTGGCTCCACTGTCCGAATCCCTCGGCGAAGAAATCGTCGGTCATTCGTATGATCTCGCGGAAGAATCCGCGGTCATCACGGTGGGTGACCAACTCCTTCGAGACAACTCCTTCGATCACGATTCTAGTTGCTCCAAACATTGAAAACGGCTTGTGGTACCCATCACGCTAGGAGCTTCTTCGCATGGTCTTGACCGTCCCATCACGCGTGAGAGTGTAACCTTCCGGGAGTGATTCTTCGACCCGCGATCGATGACCTCGGACTCTCCAAACCGCCTCAGCAAGCCGATCCAGGATGCCCGCTCGAATGCGAGGTCGGTCCTCGGAATCGAGATAACACTGAAGGATTGCTTCCCGCACTTCCTCCTCGGATTGGGTAAAAAGGTAGTCAAGAGTGCCCAGACAAACATCGTCGTCATCATCTTCTAGAAAAAGGTGCATCGTCTCGAGCAGTTCCGGTGAGTGGAGCTCGTCCAGTAGACGGATCAGCTGTGCCTTCGGCTCCGAACTGGCCGGCGGATACTCCCAGTGGTAGCGAAGAACCTCGTTGACGCTGGCCGTCAACTCCTCTTCGGAGAGAATTTCCCTCAGCGCCCGCACCGGCCAGTAGACCTGCCGCTCGCGCTTCAAGAAGGTCTTCAGTGGAGGTACCGCCAAGGGGCCGAGCTCCACGATCCAAGCCAGGACGTCTTCCTTTTCTTCCTCGTCCTGTACCAGTGGGGAAGAGGTAATGGTGAACCGATCCAGAAGTGCCAGAATGGACTCGGGTGTGCCGATTTCCCAGAGTTTCCGGGCTGCATTGATCCGGACCGCGGCGTCTCCGTGCGGCTCCTTGGCGCGTTTGCGCGCCTTTGCAATCTGCTTTTCGGGTGAACTTCGGAAAATCGATAGTATGTCCATGGACGTGCAGTCTAACCGCGCACCGAAAGCGACTAAAGAACTAACATAGCATGAAGTTTCAGCTTAGTCGTCCCCCCAGCGGTGCTGTCCCATTCGAGAGCGAAACTTCTCGAGCCATGGAAGCCTGAAGCGCAAGCGAGGGGTTGGGGAACACCCCGAATCCCCCCGGCTT
This sequence comes from Acidobacteria bacterium UBA6911, assembly GCA_963579905.1. Taxonomy (GTDB): domain Bacteria; phylum Acidobacteriota; class UBA6911; order RPQK01; family JAJDTT01; genus CAUZIZ01. The sequence continues at coordinate 17,129 of CAUZIZ010000012.1, read as the reverse complement.
GGCTGCTTGTCGCGCCTCAGGCCCCTTCGTCCCCCCATTGCGCTGCCCTCCAACCCCTCGCTCGCGCTTCAGGCTTCCTCACGTTTCGCATTGTTGGGCGACCTGGAAGGTGCGAGTTCCGAATGAAGTTTCAGCTTAGTGCCCCCCAGGAGGCCCTGGCCCCATTCGAGAAAAAACTTTCAGTCGGGGTTGGCGAGATCTTGCTGTTGTCCGGCTCTCTCCTTGGAACTTGGCCTCATGTTGCTAGCGAGTCAAGTCGTTCGCGGCTCTGACGGACTTGGCCTCGTAATACTGCCAGTCTACCCCAATCGCGACACCCTTGGCTTCGTCTGGTTCCGGACTGCTCACTAAAATCGCTGCATCGCTGCTCAAGTTTCCGCTTAGACGTTGCTACTGACGCCTTCAAACAACTACTCTGGAACGGGTCCGGAGACGGCCCCCAACATAGGGGATTTCCTGATGAAAGCAATCGTTATCACACGCCCAGGAGGCCCAGATGTTCTTGAGATCCAGGACCTTCCAGAGCCTCGCCCTGGTCCCGATCAGATCCTGGTCAGGGTGCGTGCGACAGCTCTGAATCGGGCCGACATCCTTCAAAGGCAGGGATACTACCCACCGCCTGCTGGAGTCAGGTCGGATGTGCCGGGGCTGGAGTTTTCCGGAGAAGTCGAGGCAGTCGGGGCAAGAGTGACGGGATGCGAGGTGGGTAGCCGAGTGATGGGGCTGCTACCAGGCGAATCCTATGCCGAGAAGATCGTGACCTGGGAGCGCTTGGCCCTGCCCATCCCGGACGAAATGTCTTTCGTGGAAGCAACTGCCATCCCCGAAGTCTTTCTCACGGCCTACGACGCCCTGCTGCTGCAGGCACGATTGAAGGCGGGCGAAGCCGTGTTGATTCACGGTGTGGGGAGTGGAGTGGGAACGGCTGCCGTCCAGATCGCTCGTCTGGCCGGTGCCAAAACCTTCGGCACAGCGAGTTCGGATCAGAAACTCTCCCGGGCTGCCGAGCTGGGACTCGATATCGGCATCAACTACAAACGTGAGGACTTTTCCGATATCGTGCGCGAACACACCAGTGGACGTGGAGTCGATGTCGTCCTGGATGTGGTGGGAGGGCCCTACGTGGAAAAGAATCTGGGTAGCCTGGCTCCCCTGGGACGCCTGATGCTCGTCGGCTTGCTGGGTGGTCCAACCGCCAGTGTTGATCTGGCCAGGATCATGGTACAGCGCCTGAGAATCCTGGGTACCGTCCTACGCCCGAGGCCGCTTGAGGAGAAGATCGCGCTGTCCCAGAAATTCCAGGCTCTGCTTTTACCCCTCTTTAGCCAGAATCGTCTCAAACCTGTCGTCGACCGGGTTTTTCCGCTCGAGGAAGCGGCTCGTGCCCATACCTACCTCGAAGAAAATCAGAGCTTCGGTAAGGTTGTGCTCGAAGTCTCGTAGACACTCAAAGTGACGCGGGGCGGACGTGGGATCTGCGCTTTAGCGCGACCACGTTCTCGATATGGTAGGTCTGTGGGAACATGTCGACAGGCTGCACCTTCTCTACCTCGTAGGAGCTGCCAAGAACCGTCAGATCCCGCGCTTGAGTGGCCGGGTTGCAGCTCACATACACGATGCGCTCTGGGGCCATCATCAAAATCGAGTGGCACACATCCTTGTGCATGCCAACCCGGGGTGGATCCACCACCAGCACCTCGGGCCGACCTCGGCGCAGGGCGAAGTTTCTAGTCAACGACTTGGCCGCATCCAGGGAGAAGAAGCTACAATTCTCAATCCCATTCGCCGCCGCGTTGGCACGAGCTCCTTCCACTGCCTGCTCGTGACTGTCGATTCCCACCACCTTGCGGCAATCTGGCGCGAGCAGGAGAGCTATCGTCCCTATTCCAGAATACAGGTCATAGACCACTTCGCGACCGCTTAGCTGCGCATACTCTCGGACCACCTGGAACAAATGGAATGCCTGTGAGCTGTTGGGCTGGAAGAACGTCGTCGGAGAAATGCAAAACTCGAGGTCCCCGATCCGCTCGCGTATCGTTCCAGGACCGTGATAAACGATCTCCTCAGAACCATAGGCCACCGGCGAAAGCGTGTCGTTGATCGCGTTGATCACTGTGGTTACCTCGGGTATCTCACCGAGAATCGCTTCCGTGAGCTGCTTCATCCTATCGGGACGGTTGTGAAGCGTGACCAGGTAGATCATGCTTTCAGCTGTGAAAAAACCGGTACGAATCACCAGATTGCGTAGATACCCTTCCCGCGTATTCGAGTTGTACGCCCGCCAGCCCTCCGCCATCGCAACCTCGCGGACCTTGTTGACAATCTTCACGCTGAGAGAACTCTGGAGATGACACTCGTCCAGATCGAGGATCTTGTCATAACGCTTGGGGATGTGAAGACCGAGAGCGAATCCCTTCTCTAATTCATCCCCGCTCGCGATCTCCGCTGCAGTCAACCATCGATTGGTTCCGAAGCTGAATTCCATTTTGCTCCGGTAGTCATAGATGTGGGGAGCCGGGAGCGTCGGCTCCACCGAAACTGAATCGAAACCGCCAATGTGTTCCAGGATCTCAGAAACCTGTCGCTGCTTGAAGAGGAGCTGCTGCTCATACTCCATATGCTGCCATTTGCAGCCTCCACAGACCCCAAAATACTTGCAGCGAGGATCCACCCGATAAGGTGAGGATTCCAGCAACTCCTCCACTACCGCTTCGGCGTACTTCTTTCTGGATTTCACAATGCGCGCTCGGACTCGGTCTCCGGGAACAGCGTTGCGGACGAAGACCACCAATCCGTTGGAGCGGGCAACAGAATGACCCTCAAAGGCAGCGGAGTCCGTCTCGAGTTCCAGGATCGTTCCTTTAGTTACCATAATCTCTTCAACGGCGGCCGCGTCCGATCATAGCAGATTTAATTCCGTCGCTCGTCTGAGCGCTGGGTTTGATCCTGGATTAGAATAGTTGGAGATGAAGGTTCGCCAAAGTCTGCGCATCGGAAATGCAGTGGATACTGGGGAGATGACCTCGGAGCCTTTCGGCGTCAACTATCTGGAGGGAGGCTCGACTACCTGACGCTCGACTTCCTGACCGAGGTCACCATGTCGGTCCTCCAGAAACAGCGCGCTCGCGATCCAGATCTTGGATACGCCGTCGATTCTCTCGAACTGATGTGCGAGTCTCTCCCTTTGCTGGAAGCTAACGACACCAAAGTGATCACCAACGCCGGAGGGCTCAACCCCCTGGGTTGCGCCGAAAAGTCGCGGAGATCGCCGCCGAGCTGAAGCTGAAAATAAGGATCGCCGCCGTCGACGGTGACAACCTGATGGATCGCTTGGACGAGCTTCTCCACAAGGGCATCAGCCTCACGAATCTAGACACCCGGGAAGACTTTTCCCGGATTCGGGACCGCGTACAGAGCGCCCATGCCTATCTGGGTTCCCATTCGATCGCCAGGGCCCTGGAGGAGGGGGCTGAGGTGGTGGTTGCAGGACGCGTGATCGACGCGGGCATGGCGGTCGCTCCTCCCCTGTTCGAGTTCGGCTGGGAGTCGGGGGACTGGAACCGACTAGCTTCCGCCCTGGTGGCCGGTCACATCCTGGAATGCGGAGCCCAAGCGAGTGGTGGCAACCTGACGGACTGGGACGAAGTGCCCTCGTTTCTCGAAATGGGATATCCCATCGTGGAGATGTGCTCCGATGGTAGCTTTCACGTCACCAAGCCCGAGGGCTCCGGAGGACTAGTCAATCGCAAGACCGTTACCGAAGACCGTTACCGAACAACTGGTCTACGAGATCGGGAATCCGCGCGCTTACTACACCCCCGATGCGATCGTTGACTTCACTTCCGTAAATCTGTCCGATGGGAAAGACAACCGGCTGGGCGTCTCCGGCATAAGAGGGCATCCTCCCACCGGCCAGTTGAAAGTCTCTATATCCTACCAAGACGGTTTCATGCCCCACGGCACCTTGATCGTCAGCAGGCCACAGGCGCTCACCAAGTGCCGGTGGATCGCCGACTGTTTCTGGAATCGTCTGGGAATAGACTTCCAGGAATTCAGCACCGAACTGGTCGGGTACAACGCCTGCCACCGTCACCTTGCACCTCCCGTTGATCCGCCAGAAATTCTATTGCGTCTGGGTGCCAAGGACCCCAGCAAAGGCAAAATCGAAACCTTTGCGAAGCAATTCACCTCTCTACTCTTGAGCACGGCCCCTGGGGTCGCCATGGTGGGTTCCCGTCCCCGGATTCAGGAGGTAATTGCCTACTGGCCAACCCTGGTTCCCGCGAAGGAAATCACACCCCGAGTCGTTCTGATCCATCCACGCAGGGTGCTTGAAATGCCCTCGCTCGGCCCCGTCCGGGCTCAGGAATTTCGCGAATCCGCTCCCGGACCAGCTCAGCCCCAAGCAGGGGGTGATGCGATCGGTCCTACGGCTTCAACCGCTCTGCTTGATCTTTGCTACGCGCGCTCGGGAGACAAGGGAAATATCTGCAACATGGGTATCGTCGCCCGATCCGAGACCATTTACGAGTGGCTGCGAGACACCCTCACGGCCCAGCAGGTGAAGGAGTATTTCGGTGAACTTTGCCGAGGTGAGGTGGAGCGATTCGAGCTTCCCAATCTGCTGGCTTTCAACTTTCTACTGCACGATGCCCTCGGGGGAGGAGGAACCTCCTCTCTCCGCATTGATCCTCAGGGAAAAACCCTGGCACAGGCGTTGCTGATGATGCAGTTGGAGGTCCCGATTGCAATACGGGATTCGGTGCAGGACTAACCTGAAACTTCATTTGGTTCCAGGTTCAGGATTCCCAACAGTGGCACGGGCTTCCAGGCCGTGATTGTCGAGCCCTGGGCTCGACGGATCGGTCATCACGGGCAGGGATTCCCGTGCCACTGTAGGACACTGCGGCTTCTTTCTCGAATGGGGCCAGGGCTTTCTGGGGCGGAAACTGACCTGGGTAACAGGTCGTTGGTGAGGACTACGAGCAACTGAGACTGGATCACGGTTTCAGGTTAGTCTCGTCCCCAGGGAGCCCTGGCCCCATTCGAAAAGGAAATTTGGATCGAGGATAGGCGATATCGTACTGTTGTCCGGCTCTCTCCTCGGAACCTGGACTCATTTTGCTAACGGCTCAAGTCGTTCGCGGCTCTGTCGGACTTGGCTTTGTAACGCTGGTAGTTCACGCGTTGGCGGCACCTTCGGAGGACAGGAGACGTGCGACGTATTCTTGAAGTTTCAGCTTAGGGCAGCCCCCTGCCCGCTGGACTGCACCTGTAACATTTCAAAATGCGTGAAAACAAATTCCTTCTCTGCTAGCCTTGAATCGCTCATTATGTTTTGGGGAGGGAAGATACTCTTAGTTCTCGGCTTGACGGCTGAGCTGCTGGCCCAGCCTCTCGACATCTATTTCATCGATGTCGAAGGAGGAGCCGCTACGCTGATCGTCACTCCTCAAGGGGAAACCATCCTCGTAGACACGGGGTGGAGACGTGATGACGACCGGGATGCTAAGCGGATTCATCAGATCGTATCCACCAGAACCGGTCTCAAGCAGATCGATCATCTAGTCACAACCCACTTCCATCGCGATCACTACGGAGGGGTTCAGAGTCTTGCCCAGATGCTCCCGATCCTGAATTTCTTCGACCATGGTCCCATGAGCGACGTCCCCGAAGATCCACAGTTTGCGAGCTTCTACGTCGCCTACATGCGCGCCAATAAGGGAAGACGTCAGAAGCTGAACCCAGGGGACCAGATTCCTCTGAAAAAGAGTACAGTGCCACTTCAGATCCAGTGTATTGCATCCAACCGGGAGACTTTGCCGAGCACCAACACCGCGCCCAACCCGGAGTGCAAGAATTTCGCTGTACGAGAGGTCGACTTGACGGACAATGCCGACAGCGTGGCACTGCTGCTCCGCTTCGGTCAGTTTGAGTTTCTGGACTGTGGGGACTTGACCTGGAATGTGGAGGCTCGACTGGCCTGCCCGACCAACGTCATTGGCAAGGTCGACCTTTACCAGGTAACGCACCATGGATTGAAAAGCAGCAATCACCCCGCCTTGGTTAAAGACATCGAGCCCACCGTAGCGGTAATCAACAATGGTCCCCGAAAAGGGGGAGAGCCGGAAGTGTTCTCGCTCTTGAAGTCAACGCCGAGCATCAAGGACATCTTTCAAGTGCACAGAAACCTGAAGACAGGACCGGAAGACAACGCCCCAGCCGACTTCATCGCCAATCTAGAAGGCGAGGACGGGTGCCCCGGGCGCTGGGTGCACGTCTCGGTGAGTGCCGACGCCTCTAGCTTCAGCGTGACCAATAGTCGCAACAACCTGACTCGAACCTACGCAGTAAAGTAATTCGACCTAGGAGTCTGCGCAGTAGAAACTGATCTGCTGAGAAAACGGTAGAATCGGCCCATATTTCCCCGATTTTTCGACGAATAGAACAACTATGCCCTCAAAAGCGAGAAAATCTGGCCTCTATTCCCCGCTTTCTCGCTACGATCATTTCTACCGCACAGACTCCCAGAACCTGCTGGTGCTCAAACGGCTGGGTCGATTCCAGAAGAATCTGGCAGGGCGAAAGCGTCAATCGGAATCGACGTCTTCCCCATCGATATCAGCTCGGCAATCAGAAGTCCTGTGACAGCAGAAAGAAGAATACCGTTGCGGTTGTGGGCGGTTGCGACAATGGCATTATCAAACCCCTCGACCCACCCCAGGAATGGCCCTCCTCGCTTGGTAGCCGGTCGGAGCCCTGACCAGCACTTGACGAAGGCCATGTCTTTCAACCCGGGGGCCACTTCTAGAGCCCAATCCAGCAACTCCTGGATTCCCTCGGCAGAAGTTGATTTGTTGTAGCCCACAGATTCGACGGTAGCACCGACGATCACCTTTCCATCGGAGCGCGGTACCAGATAGCGGCCGCTGGCGTGGATCACCCGCTCGATCTTCCTGGGCACCGACTCAAGCAACACTATTTGCCCCCGCGATGGAAAGACCGGCAGATTGATCCCGAGTGCCTCGCCCAGGCGATTGGACCAGGCTCCAGCGGCCAGGACAAAATGCTTCCCCTCGATCCTGCCGGCGGGCGTGATCGCCGCTTGCACCCGATCGCCTTTGCATTGGAAGTCGATCACTGGGAGGGCCTCGATCACTCTGGCTCCGAGTTTCTGAGCGCCCAAGAACAGGGCACGCACCCAACGCGGATTGCGGACGGAACCGTCGTCCAGAAAATGGAGTCCCGCTAAGGCAGAAGAGCTGATCACCGGTTCAAGTTGCTGCAGATCCGGCGGCTCCAGAAACTCGGCCCGAATCCCCGAGCCGACCGATCGCTCATGCCACTTGCGGGCGTGGAAAATCTCATCCTCTGATAAGAAGAGGCGCAGCCCTCCACTGGCTCGATACTCGGGGTCCACTCCGGTGAGCTCCCTCAGCTCGTCGCACAGAGAAGCAAACATACCGCGGCTCTGGGCCGCCAATTGCTGCTTTGGCTTGCGGCTTGACGGGTCTCCATGGGTGAGTATCCCAGCTGAAGCCCAGGATGCTTCCCTACCTACCTGCCCCCGCTCCAGGAGCAGAACATCGACCTTCTCTCGGGCCAGATGATAGGCAATCGAGCAGCCAATGACACCCCCCCCGACGATCACGACTTCTGCGGACTGCCTCATTGCCAATCACTGTGCACTGTTGACGATCAACTGCTTGCGGAAAAAAGCGAGTCTACCGAGCCACCACAGCCTCAGCGTAGCGGAGATCACCTGTCCTCCCATCGTAGTACTGAAAAACGATCTGCGGTTTTGGAAAGGCAACCCAGCGCTCCTCCCCCAGACGCTTCGGATTGTTGAAGGCGTTGTTGAGCTGCACTACACAGTAGGTGGGGTACTGCAAATTGTCTCGTGGAATATCGCTTCGGAAATAGGTTGACCATCGAATCTCAACTGGCCGCGGCCCATACTCAAAGCGCCCGCTGGCTGGCCGATCTCCCTCGTCGCTGGACCAATGGTTGGAGGAATTATGGGGGGCAGACGCAAACTCCCAGACATTGTCCGTGATCTTTATGACAAAGCTGTTGTGGAGATCTCCGGTAAGCACCAGCACCGGTTGATCGAGGCTGTCCCAGAACCGGATCAGCTTTTCACGCTCGTCCAAGAAGACGGTCCAGGCATCGTCCTTGTTTACCGTCCTCACCTTCCCTCCGCCAACGTGCGGGACCATGAAGTTGACGGTAGAGACCACAAAAATGAACTCAGCGTCACTCTGCTCCATTCCCTCCATCAACCACTCCCGCTGCTCCTTGCCCAGCATGGACACACCTGCTTTGTCGGGTTGGCGCACATCGTGCATTTCGCGCTGTCCTCGATTGTCGAGGACGAAGAAGTCACAGTTGCTGACGCGCATCTTGTAGTAGGAGCGCCGACCAATCGAATAGGAGACTATCCCATCCACCTTGGCAGCAGGGTAGATCCGAAGCCGGTGCCGATTCAACACCTGGGCAATCCGATAGACGCCGGCGTTGGGATCACCACCCACGCCATCCAGGGCGTTGTCGTTCACTCCGGCCGTCGCGGTACCCCAATGGACATGCAGATTGGAGGCTTGAGTCAAATCGAGTCGACTGAAGTCGGCGGACGAATCGGTCAGAACATCGCTGCCTGACTCCAGCTGAGCCTTCCCGAAAGAGATTTTTTGCTGGAAGGAGATCGGATTGCTCCACCCCAAATAGTCATACCAGGCTCGGACACCTATGTCCCGGTAGACGGCCCTCCGATCGCGCAGTCCGGGAGTGCCGGCTCCCCACACGTCGTTCAAGATCTCATGATCGTCGTAGGTAAAGAACGACGGGATATACCGGTGCCAGCGAGCTAGGTTTTCCCCCTGATCCAGGAAGTGCTTGTAGTTCTGCCAAACCCCGACCAAGGTGGGCGCCACCTTCAGCACCTCGGGAACCTCTTCGGGAGACGCGTCCACCTGTGCCATCCACTGCTGCATCCTATATTCACGCTGGCTCTCATACAGCCAATCGCCGTTGAGGATGGCGAAGTGGATCTTGTCCTTCAATCGCTCGAGCATGGTCTTGAAGGTCGGCAGCGCCGGCCCGGGGAAGCTTGTCTGATTGTTCCCACAGGCGAACTCGAAGCTGAAGTTGAAGAGACCTTTGGCGATTCAACTCAGGGTCGACATAGTCGGTAGTATCGGGAAGGGTCTTGAACGATCCTCCGCGGCCCGTGGGTCGTTGGCTCCCAGGCAAAAACAAATGGTAGAAGTACTTGGTGTTGGCTTTCAGGCCCGAGAGGACTACCCATCCGGTGTTGTCATGCTCAAGTTGGGTTGAGACTACAGGGCCGGTGATCCTGAATTCTTTCGGTGACAAACCGTAGCGCACGCCAAACGATCCCGTCCGCGCGGTCCGCGCCCATATGCGGATGCTGTTGGGACTGAGACGTCCCAGAATCGGTCCGTGAGTAATGTGATTCTCGTTTTCGGCCAACGCGAAAGAGACCTCGGAGCTGCAGTAACAGAAGCAAGCGGCCAGAAGAATCAGGTCGAATCGCGGCATAAACGAACCTCCTCTACTTGGGCTACAGTCAGCAGCGGGCGGACGGAAGCGCAGCCTTTGCCCGTCTGTGTTCTCGACGGGCAGGAGTGCCCGTCCTACGCCCATCAACGCCGCTGGATCATTCGACAAACAAACTCTCCGGTCCATGGAAGCCTGAAGCGCAAGCGAGGGGTTGGGGACTTCCATACATCGTGCCAACTCCTCCGCGTGGCTTCGGTTCAGATCCGGTTTGTCAGCCAATGGCGCCATGGCCCAACCGCTCGCTTGCGCTTCAGGCTTCCACTATTTGTCGCAACGACTATCTCAGGTGTTTGTCAGCAAACTTGAGATACTGGTCCCAGTCGTAGTCAGTGACATCATGCTTCCCCGTGCGGACGTGGTAGCCGATGGTGGTCATCACAGGATGATCGACCGGGGGCATGCTTTCCACGTCCAAGCCGGGCTTGCCCAAGAGCCGATACACAGGACCGGCGTACTTGGCCGAGAGGAACTCTCCCCGCGGATCGGCCCAGCTGTCTTCCTGGGCGCTGGCGACGTAGACGGGGCGCGGCGCAATCACCGAAATCAGCATGTGCTGATCTACCGGCAGTGCGTCTTCGTTGTCGTTGTACTTTGAGAAGTTCTTGCAGAACCAATGTGGGAAAGCAGTATTGATCCGCTTGACCGTTTCGCCGAAGCGTCGGCGGCTCAGCGCAGCACCCCCGCAGCCCGAGTTGTTGGAAATCACCAGGGCGAAGCGCTCGTCCTGGGCTCCGGCCCAGAGCGCCGTCTTACCGAGTCTTGAATGGCCCAGGACAGCTACCTTCCGACGGGCGATTCTGGGGTCCGTCTCGAGATAATCCAGGGCCCGACTGAGCCCCCAGGCCCAGGCGCCGATCGCCCCCCACTGATCCGGGGCCGGCTCGCTCTGAGTTCCTTCGTAAAAGAGGGGATGGACCCCGTTCTGGAAGCCGTCATCAAAGTCGGGGTCGATGTCCCCATAGTAGGCCGTGACGAGGGTATAACCTCTGGCTAGAATTTTCTCCACCGGCCAGCGGCTGGCGCTGCTGCCACGCGAGGCTTCGGTGGCCCGATTATCGACAACCATCCCTTCTTCCTTGGAGGCACGCATCCACTGGTCCGAGAGCATGATGCCGGGGTCAGGGTGAATCGAGTGATTCCCATTGAAGTTGAGTCCCAGAAAGGCTGCCACCGGCTCTTTTTCGCTATTAGGAAGATAGATCAGCAGATTGATGCTGGGACCTGTTCTGTCGTCCTTGAAGAAAATCGAAATCTGTTTTCGGGTTGCCTTGCCGCCCAAAGCCGAGGGATCAACCGACTCCTTATAAGCCGTTGTCCGGGGTCGTCCAGGGCTTCTACCATAGACATGAGTCTCGAAGAGTTTGAGGATCTCCACTCGCCTGAGCCGGCGCCAGGTCTCTTTGTGCGTGATCTTGCTTCCATTGGATGCCAGCAGAGGGTCGGGCAGCGAATAGGCGGGTACCTTCGATTCGTCGTAGTTATGGGTATCTTCCTCAACTCCAGCAGGTAGAGTCCAGATGAGTCCCAGTGTGACCCCACAGAAGATCGTGATTAACCGCACCATCGGCGCCCAACTAGTCGAAAACAATGACAACTTCCTCCAGAACAGGAGACACGGCCCCAGTGGCAGTAGGATTGAGAACAGCCCGATACTGTATCGCCTGGTGGGAAGCGTCGGGACGGCTTAGAGCTCCAGGCTGCTCGAAGTAGGTGCCCGCCCCCCCGGGACCCGTCCAGGACGCCTCTTCCAGGTCCGCGGCGGCAGCAGCCGTCCGCACCTGCAAGCGGACCCGGCTTCCGTGGGGCGCCTGGGCACGCCAGCTGATGCTGCGAGGCCGTGCCCCGCCATAGAGGCGCACCGAGGAGACATAGTCGTATTCGTGCCGTCGATTATAGATGTTTCCCAGGTCGACACCGGAGTCGTTGTGGGGTCCACGGGCGGGTATTCCCAGTCGTCTGTCCGGGTGAAAACCGTCCGCACCTCCCCAGTAGAGAAAGGAATCGGTGACGTGATCGCCAAAGGATCCGATCTGGTTGGGATCTCCCTCGGAGCGATGGCAGACCCAGAGAATATCGTTGAAGCCATCCTGGTTGAAATCGGTGACAAGACTCCCCGTCCCTGAATTGGTAGGAAGGGTAAACATTCGCTCGGAGGGAAAGCCATCTGGTCCCCCCAGATAGACTCGCGACAGAGTCGCGCGGCTTGAGCCTGTGTTGTAGTTGGGACAGACCAGGTCGAGCCAACCATCCTGGTTGACGTCCGCTACCGTGATGACAATGGTCCCCTCAATTTCAAAGGAATCTCGCCGATCTTCTGAGTACTCACCCTTCCCCATACCCCAATAGACGAAACCGGTAGTCAAACGGGAACCTGCCTCGATGGCCCGACTGAGCACAAGATCGAGTGTTCCATCCTGGTTCAGATCCGCCACCTCGACAGCACCGAGACCTTTTGATCCGGCAACGAAGCTCCTGCGAGAGGAAGAGTAGTTGCGTGTCCCATCTCCCCAGAAAATGGGCACACCTTCGTCCCCGCTGGCGAAGAGCAGATCCAGGAATCCGTCCTGGTTGAGGTCGGCAACTGTCGGAATTCCGGCAGGTCCGGTGGGAAGTTCCAGACGCTCGGGCACCACGTAACCATCCGCTCCTCCAAAAAAAACAAACGCACCCTCCTCCTTATCGGTCGCTTTGGGAGCATTGGAAAGCACGACATCCAAATAGCCGTCCCGGTCGAGGTCGGCCACAGTGGCCCCGGCACTTCCGTTCCCGGTCAAAGCCGAACGCCTACCGGGAGAAAAGCTTTCGGGGCCGCCCCAGTAAATATTGCTCTCCTGCTTCCAGCGCACAGTCTCTCCAAAATTGGACACGATCAGTTCGGTCCAGCCGTCGTCATTGAGGTCGGCGGCTGCCCACTCATAGGGGTCGACGGCCGGTAGCGTCAGCCTTCGTTCGGGACTGTAGTTCCCCTTTTGATCCCCCCAATAGACATAGACAGGGCTGTTCCCTCCCCGACTACGACCAACCGTGTTGTTGAACAGGAGATCCAAATGGCCGTCTCCGTTGAAGTCGGCAGACAGGTTGCCTACCGCCCCCTGGGTAAAAAGGGAGGTGCGTCGGGTCTCGAGAAATCCTTCGGGATTGTTCCAGAAGATGTAGGAAGGCACATCGAAGGAAAAGTGTTCCTTGTAATTGGAGACGACGATATCCTTCCAGCCGTCCTGGTTCAGGTCCGCTGTCGAGACGCCCCAGGCACCGACTGTCTCGAACTCCTGACGGCGCTCGGCCGAGTAACCGTCGGCCGCTCCCCAATAGAGGTAGGAAAGTGTGAGGGGATTCCCTGCGGTCTGATGATTGGAGAAGAAGATATCGAGTTTGCCATCGTTGTTGAGGTCATCCACCGCACAACCATGGGCATTATGGGTGGGAAGCTCGTACCGATGCTGCTCGGAAAACTGGCCATCTCGATTCAGATAGACGTAGGAAACGGGCCCCTTTCCATTGGCGAAAACGATATCGCTGCGGCCGTCACCGTCGACGTCGGCCAGCTCCACCGCCCACGCCTGATGGGTCGGGAGCTCGCTCCGGCGGCCTGGATCGAAACCTTGGGGGCCACCCCAGTAGACAAAAGAGTTGACATCAGGGTCCCCGCCCGCCTCCTGATTGGCGAATACCACATCGGGCCAGGAATCCCCGTTCAAGTCCTCGACGGCGACGTCGGAGGCTCCTAAGGCGGGCAAGTCGGTGGAGTTCTTGGGATCGAATCCCTTCTCAGATCCCCAATAGATGGGGCAAGGCGATTCGTAGCCGCCCTCCCGAAAGCCGGCCCGATACTCCCAGAATCCGGCAGACAGAGCGAAGATGATATCGAGATGGCCGTCCCGGTTCAGATCGTCGATCGCACTGCCCTGGGCCGCCCGCGTCGGCAGTGTCAGCTTGCGCGAGAAGGGATGGAATCCCCACTGAGAGATATCCTTGCGCTCTTGCAGCTCTTTGATTCCGCCGAAGTAGACGAAAGAATCCATCCCATCCCAGGTCCCGTTGGTGTAATTGGCCAGGACCAGATCCATCTGGCCATCGTCGTTCAGATCGGCGGCGGACGACCACTGGGCTCCGTCGTTCGGTATGTAGGACTTGCGTAATCCGTCGAAATCCTTGCCGTTGCCCCAGTAGATCTCAGCGTCCAGCTTCTCGCGGTGAGGATGAGTGTTGGAAAAAACCAGATCGATGAATCCGTCGTGATTGAGATCCCATCGGTTGATCAACTGGATTCTCCCTTTTCGGGAAACATAGGTGTTGGCACCTCCGTCCCCGAAGCTCCCGTCGACGAAGTCCTCGAAAGCACTCTCGCGCCAGACGTCACTAGCCGCAACCTGAAGGGTTAGCGCGAAGAAGATCGGGAAGACCCACACACATGGCCTGAAAAACCAATCGCTTTTCCACCGATTGTCCATTGTCAAATGTCCTCTGCAGCCCCTGGTCGCCGGACTTGAGTCCCTGGGATTGGCCAGCATTTCCTCGAAACTATGCGAGACCCTGCGAGGGCTGGGCCCTTTCCAATCAGCGACGTGCCTTCACCAGGTAGCCACGCACAAACTCCAACATTCCAGACGATCTCAGACCTATGCGACGCGCCTCTTCTTCGGCCTTCTCGATGCTCCAGTTATCATGAAGCACCCTGTAGATGATCCAGAAACCACCGACTCGACCAGCGCTAGCGCAGTGGATGAACACGGGATGATTGGACTCCTCGGAAACCACTTCTAGAAACTCGTCGACCTGCTCGGACTGAAGGTTCGACGAATCGACGGGAATGTTGAAGAAGTTCATACCAAGAGATCGAGCCACCTCTTCTTCCTGCCGGAACAGATCCGTTTCTTTGGGTCGTCTCAGATTAAGCAGACTCCGGACTCCCTGCTCCTTCAGCTTGTTCAAATCCTCGATAGATGGCTGCCCACCCGTGCAGAAGTCCTTGCCGATCCAGAGAAAGTTTTTCGCCGAGATTGACGAGTCTTCTCTAGGCGGAGAAGCAAGCGAACAAGCGGCGAGAAGGCAGATCAAGGGGAACAAAGCACCCGTAGCTCTCATGTCCAGACAGTATAGCTTCAGAACCAGGGTGACGCCACGGGCGGCCGGCACTCCTAGTGTTACGTCCTGGAAGTTCGGTGCATAAGTCTGCGAGGCATGGGCGCCGTATGCAAGACGCGCTGACGCAGGAATACCTGGAGTCTTTCGAGGAAGCGCAACACAGCAGACGGCGTTCACGTCCGCAGAATTATGGGGCGCATTCCCAGGACATAAAACTAGGTTAACGGGCCATATAACCTGCAACCTCAATAGAACCCCATTTCCTTGATTTCCAACTCGGACGAAAACCCAGTTCTCGAAGTGTAGTTGCTGCCGCTGATGAACATGGAATCAATCTCTGAGAGAGGCATCTCCTCTCTGGAGTGGCCGACCCGGTAGAACTCTTTGAACGGAATCCGGCGGAGATTCTCCCTTCCAGGATGAAGCTTGAAGGAAGCATAATGCCAGCGATCACCACTTCTCAACTCCACGAAATAACGCAGGTATTTGTCCGATGCCGCCCGGATGTAGAACCCCGAATAGGCAGAAAGATCCAGTCTGTCCCTTTTAGCGAGGGCGCACCACTTGTTTTCTCCGTCCGAGACGAACTGCGAGAGGGTGTAGCTCAACCTTACGCCGCTGCCGCTGGGGTTGAGGGAGGCGACCGATGCAGAGTCCTTCTCCACCCTGAAGGTCGATAGATCCATGGGGTAAGGTGCCCACTCCTCCGGAACTTGCTCCTCCGGGTCGGATAGTCCTGAAGGCTGAATAAAGATCGGATTCGACAAAATCCAGGGCACTTCAGATGAAAGGAGCGGGTGCTCCACCAGATAGACCTCTGCACGGTAGGTCCCGCTACCAGCCAGGTTAAATTCGAGTGGCTCATCCAGGACTTCCGCCACTACCATGCCATCCTTCTTCAGCACTACCCGGACCTTCTGAGCGATCGTTCCAACCGATACCCGCAGCCTTGCCTCTTGGCGGAGCAGGCTGCCACTGCGGTGTGACCTACCACCTGCCTGGGCGGTAAACTCGAAATTCTGCGGCTCACCTGCCGCTCTCACGAGACAAAAGAAGTCCCCTTGCCGAATTGCCTGGAGTGGCTCCTCCTGATACCGCCTGTCAATGCCGAGAGCCAGCGAATCGAACAAGGTCAAATAGGAGGGAACCGGAACCTCCAAGGTACGCAACAGCTGGAATCCCCCGTGGGCGTTCACGGCGACGAACCCTGACACCGCAGTCCTCTGAAGCAAGTCATCCCAATGCGACAAGGCCTCAGATGGGTTCGTCATAGCGGTCAGGAAATAGGACTTCGAAAAGGGAAGGTAGAGAAACAGCAGGGTCCAGCGCAGCACACCTGCCCGCTTGAGCATCGAGGACATGTTCATGACCTCTATCCCGGACGGCCTGAAATCCGTGTCCCAGT
Source organism: Acidobacteria bacterium UBA6911 (assembly GCA_963579905.1). Taxonomy (GTDB): domain Bacteria; phylum Acidobacteriota; class UBA6911; order RPQK01; family JAJDTT01; genus CAUZIZ01. The sequence goes on along the minus strand of CAUZIZ010000012.1, from coordinate 1,057 downwards.
AACTCCAAGCTAGATCAGGATCCGCCGGATAGGCGATGACCGAATAGCCACCCCACTCGTTGATGTCTGCTACCGCGTCAGGAGGGTGGGGAGGTAGCTTGAACAGAGGCACCCTGTTTGCCCCGAAAAAGGTGAGGTGTCCGTCTACCATGGCTACCTCCGAGCCTCCGACCATTTCAACGCCTCCGAGTTTGGCGCGGTAGGTCGAAGCCTCGAAATGGGGTTTGCCATGATCGGTCAGCAGGACCAGACCTACATTCGCTTGTCTCGCAGCTTCGGCAATCTCCTGCGGTGGGAGCAGGCCATCCGATAAAGCCGAATGGACGTGATAGACTGCCCAGAGATAGGCATCTGATCGCTCGGGAACGTAGCGACCCAGGTAAAGGCCATAGCCGATGTACACCAATAGGGAGATACCCGTCAAAGCCCATGCCCTTTTCAAAAAGTGCATGGGCGTTCCTCAGAGGGTTCAATCGGAACAGTTCGCATTTCTTTCCGAAGATACCATGGCGGCCAGGAGAACATCATGAAAGTCCTGGTCACCGGTGCAACTGGCTTCGTCGGGGCTCATACAGTCGCGGAGCTATGCCGAACCGGTCATACGGTGAGGCTTCTGGCGCGCGTCCAGCAGCGCGTCCCTGCAGCATTGGAGCCTCTCGGAGTGGAGGGCACCAAGACGCTACTGGGTGACGTCACCGAACCAGCTTCGGTTGAGCGCGCCCTGAATGGCTGCGATTCGGTTGTACACCGTGTCTCTATCTATTCGCTGGACCCCTGGGCAGCGCCCCGAATCAAGAAGACCAACGTCACCGGGACTACACTGGTCCTGGGTGTAGCTCCCGATTCATAGGTAACAATTTCTCCCGGGCACATCGGGCACATTAGGTTATACTTTTGGAGTCTTGGAGTTTCATTCTTTGGTGGGTGTATCTCGTCGTAGAAGCGGTGGGAACTGTGGGAAACTCCGTCCGGAGGAGTTTTCCAAGCGTTGTGGGAACGGTGGAAAAACTCGACGCCAAGAGTCGTCTGCTTGATGTCTCCGTTTTTCCACGGTTTC
>CAUZIZ010000011.1:0-61820 GCA_963579905.1 Acidobacteria bacterium UBA6911 | reverse complement strand
GTCTATCGGCTGTTGGATGTCAATGGCTGGAGCCGTCTTCTCTTGGAAGGCAGTGTGTGGCTGAAACGAAGAGCGGCTACCTGACCGGAGATCAAGGAGCGCCAAGGGCCGCGAGAGCTGGGGTGAGATGTGTCTAAAAACGTCGACAGAGGGGGTAGAATAGCTCCTCATAAGCGATCGGCGGGCAGTACCGAAACAGCCGAGCCGAGTTCTGAGTGGCTTGGTGCATAAACTTAGAATGCGGGCCTCCAAAATGACTCCTAGGAGCCGGGAAACGGTCCTGTTTTTGAAATTGCGCTTATTTTGGGAATAGCACCCTGTCAACCTAGAAATTGCAGGTTTTGAACGGCCCTGGCGGCCGATCTCCGCGTAGCGCGTCCTCGACGTAGCCCAGGCTGTGCCTGTGGCCGCGCGCCTTGACCTCGACCACCATGCCTCGTCCATAACCCACAATCTCTAAGTTGATAGGGCACTAGATGATCGATTCCGAAATAACATGACAATTGTTGCGCCCATAATTTGAACTGAACGTTTGTAGGGAACTTGTCCGCTCAAGCGAGAGTCTGGCTTCGTACTCGGGCAAGCAACCCGTTGGGAAGACGGAGGTTGCGGTCGATCTCTTCGTTGGTCGTCGTCGAAGATAACAGAACATCGACTTCCTTCTCCCGCCTTGACCTCGCCGCACAAGCCCGATCTGAAATTGGCATGCTATTTCGGAATCGATCATCTAGTCGTGGTCAAAAATCTCAATGCTATATCGAAGAAGATCGCCGCCGAGGATGCCCTCGCACTCTTCGATAAGCTGATTGGAGATGCGTTCCAGCTCGATTCGGTCTGGTCCAATGGATACCGCTCCGAGCCGGGCGCGCTGCCAGAGCTCCTGGTGACCGATCTCAGAAACCGAGAAGTTGAACCGCGAGCGCAGCCTCCCCGCCGTTTTGCGCACAATCATCCGCTTTTCCTTCAGCGACTGGCTATGGGGAAGGTGGATTTCCAAGGAACAGAATACGATGGGCATCGGTCGTCGAACGTCGCTGGAGTTCCAGACTCAAATTGAGCGATTCCGATGAACAGGAACACGGCAGTTTGAGTTCCCGCCGAGAACTTTTCACTTCCCGCTTACGAGATCACCCGATTCAGCTCTCAGACCAATTCAGTGGCTACGCTCTCCTTCGCGAAAGCCTCAATCACGTCGCCCACTTTAACATCGTTGAAGTTAGCGATTGAGATACCGCATTCATAGCCGTCCTTGACCTCATTCACGTCTTCCTGAAAACGACGGAGCGAGCTGATTTTTCCCTCATGAACGACGACGTTGTCGCGCAAAAGGCGAAGTTCCGCATTTCGCGTAATAACACCTTCAGAAACGTTGCACCCAGCAACTGTTCCGATCTTCGAGACCTTGAAAGTCTGGCGCACCTCCGCCCGTCCCAGAAACTTTTCACGAATAGTCGGTTCCAGGAGTCCAAGCATCGACTGCCTTATCTCGTCGATCAGTTCGTAGATGACGGTGTAGAGCCGGATCTCGACTTCCTCACGCTCGGCAGTTTCCTGGGCGCTCCGCTCGGGACGAACGCTGAAACCTATCACGACCGCCTGTGAGGCAGACGCCAATAGGACATCAGACTCGGAAATAGCGCCTACGCCACTGTGGATCACCCTGATCCTGACCATCTCGGCACTCAATTTTTCGAGCGTATGGCCTATCACCTCCACCGACCCCTGGGTATCGGCCTTTACCACCAGATTGAGATCCTTGGCCTCAGCGCTCTTTATCTCGGAAAAGAGATTATCCAGACCGATTCGAGAAGTTCTCGCCAACCCCTTCTCACGCAGGGACAGACGACGATCCTGGGCCAACTCGCGCGCTCTGTTGGAATCGAGCAGAACCTGAAACTGGTCGCCTGCCTGGGGCACCTCGTTCAGACCCAGGATCTCAACGGCGCTGCTTGGTCCCGCTTCGAGTATCGGCTCGCCTCGATCGCTGAACATGGCTCGAACCTTGCCGAAAACCATGCCGGCCACGAAGGAGTCGCCCACATGCAGGGTTCCATCCTGAATCACCAGAGTTGCAACCGGTCCGCGCCCACGGTCTAGTTGGGCCTCGAGTACGACGGCGGACGCCGGGCGCTTGGGGTTGGCCTTTCGCTCGTGGAGGTCGGACACCAGCAGAATCATTTCCAGCAGCAGATCAAGATTGGTTTTCTCAATCGCCGACACCTCTACCATAACTGTGTCGCCACCCCAATCCTCTGGAATAAGCTCCCGGTCTGACAGCTGCTGCTTAACCCGGTCAGGTTGAGCTTCTGGCCGGTCTATCTTGTTGACTGCCACTACGATAGGGACACCTGCAGCCCGCGCATGGTCGATGGCCTCGAGGGTCTGGGGCATGACGCCATCATCTGCGGCAACCACCAGAACTACGATGTCGGTCACCTGGGCTCCACGTGCCCGCATCAGGGTAAAGGCCTCGTGCCCGGGTGTGTCTACGAAGACGATCCGCCGATTCTTGACCGACACATTGTAGGCACCAATGTGTTGGGTGATTCCACCTGCCTCACCAGCGGCAACGTCAGTTTCCCGAATGGCATCCAGCAGAGAGGTCTTCCCGTGGTCCACATGCCCCATGACGGTCACAACTGGAGCTCGTTCGACGATGTCTTCTGGAAGCTCATCGACCGCTTCCTTCTCGACTTCGGCTTCTGTGGCGGAGACGAATCTGGCCTCGAAACCAAATTTCTCGCAGATCGCCTCGACGACTTGCGGATGGAGGGTCTGGTTCATGGTGACCATGATGCCGCTGCTGAATAGCTCCTTGATCAGATCCTTGCTCTTGAGGCCCAGCTTGTCGCTCAGTTCCTTGACGCTGACAGATTCGGTAAGCGTGACGACTTTCGTTGCCTCGTCAACGTCCTCGGACACGGCCGCCTTTGCAGCGGCGACCTCTTCCACCTCGGCTTCAGCCTTGACTTCTGTCTCTTCTGCCTCCGCATCCTCCGCGATGGCTGCGGCAGATGCACTCGAAACGGTCTCACCAGCCTCGGGAGTGCCTGCTGCTTCGGGGGGAGTTCCGACTTCCTCGACAACAACCGCATCCGCTGCAGGTTGATCGACCTCCACTGGAGACGCCTCGGCGGCCGCCTTTGCCTGCCTCAGTTGCTCCGCTTCCAGAGTCAGCGCTGCGGCCTCAACCTCGGTCAGGGGAGCTTCCTGAAACTGCTCCAGCTCAGCGGCCGAAACATGAGCCTCGACTCTCTCGATGATAGGCTCATCATCGATCGTGACCTGGGTCTTCTCGAGTCCCGATTCCGTGGGCTCCTCAATGGTTCGGTAGCTGGCCTGACCTTTGCGAGGCTTGAGCGAGCTAACTAGAGGGCTTCCAACAGACTCGTCCTCGGCTGGGGTAGCCGCCTTTCTAGGCCGACCCAGCTGCTTGATGGTCTTGCGCTTGGCAGGCGCAGCCTTCTTCTTTTCCTTGGCCTTCTCGGCTTTGACCTGTTCCTCCTGCTCGACTTCAATCATCAACTGGAGTCGGCGACGGATTCTATTGGCAATATCGAAGTTGACCAGGGTCTCCGGGGAAGGAACCCATACCCCAATCTTCTTGAGCTCAGAAATGACAACTCTGTCCTTCAGCTCGAATTCTGAGGCCAGCTCAATGACTCTGACCTGCTCCACCTTTTCTAACGAGACTTCCTTATTTTCCAACGAGGCTTCCTCTGTCTAAGACTTGCACCAACCCTTATTCAGCTTCCTCAGCGGAGGCGGGTGTCGCAGCCTATTCGCTGTCATCCTGGTCTTGCGGAACCGACCAGGCTTTGGCCGTCTCCAGAATCTTCTGTGCCGATTTTTCCCCTATCCTGGGAATCGAGACCAGATCATCGATTGATCTGGAGGCCAACTCCTCGATGGAGAGAATTCCTGCCTCTTCGAGTCGCTCTCGGGTCTTGTCTCCGAGGCCCGTCAGATCGGACAGAGAAGTGCCCACCGACACCTTCGCCGCCAGTCCCTCCATCTGACTCAAGATTTCCTGCTTCTTTTCATCATCGCTCTTGATGTCGATCTCCCAGCCCAAGAGCTTCGAACCCAGCCTCACATTCTGGCCCTTTTTCCCAATGGCAAGAGAGAGCTGATCTTCCGGAACTATCACCTCCAGTATTTTCGCCTCGGCGTCTTTTACCAGCACTTTCGAAATCTTCGCAGGACTAAGCGCGTTCACCGTGTATTCGACAATGTCGTCCGAGTATTGGATAATGTCGATCTTCTCGCCCCGCAGCTCTCGAATCACCGCGTTGATGCGGCTGCCCTTCATGCCAACACATGCCCCTACCGGGTCCACGTTGGCATCGCGACTGGCCACAGCGACCTTGGCCCGCTCACCGGCTTCCCTGACGGCATTCTTGATTACGACAGTGTGGTCGTATACCTCCGGTATCTCCGTCTCGAACAGACGAATCAACAGACTCGGGTCCGCCCTGGATACGACGATTTGCGGGCCTCTGGAGAGTCGGTGGACTTTGATGATAACGGCTCGCACCCGGTCGCCCACCCGGTACTCCTCTTCGCGAGCCTGTTCGCTGTACGGAAGAACCGCCTCTGCCTTGCCCACGTCCAGGATAAGGTCTCGGCTCTCGAAGCGCCGAACTATGGCATGGACAACCTGTCCTATCTGGCCCGAGAACTCCTCGAACACGTTCTCTCTCTCGGCTTCTCGTACCTTTTGAAAGATGACCTGCTTGGCTGTCTGGGCGGCGATGCGGCCCAGCTCCAGAGTAGGCTTTGGGATTTCGATGTATTCCCCTACCTCGAAGGTCTCGTCCACCTCCAGGGCCTGCTCCAAAGACATCTCCCTTTCATCGTCTTCAACCTCCTCGACGATTCGTTTGACCGCGAAGACCTCGATAGTGGCTGTTTCAGCGTCGTACCGAGCCTGCAGATCCTCGTCGGTTCGGAAGTATCGCTTGGCAGCGGCCACCATTGCATCTTCCAGCGCTTCCCGAACAAGCTGCGGGTCGATACTCTTTTCACGGCTGAGCTGCTCAATACTCTGATTAATCGTATTTGGCATTCCTACCCTTCGACCCCCCTTTTCGACCTCGTGTTCGACCTACCTGCCGGCAGGGCTGGCGAACCGGTGGACCAGATGGGCCTTTCTAATTTTGTCGAAGGGGATGCAATAGATCCTGTCATCACAGGCCAGCTGCAAGACCCCTTCCCCAAACTCCTGAATGAATCCCGTGAACTTCCTCCGACTCTCGACCTCTTCGACGGTCATTACGCGGGCTTCCCTACCTTTAAAACGCTGAAAGTCGTGCTCTTTGAACAGAGGCCGCTCCACACCCGGAGATGAAACCTCCAACACGTAGTGGTAGGGAATAAAATCCTCCACGTCTAGAAGAAGACTCACATGCTGACTAACCTTCTGACAGTCTGTCAGATTAACGCCACCCGGTTTATCAATATAGATTCTTAGAGTCGGTCGCCTTCCGTTTTCCAAGAGCTCCACATGGACCAACTCGAGTTCTTCCGCTGCGACTGCGGTCTGTACCATGCCTTCAGCTCGGGCCAGCCAATCCATGATCTGTGCCTAAAACAAAAAAAGTGGGCATCAGCCCACCCTGACAGCAGACTAGGGTTCACGCCAGAATCGCTTCACATTCTGGCAAAAGCCCATAGCAACTCTCAGAATATAACGGATGCTACTCGCTAATTCAAGATTTCTACGGCTCCGAGTTCCTCCAAATCGTCCTTCATTTTGGAGGCAGGACCACCGATAACGAGAAGGAAGGAGTCCGGGGAAAGGTATTGATCCAGAATTGCTGGAATGCTTTTCGGCTGAACTCGATTCAGCCGACGGCCGTAGGCTGTCAAGTAGCCGATTCCCAGCTCATAGAGACTGGTGTCTAGAAGTCGGAAGAGTCTGGACTTCGGATCCTCTAGCGACCTCTTGAATTCCAGAAAGGTAAGCTGGCGCGCCTCCTCGAACTTTGCAAGATCTACTTCGCCAGCCTGCAACTCCTTGAGACTCTGAATGAAGCGCTTCAGGTACGGCACCAGGTGTCCGGAAGAGGCCTGAAGACTGAGTTGAATATAGCCCGGCATTCGGAATGCCTCGAAGCTCGCCAAGGCCTGAATCTGGGCTTCCGATGCAACCTCTTCAGCCCATGTGGGAAGCGAAAGGTTGAGATACTCTTCCACGATCTTCAGCGCATAGTAGTCGCGCCCACCTCTCTTAACCCCCAGCTTACCCCAACGAAAGAAAGCCGAGTCTCCTGGACGATCTAGCAGCACAATCCGCTTTTCCTTGATCGACACCGCTTTTCTGAAGGTAAAGGGAACGGAGTTCTTCCGAACCCAGGAACCCCACTTCCGACTGAGACTCGCAAACAAGGCTGACGGTTCGCCCGCGTGATAGAAGGCCAACTTGGCTTGATTCGGAATCATTAGCTTGCGGTATTGAATCTTGATATCCCTGAAGTAGAGGCTCTTCAGCGTCTTCGGTGTCCCTTTGCGGGAATGACCGTAGGGATTCCCGGCAAACAGCTTGCTGAGTAAAAGTTTCTGAGAAGAAGCTTCGATCTGGGGTGTTTCCGCTTCGATCTCCTCCAGCATTCGTGTCCGCAGCTGCTCAAACATCTCCTCCTCGAACTTTGGCCGGACTACGGTTTCAGCAAGCAGATTCAACGAATCCTGAAGCTTCGCAGCGGGGGCGCTTCCATAGAAATAGATGGTATCCCAGTGCACCGTCAGCTGGAGCTCTACACCGAGGCTCTTCAAATCTGCCTGGACGGGCGTACCCGATCTCCCTTCCTTGCCCTCCAACAGCATTCGGGCCATGAGGTAGGTCAACCCCCCCTTGTCGACGGGATCGAAAGCAGCACCATTCTTGATCATCAGAACGAAAGGCATGCGCGCCTCGCCGCTTGGAAGCAGCAGCAGTTCCATGCCATTCAATAGGTTTCTTGCCTCGAATTCAGGGACTGGTAAATTGTCAAGCTCGGCGCGAGCGGATCCAGCCGCTATAATCACGCTGAGGAGGAAAGGAAGTACAGCTCTCCGACCGAAGAGGCGATTCTTACTAAAGGAAGTAGTGGACCGATGCAATTTCACAGAGCGCTTCATTCTAGTAAAAACTCCGATGTGCGCACAACCCGATCAAGCTCCACATTGCAGTTCTTCAAGCGACCTCGCAAGGGCTCCAATGCACACGACCCCTCTTCTTGATGTAGCCGATGACAGAGATTGAGCCGACCTCACGACACATCCTCGAGAATGGTTTAACCATCCTCACTCGGGAAGATCACTCGCACCCAATCGTCGCCACGATGATGTTCTATCGCGTCGGATCCCGCTTTGAACTGCCCGGAGCTACCGGGATCTCCCACTTCCTCGAACACATGATGTTCAAGGGCACCAAGTCTTATGGCAAGGGCGAAATCGATCACATCACAGCGCGCAATGGAGGCGGAAACAACGCCTTCACCTCCCAGGATTATACCGCCTACTACTTCTGTTTCGCTTCTGATCGTTGGCAGTCAGCGCTCGAGATCGAATCGGACCGCATGTGCAACAACGTGTTTGACCCCGACGAGTTCGAGCTTGAAAAGCAGGTCGTCCTGGAAGAACTCCGATCGGAACAGGACCATCCTTACGGTGAGCTACACGAAGCAGTCGAGTTGAAAAGCTTTGAAAAGCATCCTTACCGCTTTCCTGTGATCGGGCTCTACCAGGATGTCCTTCAAATGACGCGAGCTCAGATGATGGAGCACTACCGGTCATTCTACGTTCCCAACAACTCCGTGCTGGTGGTTGTAGGGGATTTCAAAACGACGCCAACCCTGGCGCGCATCGAGGAGCTGTTCGGCCCCATTCCTTCCGGTGCCATACCCGAGACCTCGACCGAGGAGGAACCGACGAGAGAGCAGCAGGTCCGGGTGACGATGGAGCGTCCCAGCCACATCCCCCGGATGCTTCTCGCCTTGCCTGCACCGTCGGTACTCGAGACAGATCACTATGCTTTTCAGGTGCTCGAAAAGATCCTTGCCGAGGGGAAGCTCTCCCGCCTGCACCGAAGACTGGTCGAGGACAGACGGCTTGCCACAACGGTAAGCACGGAGCTCAACGACACGCGTGATCCGTACCTGTTCTTCGTCCGCCTGGATCTCAAGAAGCAATCCGACCTGGAGCAGGCGGAGGCCGTTCTTTTCGAAGAAGCTGAGCGGCTCGCCACCACTCCACCCACGATTGAGGAGCTTCGGCGTGCCAAGAACCAATGTCAGATGCAGGTGCTCGGGGATTTCGAGACGACCCTCGACCAGGCCCTGCAGCTCGGATCGATGGAGGTCCTTTGCTCTTACGAATACTGGGATGACTATGGAAGACGAATCGACCAACTAACGGCCGAAGAAGTCAGCGCCGTCGCAGGCAGGTATTGCAGTTTTTCGAGGGCGACGGTGGGAACACTGGTAGATGGGAATGGACGAACAGAGACCCTTTGACCGCAGGGAATTCAGCAACGGGCTAGTGCTTCTCTCCGCCGTCAACAGGAGACTGCCCTTGGTGTCGCTGAACGCCTTTGTTCTGGCTGGAACCGGTCACAACGATGCTTCTCAGCCTGGCGTTGCCTCCATGACTTCCCGTCTTCTGGACGAGGGCACGCAGCGATACACGGCCCAACAGATCTCGCAGATGGTTGAAGACAAGGGGAGCACACTGTCCACCTTCAGCCAGCAGGAACTGAGCGGTATCTGCCTACAGCTACGCTCTCACGATCTGACTACGGGCATCGAGCTCCTGGGAGAGATGCTGTCTTTTCCCACATTTCCGGCTTCTCGCTTTTCAATCGAGAAGGAGAAGGTCCTCAACCATCTGAAGGCAGCCGAGGACGACCCACAGGGGGTAATGGCGAACCTGTTCGCGGGCCTGATCTACGCAGGCTCTCCACTTCAGTACCCAGCGCTGGGAACACACGCAGCCGTGGAAGAGATGAGCGCAGATGACCTGCTTGGCTTTCATGGAAAGCACTATGGGCCTCAGAATACAGTCCTGGTCGTTGTCGGAGACATCGAAACCAGCCGACTCCAGAATCTGGTTGAGGAACGGTTGTCTCTCTGGCAGAATCCCGACTTTGTAAGAGCTCCGACTTTTTCGCTGAAGCGGCAGAAAACGCCGCTCCTCGAGGAGAAGGTAATGGAGGACAAAGAGCAGGTTCACATCTGCTTGGGTCACCTCGGCATTTCGAGAGATAGTCCTGACTTTTATCCGATCCAGGTGATGGACGTCATCCTTGGAAGCGGTCCCGGCTTTACCAGCCGCATTCCTCGGAAACTCCGTGATCAGGAGGGTCTTGCCTATTCGACCTACAGCGACCTCTCCGGTTCTGCCGGCCTCTATCCAGGTAGGTTTCTCGCCTATATCAGCACTTCCAGGGAAAACCAGCAGCGGGCTCTGGATGGGCTTCTTTCTGAGATACAGAACTTTGCTGCGACGGGACCAACGGATGAAGAAGTCTTGGTTGCTCAAGATTTCTTGACGGGAAGCTTTGTCTTCGACTTCGAGACAAACGCCCATGTTGCTCGCTTCCTGCTCTCCGCCGAACTGTTCGACCTGGGCCTGGACTACCCGGAGCGGTATCCTCACCTCATCCGTAAGATCACTCGAGATAAGGTCGCTCAGGTTGCCCATCGGCACTTGGATACGGTAAACTTCACGACCGTCATCGTGGGACCCAACCATGCGCCCGAGGGGCGCAAAGCAAGAAGGCAGCAAAGAAATCCAGCGCAGGAACGGTGTCCGGAATGAGTCGGTCCAACTCGCGCCTACTGGCAACCTCACTAGTCATTGCAGCGGTAATCACGGGTGCTTGCGGGCGCCGACCGCCGCCACTGCCGCCTCCCCCAGTAGCGACTCATCCTCCTGCCACTGAAACACGCACAGGTTCGACGGCTCCGGACCCACCCTCGGTCCTGGTACCAACGCTCGACGTCCGTATCGAGCCTCCATCGATAAAGAGGGGAGAATCGGCACGCTTGATATGGCAGGCCCAACACTCGGATCGAGTGACCATCGACCACAATATTGGAGTCGTTGACACCGCGGGCAAGATAAAATTCTTTCCCGACGAGACGACCACCTATCGGGCAGTCGCGGAGGGAGCTGGTGGCCGAACAGAAAAGATCGTCACCGTCGACGTCTCAGTCGGCCCTGGTCGGGTCTCCGAAGAGGACCTGCTGCAGGGTTCAGTCGAGGAACAATTCGAGCAATCGGTCAAGCCCATTTTCTTTTCTTTCGACAAGGCGACACTGGGTTCGGAAGCCAAGGAGGATCTCGAAGGCAACGTCCGCTGGCTGCAGCGAGAAGAGAACAGTCATCTGAGATTCGTCCTTGAAGGCCACTGCGATGAACGCGGCAGCGAGGAGTACAATTTGGCTCTAGGGGACATCAGGGCCCAGGTAGTGAGGAGTTACCTTCTTGAGCAGGGCATGGATCCCTCCCGCATTACGGCTATCTCATTGGGCGAGGAACGCCCCTTCAACTCCCGACGCACCGAGGAAGCCTGGACTCTGAACCGACGGGTTCAGTTCGTCCTGGTCAAGGGTTCGTGAAAAGAATAGCTTCGCAGAATTGGCGCAGGTCGGTGCCCCCCCAGCGGTGCTGCCCCATTTGAGAAAGAAACCTCAGTGTCCTACAGTGGCACGGTCATCCCTGCCCGTGATGACCGATCCGTCGAGCCAAGGGCTCGACAATCACGGCCTGGAAGGCCGTGCCACGGTTGGAAATCCTGGACCTGGAACCAAATGAAGTTTCAGCTTAGGATCTGCGCAAGAATAACTTGGTAAAATTGGCGCTCAGATTTGCACCAGATTTGGCCGCGAACGATTGAGCGAAACTGCAGGCGTAGCCGGGTCTACGTTGAGGATTTCGCGATTGAGGAGCGGCCGAAGATGGTGTGAAGATGAGATGCCAAAATGCCAATTTATTTTTGCGCAGACCCTGAGCATAGAGCCCAGCGCGCTGGGCCTCTTGGCAGGCTGTGCTTATCCAGACGAGCCGCTGGTGAGTAAAGGCCGGAGGAAGTGATGTTCGAAACACCAACAGGGCGTCGAACGGGTCTTTTCTGGAAGGTGATGTTGGGGGTGGGTTTCGCGGTGGGTGCGGCCGCCGCAGCCACTATCGCCTTCTACGAGCCTCAGCCCGAAGAACCGGCCAAGCCGCTCACGGGAATCCTTCATCAGGGCGATCCCGACTACGATTGGTATCGCGAGCATCTGGACTTGAAAAACCAAAGAAAACAAATGGCCAAGAACATGGCTGGCAACCGTATGGCGATATTCTCAGGGGTGGTGGAGAATAACGGGGAAAAGACGCTCGATGTAGTGGAGGTCAAACTTGCCTTCTTCAATTACGACAAGTATGTATGGCACACCGTGCGGACTCCGGTCCGGCCGGGTCGCTACTCGCCCCCCGTCAACTCTCTGAGCCAACGGGGATTCACCCTCTCCGTCCAGGACATTCCGGAAGGCTGGCTTGCCATTCACGCCGAGATGGATATCCACGGATTTCGCTTCAAGTAGAAGCGATCGCCGTCCGGTCTGGAGCAAGGTCGGAGGCGACGATCGAGTCCCCGACCTCTACATCCGAGGGAGGTGGCGCGGCAAAAATCTTGCTCCACACTCCAGGGGACTCCATACAGAGGTAGACAGCAGTCTTCTGGCTGTGCCGGCGTACCCACCCAAGAACAGCCTGGTACATCCGCACCCGATTGGGCCGGAAATAGCGCATCTTGCCATCGTCGGTGGGGACCAATTCACCCATGGTCAGCGGGCTGTTGGGGAAGCGAGAGCGCATTATCTCTCTTAGCTCTGGCGTCAGGCGCAACGTCCCAACCGATATCCAGGGTATTGAAGCCGACGGGATTCGATCGAAGATCTCGTCGATCAGGCCGCGATAGTCTCCCTCCCAGTCGGGATAGTCAATCATCGGATCCAGGTGGAAGCCTATCTTGTAGCCGGCCTCGGCGCAGTCTTGGGCTGCAGCAAACCGCTGCTCGATACTTGCCGTCTTGTGCTCCTCCTCTTCCTGGATAATTCGAGGATTGATAGACCAGGCAACGACAGTCCTTCGACCGTGATCCAAGGGGAGAAGATTGGCAATGCAGTCGGACTTGGTTTTCAGTTCGAGGACGGCGTTCTTCTGTTGGGAGAAAAACTCGACCAACGGCTCACTGTAGGAGGTCAAAGGATCGAGTGCAAGACTGTCGGCAAGTTCACCGGTACCAATTCGAAAAAAGGATTCCGGGTTCTCCTGAAATACCGAAGTGAGCTCTCCCAACAGATCCTCATGGTTGGCGTAGACCACCATATGGGGAAAGTTCAGATAGGATTGCAGATAGCAGTAGCTGCACTCCATGTGGCAGTTCGCAGCGTAGTTGATAACGAAGTAGTTGCAGCAAACGCTACGCCCCCGACCGGCTGGACAGGCTTTGAAAAAATGGCCCTTCTGCCTGGCCAGTATCAGAGACTTCTTGCCTTGCGACACACTCGGGTTCCAGCGCTTTGCTTCCTGCAGCAGACTTCCTGTGTCGTCTATAAACTCAACTGGTGTCGAGTCGACTCGTTCTAGAACATTGCGAGCCACCCAGGTGTGCCTGACGGAACGCTCTACATAGATTCTGTTGGGCTTGTAGTGATCCACCTTTTTGCTACTCCGATACTCCGAAGGCCCAAAATCGCGTCCGATAATCAGCGGCCGCCTTTTGCTGACGGCAGGCCCAGCCCGGACACATTAGTTTACAACAATTCGAAGATTTCCCTGAGCTCTTCACTCCGACCCACCGCGCGCAGTCTGTCAGCCAGAGACAGAAACTCTTCCGCTGTGCGACAGCTGAATGAGACCGAGATACGCTCGCCCTCAAAAAAGGCTGGTGGACGAAGCTGAATCTCCGGAGGCAGTTTTAAGCCCTTCTTCAACACCCGGTAGCGACCTTCATGCTGAGAAAGGGTCGGATACCGTAGTTCGCGAAGTCTCTGGACTATCCGCTCAAAACGCTCAGATGACGCCACCTGTTCGTCCTTTGCGATCTCCTCGAGTCCTGCCCCTTGCCACAGGACTTTGAGAGGACTGATCTCTGGATTATCCCCCGTGGACAATCGCTGTTGCATCCGCAGATCGTCCAGCAGCCCGAAGAGCAGTTTCTGTTTGTTTCTGCCCAGACGATGCCCGGAGGAAATCGTCAGGAACAACTCGCGCTCCTGCTGCTGCCAGCGCGCTATCTTGATGGCAAGTTCCCCGTCCAGGTAATCATAGACTGCGCGCTGAATCGGTTCGGGTAGTCTCGCCAAGGCAAGATAGTGTCGTAGGTGAAAGCGGTCGGGACGCAATCCCAACAGGGGAAGATAGTCTTGAATCAGAGCGGATTCATCCAGGACGAATTGGCTTCGAAGTCTCAGCAAGATCCAGGCCTTCTCAAGATCGTGCAGACACCTCGACCCCACATTCTCCAGGATCCCTTCCTGAAATAACTGCTGAGATTCGCCCTCTCGCAGGAGACCCGGAACCTCGGTCAGGCCGATTTCCTGGGCCGCCCTGAAGCGGCGGAATCCCATGACAATTCTGAGTCTCCCGGCCTCGGTACGCTGGAGATGCAGGGGAGAAATGATCCCCACTTGCTCCACGGCAGACACCAGATGCCCGAGGGGAAACCAGACGGGGGAGACTGCGAAAGCGCGGTCCTCTCCATCGATCTGTTTCAGGGATATCGTTTCGATCCTTGTCGGCATTTCCAAGTCTCGATCCAGTGGAGTTCCGGCCACTCATCCACGAGAGCCAACACCCCAGTCACGCCAACCGATTTCAATTGACGTGCAACCTATGACGTGCAACCTATAAGGAACAAACCCATCGTATAGAAAGAAAACCATCGTAGAAATTGCACAGATTATTGATCAAAAACAATATGTATGGTAATTTGCCTGCGCTCGCGCAACATTCTTTTACAACTTAGAAGGTGGGAAAGGCAATTTGATATGGGCAGAACACTCATTCATCAAAGTCTGCGCTTTGTGATTCTTTCATTGGTTCTCGCGGTCTCGACTGCGTCTCCGGCGCTGGGACAGGGCAAGAAGCCGTCCTACTCGATCAAGGAATACCAGGTCTACAAGGCGGCCGTCAGCGTGGAGGACCCCGTCAAACGGGAAGACGCCATCCTGGGGTACCTCAAGACCAAACCCAATGCAGAGCTCTACAAGTACGCACTCAATAACTTTCTGGCTCTGATTCAGGCTCACCAGAAGAAGGCCGACTTCAAGAGAGTGCTGTCCGCCAGCGAAAAGCTGCTGACGGTGGAACCAAACAACATGAGTGCGATTGGTTTGAGCCTCGACTCCGCCTATCGCCTGCAGCAGCACCAGAAGGTCATTGGGTACGGTGAGAAGGTCTACGCCACCAAACCTAGTCCTGAGACCGCCTTTGCGCTGGCGCAAGCGTTTCTGGCGACCAACCAGAGGGAACAACAGAAGAAGGCCCAGCTTAGCCCGAAGGAAAAGAAAAAAGCGAAACGAGAGAAGAAGAACAAAAACGCCAAGTTTCTGATCTACGCCCCAAAGGCCTGTGATAAGCCACCGCCGAAGGATACCTACTCGTGCGCCTCTCTCCTGGCGCAGCTCACGAGTATTTACTTGGAGCAGAAGAAGTGGGCTGAGGCTTCCAAATACGGAAAGAAGGCCCTGGAAGGTTTCAAGACAGTCCAAAAAGGTGCTGGAACCTCACAGGCCGAGTGGGACAAGTACGTCAAGCGGCAACGCGCGCTTGCGCACGCCGCGATGGCCCGTAACGCGGCTGAGCGTCGAAACTGGGGCGGAGCAATCTCCAACTACAATCAGGCTCTGCGGGCAGATTCCTGGGTAGGGCTCAGGGGTGAGGCGCTCTACTACATCGGAATGGGTCGTTGGCGCCAGGGCCAGATCGATGCTGCCATGAAGTCGTTTGGCAGAGGTTCGAAGCAGAGGGGTGCTCCCCATGCCAAACCCTGTCGTAAACATCTGGAAAAGCTCTATAAGTCGACGCACAACGACTCCCTGGCGGGGATCGAGGAATTCATAGCTTCGCTCTAAGGGTCTGCGCAAGAATAACTTGGTAGAATTGGCGCTCAGATTTGCGCCAGATTTGGCCGCGAACGATTGAGCGAAACCGCAGGCGTAGCCGAGTCTACGTTGAGGATTTCGCGATTGAGGAGCGGCCGAAGATGGTGTAAAGATGAGATGCTAGCAAAGGCTGCCCTTTTATTCGTCCACTTGTGAAGTGGGTGGACCGCAGAAATCCGGAGTCAGTTTTCTGCTGATTTGGAGAGTCGGCCCTAGTATCCCACTTGTACCAGCGGAGCCTGTGCCTTTCGGTTTGCCCAGTTCAGCAGGCTACTCACGGCATGGGCTCTCTCGCCCCGGCGCTAGTTTAATTCTGACACCCTGGCCGCAGCCAGGGTAGGCTGTCCGTGTCTACAAATTATCTTCAAGATCTGAATCAGGAGCAAAGACGTGCCGTCGCCCATACCGATGGCCCCTTGCTTGTCGTTGCCGGAGCAGGCAGCGGAAAAACCCGCATCATCACCTACAAGATCACTCACCTGATCAAACAGAAGCTCTGCCAGCCTGACCAAATCCTGGCCGTAACCTTCACCAACAAGGCCGCGGAGGAGATGAGGAAGCGGGTCGAGCAACTGCTCTTTCCCCTCCCTTCCATCCCTCTCATCTCGACCTTCCACTCCTTTGGGGTACGCGTGCTGCGCCGTCACGCTCGACTTCTTGGCTATCAGCCGGACTTCGTCATCTGCGATACCGAGGATCAGACCAGAATCCTGAAAAAGGTCTACGAGCTGCTGGGGTTTGAGAGCGGAGATCTTCCAATCAGGGAGGCTCGGTCGGTCATCGGTAAGCTCAAGAACAGAAGCTGGGACTCAGATCCAGAGCCGCAGGATGACTCTGAGATCTCACCCTTCTACCCAATTTACGAGAGGTACCAGCGCTTACTCAAGGAATCCAATGCCATGGATTTCGACGATCTGATCCAGCAGACAGTGCGGCTATTTCAAGAACATCAAGATGTGCAAGAGAGCTACTCGAGGCGATACCGCTACCTCCTGATCGACGAGTATCAAGATACCAATCCACCCCAGTATCAGCTGGTCAGACACTTGGCTAGTACCCACCAGAATATCACCGCGGTCGGTGACGAGGATCAGGCTATCTATAGATTTCGGGGAGCCGACATCCGCAACATCCTCCGCTTCGAGAGCGACTTTCCGGGCGCGGCGGTGGTGAAGCTGGAACAAAACTATCGCTCTTGCCAGAACATCCTTGATGCTGCTACGGCCATTGTGTCCAATAACCTGGAGCGGAAACCCAAGACGCTGTGGACCGAGAACCCTTGCGGAGATCCAATCGACGTCTACGCCGCTGGCAGTGCCCACGATGAGGCTTTCTTTGTCGCGCGCCAAACCGAGCAATGCCTCAAGGATGGCGAGAGTGGTATCGGTATTCTCTATCGAGCAAATTTCCAGTCGCGTCATTTCGAGGAAATATTCGGTCGCTTCGGCATCAAGTATCGTCTGGTCGGAGGAGTGGGTTTCTACCACCGCAAGGAGGTCAGGGACGCCCTCGCCTATCTCCGCGCAGTGTACAACCCTCACGACAACCTGGCTTTGCTGCGTATCATCAATGCGCCCCCTCGTGGGATCGGAAAGGTCACCTTGGACCGCCTTTACGCGATGTCTGAGGACTCCCAGACCTCCCTCTGGGACACCTTGGTTTCCGGAATCGAGGCGGGGGCCTTTCCAGGAAGATCTCAGAGGGCACTGCAGACCTTCTTGGGCTTGATCGAAACCTGCAGAGAATTTCGGGATCTCCCGCTCCACCTCTTCCTCGAGCAAATCCTGGAGTCCAGCGGCTACATCGAGGCTCTCATGAAGGAGAATACTGAGGAGGCAAGCAACCGCCGGCTGAATCTCCAGGAACTCGTAAACGTAGCACGAGAAAACGTCGACCGAGGTCAAAACCTACAGAGCTTTCTCGATAGCACAGCTCTACACTCCGAGACGGACGACTACGATCAAACGGCGTCGGTAACCTTGATGACACTCCATAACGCTAAGGGCCTGGAGTTCCCTATCGTTTTCCTGGTGGGATGCGAGCAGGGCCTCTTCCCGCATTCTCGCTCCCTATCGGAAGACGGATTGGAGGAGGAGCGCCGACTCTGCTACGTGGGGGTCACTCGATCCAAGAAGAAATTATTCTTGACCTATTGTCAGCGAAGGCGATTCTTCGGCAGCGACTCGGATGAGGTCGGTCAGCCCAGCTGCTTCCTGGGAGAGATCCCTTCCCACCTGACTCGGGTTTCGGGCAGCGAGGTCGAGAATACCTCCCCCAGCTACGATTACTCCTCTGAGAGCTCGGACCCACCCTTTTTTGAAGAGGATTCTTCCGGAAGCCAATCTCCAGATTCGTGGGGCGAAGGCTCATCAACAGAGGCATTCGATGGCAGGTTCATCAGGGGAGCAAGAATCGAGCATCCCAAGTATGGACGGGGACGGGTCCTGCAGGTGCAGCCAGCCGGAGATGATATTAAGGTTACGGTTAAGTTTCCCGGCTTGGGAATCAAGAAAATGCTTCAGAGTTACGCTAGACTGAGGCTAGTATAAGCTAAGAAGCAAGGGACCACATCCCAGTTAAGTCCCGAGGTCCCCAATGCCGGGTGTTTTGGATTCTGGGTGAACCGGTTTCATCAATATCGCGTCCTCTAAAGAGTGGAACCTTCAAATTTTTTGGTGCTTGGAACTTGGGATTTGTCTGGGATTTGGTCCCTTGGGACTTGGGCCCTTGCTTCTTAGCCGTTGGTTCCGAAAGAATGAACCCTTGCCTGAATCAAGCGTATAAGCTTTTGCAGTGAGTATGATTCGCCATGCAAAGCCACTGGAGGATGCAGATGTCAAGAATTAACACGCTTCTGAGATCTCGTACTGGTCTGACCTTTTTGGTCCTTTTGGTCACTCTGGGCCTCGGAATCACTATTGGTACGGTGCTGGTTGATGAAGGCGTTTTCAGCGCCGGGCGTGCCGACATCAACAAGCTGAAAATTCAAGGGGCCGGCTCGCCGCTGGTCCTGGATCAAGAGGCCCGTTTGGTGGAGGGTTTCACACGAGTCGCGGAGACAGTGGAACCTACTGTTGTCAACGTCAGCACAACCTCTATCGTCCAGCGACAAAGGAGGCAGCGCGGTACTCCAGACCCCTTGCGTGACTTTTTCGGGAAAGACTTCATGGAACGGTTCGGCGGACCCGCTGAGCAGAAACGGGACAGCCTGGGTTCAGGGGTGATCGTCGACAGCGAGGGGTACATACTCTCCAACTATCACGTGGTCGCTCCAGTTGGACAAGGAGAAAGGCAACAATTGGCCGACAAGATTACGGTTACCCTGCCGACGGGTGAAGCGTTCAAAGCCACTGTGGTTGGAGTCGATCCTGAAAGTGATCTTGCAGTTCTCAAGATTGACACTCCCAAGCCACTTCCTTTTGCCAAGATAGGTGATTCCTCCACAATCCGTACCGGCCAGTGGGTCCTGGCGATTGGAAATCCATTCGGCGTGGGCAAGACGGTCACCTCTGGAATCATTTCGGCCACGGCCCGCGCGGTCAAGGGAATGAACATGTTCGGCGACTACATTCAGACCGATGCAGCCATAAATCCTGGCAACAGCGGCGGCCCCCTCGTGAACATGAAGGGTGAGGTCATCGGAATCAATAGCTTCATTTTCAGTAGAACCGGTGGCTCGCAGGGAGTCGGGTTCGCCATCCCCTCGTCAGTCTTCGTCAATTCCTACAATCAGCTCGTCGACACCGGCAAGATCGAGCGCGGCTGGTTGGGGGTCTCTATGAACACCTTCCCCATGACCGACGAGATGGCTGAGTTTTTTGGCGTCGCAGGATCCGACCCAAAGGGTATCAAGGATGGAGACGGTGTCATCGTTACCCAACTGGTCGACGAGTCAGCCAAAGAGGGAGAGTCTGGCCCGGCCTACAGCGCAGGATTGCGCCCCGAAGACGTCGTCGTGAAGGTAGGAGACGTCGAAGTCGAAACCGCGTGGGACCTCCGTTCCACCATAGCCAACACTCCTCCGGGCAAACAACTGCCGATGGTGGTGGTCCGAAAGGGTGAAGTTCTGCACCTGAACGTGACACTGGCCGAGCGGACCATCGAACGGCAGGAGCGTTCTGAGAACGAGGGCCTGTCCTTCGAAGAACGCAAGAAGGAAGAGCGCCCCAAACAGATCGGTCTGGAGTTTCGGACCCTGACGGCTCGCGATGCTGACCAACTCGGGTTGGAGGGGGGAAACGGAGTCATCATTACGGAAGTAGCTCCTGGCAGCAAGGCAGATGAAGCCGGCCTGCGGCCGAACTGGGTGGTGACCCACGTCAACGGGCAGCCCGTGGCCACAGCTCAGCAATTCTACGAGAGGATCAACTCAATGAGCTCCGGGGAGGGCATCGTTCTGCGGGTGTTATCGGTGAGCCAGCGAAGTGCTGCGAGCCCCATTTACGTGTCTTTTCGAAAGCCTTAGCACACTGGAATACTAGTGTCCGGTTGAGCTATTTAGACATCGTCGTAACGTGATTATGATCAATCGGTTAGAAACATAATGGGCTCGGATCGACTGCAGCTTCGATCTCTGCTTGGATTTGGATCAGGTTGCTCAGTCCCGGGTCTTCAAAAGGACGGAAAATGGGCGTTGCCCAGAAAACCAGCAAGGTCAATCCCAACGGGATTGACCTCCTAAAGCAAATGCCTGTGGCCCCAGCCATGCCAAAGATTCGCGCAAGCTAGAGGCTACGCTTGTTAGATAAATCCCGATTTTTCATGCACTTAGACCTTCACGCTTGCAAACTGAAATGGGCTAACTCGCTAACCAATCGATATCATTGGACTTTAAACCGGACAGTAGTGACACTGGAACACAAAAAAGTCGATGGCCAGGAAAACAGAGTGAGGTAAGGTTTCGGTGAGCTCTTCGATCCAGTGGGATTGGCTGCTCCACTCTCCTCGACCTGGAATCGTAAATATGGAAGTGGACCGGCGATTGTTGGAGCGGGTCGAAACGTCGCCCTGCCAATGCACGCTGGTCCGCTTCTACCGCTGGGAACGACCCACGGTTTCGCTCGGCTCCCATCAGCGCACGGAAAGGGCCCTGAACCATAGGCATTGCCTTGAACAGGGAATCCCGTGGGTCCATCGCCCCACAGGAGGACGGGCCGTCTTTCACGCAGACGAGCTTACCTATGCCGTCGTCTCCAACGATCCCTTCCACTTCCCGCTTCACAGTCTTCAGCAGACCCATCGGAAGATCTCGCTCGCCTTGAGAAGAGGGCTTCAGCTTCTAGGCATCGAGACGACTTTGGCAGCGCGAAGTAGCCGACCTCCAGACTCCTCTCCAACCGGGTCTCAGAAACCTTGCTTCACAGCACCCTGTTTTCATGAAGTGGTACAAGGTTCACGAAAAATTGTAGGTAGTGCCCAGAGAAAGTTGAAGAGGAGTTTTCTACAACACGGAGCTATCCCTCTGACAATCGACTACCCAAATATGGCAGGGGCACTGGGAGTCAATCCCGACCTGTTGCGCTCAAAGGCTCTATCGGTTTCTGCGGCTGCCGGAAGACCAATAGCGTTTGAAACCCTTTCCCGGGCTCTGAGGCAAGGATTGGAAGAGAGCTTCGAAATCCAACTGAAGAGGATCGAATGAAGGTTGTAACCATCCCGGGAACATCTGTAAAGGGCATTTCCTAAGCTCGTTGAATTGAGACAGAGGCCTATGCTATAAACCTGGGACCGATTTTTTTAACCATGACAAAAGGCAGCACTACACGCAGGCCAGGCCGTCGTGCTGGGGATATTCTGCGAGTTTTAGTCCCAGAGTATATCCGTTCAGGCCGGCCCGTAGGCTCTCGCCAACTCGCCGGCCTTTGCCAAGAGAGTTTGAGTCCCGCTACGATCCGGAGCGTCACCGCACATTTGGAAGAACTGGGCTTTCTGGCACAACCGCACAGGTCAGCGGGTCGGGTTCCCACCGGGATGGGATACCGCTTCTACGCTGACTCGCTGTCGAAGGCCAGCGAGCTCTCACCGCGGGAGCTCCGGCGAATCAGGAAAATTCTGGAAAGGGAAATGGATCCGGAAAACCTGATGAACAAGACCTCCCAAATCCTTTCGACTCACTCCGACAGCATGGGGTTCGTGCTGGCTCCGCCTCTCGAGCTAGCGCTGATGAAACACATCCAGTTCGTCAAGGTCTCTGCCCGACGGGTCTTGGTCGTCGTTATCGCTGGCGCCGGCTCGGTGCAGCATCGATTGGTAGCGGTCCCCAAGAATCTGAGTCAAACTGATCTAGATCAGGCAGGTCGCTATCTGATAAGGCACTTTGAAGGAAATACACTTCCTCAGATCCGCGACAAACTGCTCTCGCTTACTTCCGGAGAGGGATCACAAGAGAACCCCATCAAAAACGCGATCTTACTCGGCTCAGCGAGTTTGCCGGATTCAGATTTGAGTTCACAGGGTGAATCTGGAGTCTACCTGGGGGGAACAGCCCAGATCATTGAAAAGCCCGAACTAGCCGATCATCGACAGGCATCGGCGCTGCTGAGGGCGCTAGAGGAAAAGAGCCAGCTAGCCAAGATACTTACAGAATGCCTCCAGGCCGAGGAGCCGGGTCCAACCGTCACCATTGGGCTCGACAAGCATATCCCCGAGATGGGTGGGTGGGCAGTGATCTCCTGCCCTTACCTCTACCATAGGCAAGTTGCTGGAAGCCTGGGAATTCTAGGCCCGGCTCGAATGAGCTACGAAAAGGGGATCAGCCTGGTTGGCTCGGTCGCCAAGCTGTTCGGACGGATCCTCAGCAATAACTAGGAGCTTGCGGGGCAGAAACTAATCTACTGACGAAAACGGTAGAATCGCTCCATACTTCCCAGAGTTTTCGAAGAATAGAACAAACTACGGGTCTGCGCAAGAATAACTTGGTAGAATAGGCGCTCAGGTTTGCACCAGATTTGGCCGTGAACGATTGAGCGAAACCGCAGGCTTAGCAGGGTCTACATTGAGGATTTCGCGATTGAGGAGCGGCCGAAGATGGTGTGAAGATGAGATGCCAAAATGCCAAGTTATTTTTGCGCAGACCCTATGCATCCCAAAAGCGAGACAATCTGGCCTCGATTCCCCGGTTTTTCGCTTCGATCATTTCGACCGTGTCAACTCCTGACCTAGTACGTTGTAACACAGATCATCATGGGTTTTCCGATGGGGATTGTGAGGCGAGATCAAGGCAGGAGGAGGAAGGCGATGCTTGGCCATCTTCGACGACGACCAACGCAGAGATCGTCCACAACCCCCATCGTCAAACCCGTCATAATCTCTGTTACAGCGTACTAGTTCTCTTTTCGCACACGAATCACTTTGCAAGATTGCCTCTCGGACTGCACCAGATTTGGTCGCGAACGATAAGGTCTACAATATGAGTAAGGAGCAAAAGAGCCAGAGTGGACCTTCCAGGACCCGAGCCAAGAAAAAGCCCGACCCGGAGTCAAAAGAAAAGAAGACCAATGGAACTTTGCTTGGCGCCTCCACTGTGGAGCGTCTGGAAAGCGAGCAGGACGTGTACTACGACCTGCTTCTCCGCACAAAGGCTGAGTTTGATAACTACCGCAAACGGATGGAGAAGGAGAAGGTCGATCTGCGGATACAGTCGCAGTCCGCGCCAATTCATGAGCTCTTACCAATATTGGACGCTTGCGAGAAAGGACTTGAGAGCCTGAGCAAGACCTCGACTGATTCCCAACTGCAGCCCTACTACGATGGCTATGAGCTACTTCTGACACAGCTCAAATCTGTCCTCGCCCGGTTTGAGGTCGAGGTGATCCCGGGTGTAGGGACTCGATTCGATCCCAATGTGCACGAAGCCGTCCTCAGGGAATTCACGACAGATCACGAGGAAGGTGAGATCGTGGAAGAATATCGGAAGGGATACACGATTCGAGGCCGCCTCTTGCGAGCGTCTCAGGTCAAGGTAGCCCTGCACCCGCCGGTGAAAGCAACGACCGGCGAATAGGGCATGGAACTCGTTAGATCAAGTCCTTCCTTGAAAACTACGGACGCCGATCTTATCTTAGAAGCTTGCTTGGCAAGTCAGGCCACCGTGGCCTTTTACGGGGTCTGGGCAAGGCATCTTCGGGTGTCGTCCTCAAATGGTTTGCGGCGACGCAGTAGACCAGCGATGAGAAATGCGGGCTAGGAGTCTGCGCGGTAGAAATGATCGTAGCGAGAAAGCGGGGAATCGAGGCCAGATTTTCTCGATTTCGAGGCGCATAGTTGTTCTATTCGTCGAAAAATTGGGGAAATATGGGCCGATTCTACCGTTTTCGCAGTAGATCAATTTCTACTGCGCAGGCTCCTAGGCCAGTCGGGGGGAAATCGCCGCAGACACGTATTTTTGTAATGCGGGTAGAGATAGGAACTTCTGTCCGCCCATCTGACTAACGACTCAGGAGACCGGACGTTGTCGAAAAGAGATTACTACGAGGTTCTCGGGGTCGGACGGGGAACCGATCAGCAGCAACTCAAGAGTGCCTATCGAAAGCTCGCGCTCAAGTATCATCCGGATAAGAACAGAGGGGACAGTCAGGCTGAAGAGCGCTTCAAAGAGGCGGCCGAATCCTACAGTGTTTTAGCGGACCCTGAGAAGCGGGCTCAGTACGATCGATTCGGCCACGCCGGTGTCAGTTCAAACGCGGGAGGTTTCGGGGGTTCTGGAGCCGACCCATCTTCTGACCTGGGAGACATCTTCGGAGACTTCTTTGGCTTCGGCGACATCTTCGGTGGCTCTCGGAAAGGCCGAGGGGGTCAGGCACAACGCGGAGCCGACCTGCGCTATGATTTCAAGATTCCTTTCGAGCAGGCCGTATTCGGAAGCAAGACCAAGATAAAGATACCTCGCGAGGAAAGCTGTAGCGTGTGCCAGGGCTCGGGAGCTGAGCCCGGGTTCACACCCTCTACCTGTCCGGGATGCAAGGGGGACGGGCAAGTTCGCTATCAGCAGGGTTTCTTTACCATCAGCCGCACTTGTTCGCAGTGTCAGGGAACCGGTCAGATCGTCGAAAACGCATGCCGGCACTGCAGGGGTACCGGTAGAGAGAAAAAGGAGAGGGTGCTAGAGATCAGGATCCCGGCGGGTGTCGACGACGGTTCTCGGCTCAGGATCTCTGGCGAGGGCGAGTCGGGCATCCAGGGAGGACCTCCGGGTGACCTCTATGTGGTCTTGTCGGTCGAAGAACACCCCTTCTTCCAAAGAGAACAGAACCACCTCTTCTGTGAGATCCCACTATCCGTTTCACAGGCGGCACTGGGCACACAGATGACCGTTCCTTCACTGGAAGGCAAGGAGAGGCTCAAGATTCCTGAAGGGACCCAGAGCGGTACCGTGTTCCGCCTCAGGGGTAAGGGCGTCGCGAGTCCCCACGGTGGAGGTCGAGGAGATCAGTTCGTGAAAGTAAACGTATCCATTCCAAAGCGCTTGACGAGGGAGCAGAGAGAGCTCTTTCAACAGCTCGCGGATATTTCAGCCGAGGAAAATCAGGACGACGAGGGATTCTTCGATAAAGTAAAGGAAGTCTTCAGCTAGTACTCTGTCAACCTGGAGATTGTGGGTTATGGACCAACCATGGTGGTCGAGGTCAGGGCGCGCGGCCGCAGGCATGGCTTGGTCTACGTCCAGGACGCGCAACGCAGAGATCGACCGCCAGGGCCGTGCAGAACCTACAATTTCTAGGTTGACAGGGTACTAGGAGTCTGCGCGGTAAACCTTGCGCCAAGAATGGATTTGCGTCGAGGCATCTCTTCCCGTAGGACAATCGGATGTCTTCAGTGCGCTTTGTTGGGAACTCGATTCCGTTGGTGTAGAGGAGATTCCGCAAGAGAGTGACATCCGATTCAAGGCCTTCTTCGGTCCCACCCAGTCAATCCAGTCTATAGAGAACTCCTTCAAAGCTTTGGCTCGGGACCATTCGATTACCGAGTTTCAGATTACCCGCCTCAGAGTCGATCCCAATCACTGGGTGAGGGAGTACAGAAAACAGTTCCATGGGTTTCCAGTCAGACCTAACTACTACATCCATCCTCCTTGGGAGGAGCCCTCCAAGCTCCACCCATTGAATCTGAGAATTAAGCCGGGCCGGGCATTCGGCACGGGAACTCACGAGTCCACGCAGCTTTCCCTGTATGCTCTAGCAGCCTTGCTGCCTGGCTCAACCAACCTACTCGATGTCGGCACGGGATCCGGAATTCTAGCTATAGCTGCCCGGAAGCTGAGTGCCAACCTCGAAATCGTGGCCATGGATTCCGATCCAGAGGCCACCTCTGAGGCGAGGCGAAACTCATATGGCAACCAAGTCGAGAACATCCGGTTCTTGACCGGGGACCTACCGACTCTGGAAGGATCCTTCGATCTTGTTGTGGCCAATCTGACTCTGGGAATCTTCGGCCAGATAGCTTCGGATCTGGTCCGTCTGACCGGGCACACCCTGATTGTGTCGGGATTCACGGACGATCAGGCCGAGCTGGTATTGGATCAGTTTGCCCTTTCTTTGGTGAACTCCTGGTCTCAGAACGGATGGTGCTGCCATCAGCTCAGTGTCTAATCGGGGGAATCGAGGGGAGGGAAAATGTACCGAGCTTTGGTTCAAGTCGGCGATGATGGACAGGTCGCATTGTCGGAGGAAGAAGTCCACCACCTGGTTCGTGTGCGCCGGCTGCAGCCGGGCCAGATGTTTTGGGGCTTGGATGGGACTGGCCAGGAGTTTCGCTGCCGTCTGGAACAAGATCATGCTGGGAGCAGTCAAGCAGAGCGGCCAATCCCGAGTTCCACTTCTGCGCCGAGCGGTCCCTCTGCAAGAGTTCCTTTCTAAAGAGACGATCTCCTCAACGTCATTTCGACTAGATGAGTCGGGGGGAACCTGTTTTCGGGATCTTCTGTCTCAACACGGAGGATCCCGGAAATCGGCGCTCTTCGTGGGCCCGGAAGGCGGTTGGGACGATCAGGATCGGACCATCTTTGACCAGTACAGCATCAGCCCGGTTTGTCTTGGCCCTCGGATCCTGAGAACAGAGACAGCTGCCGTGGCCGCTCTTTCGATCCTTCAGTACCAGCTTGGGGATCTGTGCGAAGAAACGGGTTCCATCCATTCCAAGGCCTGATCTCGCATCCCGATTGGGAGCCGGGCAGCTCGGAAGACTGGCGATGAAGAATAGCCCGCATTTCTCATCGCTTGTCGTAGCGAGGCGCCGCAAGGTCCGTCCTGGCAAGGCTTGCGCCCGAGTCCCCCGCAGTCGTACTCGTGCAGTACGTCGAGGAGGCCGACAGAGCGCAACGCAGCCAGGACGGATGTTTGCGGCGACGCAGTAGACCAGCGGATTTCGATAACGTAAAAGTGACCTGTTTTGGGGGCGAATGATCGAGCGAAAGTGACCTACCCCAATCAGACCTCTGTTTTAGTCTGTTGTGATTGGTAAACGACAGACAAAACGGAGGTTGGAGGTGATTGGGATGGATCAGTTTGAGCTTATCAGAACGGCGTCACGTGTGTATGGAAAGAGCGTCCGGCAGATTCGACGAGAGACGGGACACCATCGAGCGACGATTCGCAAAGCACTGGCCGGGACCGAACCCAAGTATCGTCGGCAGAAAGAGCCGAGGGCACCGGTGATGGATTCCGTCGCGAAGATCATCGAGCAGTGGCTGATGGGCGACCGCCAACAGCCGCGCAAGCAAAGGCACACGGCTCGCCAGGTCTACACCCGGCTGCTGGAAGAGCATCAGTTCAAGGGGGCAGAGGTGAGCGTGCGGCGCTGGGTGCGGCAATGGAAAGCCGCTTGTCCGGTTCTGAGAGGGGCGTGGGTGGCAACTGGTGAGGCCGCGTGTCCTGGGTGGAACTGTGAACCCACTTCGCAACCGAAAGGGCGAAGCTGGAAACCCTCCATCTACCGGCTTGCCAATCGCTGGGAGCACCCCGCCTACTCGACCAGCCAGGTCGGATGTTTGCGGAGACGCAGTGGACCAGCGATGAGAAATGCGGGCTAGAGGTGGCGTACCTAGATTAAGATTAGCGGTGGCGTCGTAGAGGCGCCGGAACCAGTCAACGATACGGTCGTTCGCAGGAACGCCACTATCAGGTCCTGCCTCCCCAAATCTGAGGGCTATTCTATATCAGGTAGGAACCAGGTATCGAGTCCTGTTTCAGGACTGCTCACAAACACGCCCGATCCGCGGATCTTCGATCCTGAACCAGCCTACCGCTATGGTAGATTCCGCGAAGAGCCCGGCGGCGCCAGTCCTTCGATGCGTCGTAATAGTCGGCTTCGGTGTCGATGGTGTGGATCAGGATCCCCGCTCGGTGCAACGGCAGCGTGGAAGCAACCAGACCATCGGGGCGTACCAAGAAACTGGAGCCGCTGCTCTCTCGCCGAGTGGTGTTGTTCACGCTGATCCAAAGATGGTTGCTGCCCGCGTAGGCTTGCATCGTAGCTCTGACCAACACGGCCCAGACATTCTGGTACTCCTTCTTCGTTTCCGGATTCATTCCGCCGTTGTGGTAGGAGTGCAGAACCAGCTGAGCCCCCTTTCGGTTGTATTCTCGGTACAGCTCCGGATAGCGGAAGTCGTGGCAGATCTGAAGGCCGCAGCGGATGCCCTTTACCTTGAACATGACGAACCGGGATCCCGGACTGTAGTGACTCAGGTCGTCCTTCTTACCACTTCGGTCACCCGTACAGAACATCTTGTCATAGCGGTCCACGATCTGGCCCCGGGGATTGACTACGTACAAGCTGTTGTGCGGCTTGTGCTTTCCTGAGAGTCGATGATTCGAGCCCAGAACGACCCACAGCTTCAGACTGCTCGTCAGCTCGAGAATCTCCTGGGTGAGCTCGCGGAGCAGATCCCAGGGGTAGTCCTCGAAAGAGTCGACGTCGACCCCCACATAACCTCCCAGACAGGCCTCGGAAAAATGGAGCAGCTCGGCTCCCCTTTCGTGGGCCAAACGTAGTTGTCTGGAGACATAGCGGAAGTTCCGCTCGATGTCGGAGCTCACTGGGAACTGGCAGGTAGCGATCGTAAGCTTCATGTCCTCTCCTTCAGGGTTGTCAGAATACCCTAATTCTAGCGGAGCTGCGCTCCTCAGTCGACTTCTGTAAGGGCGACGATCAAACCCTTGCCCTTGCCGAAGGCGAGGGTTGTTTCCCAAGAGCCGAAGGTAGACGTTGCCGATCCAGGACCATGAGGAGATCGCTGGTCCCCGCTTTTAGGAAGTGGGAGGAAACAGAGTTGGCTGTCCCGAATCGAGTCCCGACAGAAGCCTTTTCCCATCACCTTGCCACGCATCAACTTCGGAGAGATCCCTCTTGAGGTTCGTCGGCCGCTTCCAGCCCCGGTCGGAGTCCCCCCGGAGACAGGAACCGTTTTCTCCGAGAAATCCAGATCCCAGAAAAGCGGGGACGCTAGAGCCAGGAGCAGGAGCCTGAGGGTTGGCTTGTTGAAAAAACTCATCTTCGCGTGCGCTTGAAGTATCGACGCTGCTCCGCTGACCGCCCTGAACTGGCGTCGAATCTATCAATCTCTCACAACTTCGACTTCTACCTTCGCGGTGACGAGCGGGTGCTCCTCCAGCGCGACGTTCGTTCGGTACAACGCTGGGAAAAGCATGAGGGGCTGCCGGTACATCGTCACAGCCACTCCAGTCGGGCCTCGGTGTCTATGCCTACCGTTCAGAGATTGATGCCTGGTTGGCGACTCGGCGACAAGAACAGCTGAGCGACAGCCTGGCTCCAACTGGCAGGGCGAGGTGGATGGCCTACCTCTCGTCATGCCCACCAACACGACGACCAGAAGATTTTCCTTTGAGTCCGATTCGTCGGGAACAGACTCGGGAAAGCAGTGGGGCAATGGCGCGTTTCCCAGTCGAAGACATCCTAAAAAGTCGTCTGGATGAACGGAGTGAAGATCTCTCTAAGTGGTTGAACAAAATTGATCCGAAGAGAGGAATGGAACCTCCAACCTAGGCATTACGAATGCGAAGAAGGAAACGCCGAATTCTTAGGAAACGTTAAGAACAACAAGCATCTAGCCGGGTTTTCCGCCAACCAGAAAGCCGAAAGATTAGGAAGAATTAGGAACCGCAGTGGGAGAGAGTGTGTCCAGGAGATTGGGCAATTGTCCGGGTAGAAACGCCGCTCCAGGGGATGCCCACCTTGTTTTCCGTCCCCTAGAGATCGGAGCGGGATTGATGTCCACCCCAGATCTCTGTTTTGACTTGTCGGAGTTCACTGTAAAAATCCCCGAAGGGATGGACATCACCCTCGACGACATCGCTGATGAGGAGATGCTGGAAGTGGCCTACACCTGGCTCTGCAAGCGACGACGGAACTACCCTGACCATGCCGACGTGTGGAACTTTCGCCGACACTGGAAGCGCGAGATCGCGCGCCTGCGCCGGGAGCTGCTGGAAGGGAGCTATCGTCTGGGACTCCTGAGCCGGACGACACTCGAAAGCGGAGAGGAAGTCGATCTGTTCTCGGCCCGAGACGCCTTGGTCTTGAAAGCCTTTTCTCTGGTGCTGGCAAACCGACTGTCCTTCTCCAGGAACTGCACCCACCTGAAGGGGAAAGTAGGAGGCAAGGGGGCGGTACGTCGAGTGTGGCGGCACCTGAAGCAGCACCAGTTTGTCCTCAGAACCGATGTGAGGTCACTACTACGCCTCTATCGACCACCTTGTGTCTGATGGAGCGGCTGTCCCGGATCATCCAGGACCGCCGCGTGCTTAACCTGATTGAGCGGTACCTGCGGCGTACAGCCGAGCAGCACGGGCTGTTCTGGGAGTCGGAGCGGGGAATTCCACGGTCCGCGGAAGCCCTGAATGTCCGCTTTTAGGCAGGCGAAATCGGCCGTTCGATTGCGATCAAATCGGATGCTGTTTGTACGGTCAGATCTGGGCTATTACAGGTGGAGTGAGACGGTATCATAAACGTGAACCGTTCACCTTTAAGCGGCCCAACATTCACCCAAACAAACCACAATCGCGTGGTCTAGTTTGAGCATTAGTCTAGGGCCGATGATCGCCGTCCTCCTTCTCGCGTCGCAGCATCTTGCGAACGGAGACCCCGCTGCGTCGGTCTTCCGCCAACTCCCCAAGACAGACGACGATCGGGTGGTCCAGCTGCAGCATTCCGGGCCCGCCGTGTAGGCTGGCGTCGTTAAACCACGAGGTGAAGTTGCTGTGGTTGAGGGTCTCCTTGCAGGGCAGGCAAAGCTGACCTTGCCTCGCTTCTCCCTAATCATGGGAACCACCGACGGGTGGTCCTGAGTGCGTTCGAGGAGCCAAGGGCTCGAAGGAATACTTCGGCCTGGAGGCCACCCCACGGTTTTTGGACAAAAGCCTGAAGAATTCCCTATCCAATTTCAGGTCAATGGTTTACGTCCCTTTTCTTTCCGACTTTACAAATGAAGTGTCAGGTCAGCGACAACCCGCTTGCTCACCTGTACCCTGTCCTTTCAAGGCCCTGACCCCATTGATCCTTTCAGTCCACCGATATAGCCTAGCCCCGGCAAGGAGGATCGATGATGAGGAAAGCACTGCTTGTTTTCAGTCTGCTGCTCTTCCTGCGGTGGCATCGGCGCACCCACCCGAGACCACTGAGGCCCTGGACACCGGCTCCCGCCTGGAACTGTTCGTGGACGATTACCTGGTAGACGAGCTGGTCGGGACTCGACTCGTCCTCCACCACCCTCGTCCGGCAGAAGTGCTCCTGAGATTCGATCGTCCCTGGGAGGGTGCCTTCTGTGCCTACGTGACCGTGATCCACGATGGGGACACTTACCGGATGAACTACCGGGCAAAGCCCGGTGCCATGCCGGACGGTGAAACCACACAGAGGCTTCGCGAAGAATTCGGCATTCGTTCGCCCGAATGACCTTTCAGGTTCACGAACTCCCACGAGCTCAGGTTGACATCCAACACATCCTCCGGTGGCTTGCTCAACGCTCCATAAAGGGAGCCTCGGCGTGGCTCGATGTCTACGATGAACTGGTTGCTCGCCTGCGGTAGCACGCCGACTCGTTCGGAGCAGCTCCGGAACAACATTCCGCATTCGACATTAGGCAAGCCTTGTTCAAGACGCGAAAAGGAAGAGTCTGCCGAGCGCTATTTTTCCTGGAGAACGGCCACGTGTATCTGCTCCGAGTACGCGGCCCTGGACAGGCAAACGTTCAACCCGATGAGCTCGCACAACGCGAGAAACCAGCGCGAAACTATTTTTCGTCGAGAAGAGGTACCAGGTGGGAACCCGGCGCCCGCTCCAA
This sequence comes from Acidobacteria bacterium UBA6911, assembly GCA_963579905.1. Classification (GTDB taxonomy): domain Bacteria; phylum Acidobacteriota; class UBA6911; order RPQK01; family JAJDTT01; genus CAUZIZ01. Next base: position 30,383 of record CAUZIZ010000011.1, on the reverse strand, counting down.
GAAAGTTTATAGTAGCGACACCAACACAATTCCGCTGATACCGAAGAAGAAGAGACCGCAAAAGACGACTCCTATGCGCATGAACCAGTTGGGTCGTACCTCCGGGGGCAGCAGCGTGCAGTTCACATACAGCGCATGAAGAGATGAGGCTCCCAGGCCCACGTTCATCGAGACGCCCCCGATCTTGAGTATGGTCAGGGGCTCCAAGAACATCAGGACCAGCAGTCCCCACACCCCCATCAGCGCCATGAGTCCGTAGTAAACATGCTTCACCTTCTCAGGGCCCAGACGACGGGCGCGGGAACTGGCCGTCCAGATGATGTCACACCAGCGTCGGGGGATCGTGTCACCCGACAGGATCTGACCCGGGTACAAGATCAGAAAACCGACCAATAGCGTCACGAGCCATAAACCGTAACCGGGATATCGGTAGTCGATTCCCTCGGCCGTCAGGCCAGCCACTCGAATTCCTGAGACCGGGGCGTTGCGGATAAATTCCAAGGACATCATGCAGGGCAGCGCCATGCCGATGAAGCAGCACACCATCCAGATCGCGGCCTGGTCGCGAACGATATGCCGCATCCAACCCCGCCACCGACTCAGGTTTTCCTCAGTGGGACGGAACACCTGGCCTACGTGAGAGAGGGTAACGGTCCTACCCCCTACCGCACTGGCGATGGCGCCCACGTTGGCTCCCATTCCCCACCCCTTGTCCCGCGCGTAGTTGGAGAACAGGACGTTCGTGAGCCCGCCTGCCCCAGCGATCGCGGCGAAGGTCGCAATGATCGCCCAGTCCAGGTTTGGCAGCCGCCCCTTCTCGCGAATGTAGCCGATCAGCTGAACCCGGCGGATACCCTGGGTTTGGGCCAGTTCGCGTGCTTTCTCTCGTATCGCCTCGTCCGGTATATCGGCCAACTGTTGGTAGGTATGCTGTCCTCCCTGATCCCTCACAGAGACCTGCTCGAGAATCCAGCTGCGGTCGTTCTCGTCGATGTGCCCTTCGAGAATCAGGGCAACCTCATCTTCCACTTCTTCGACGAAGAATCGCTCCGGCTGAGCCAGTGCCTCGGCGTGGGCTACCATCTGCCGACGACGCTGCTCCTGTTGGGGGGGAATCTGGGCGCTGATCTTGTACACCTCTTCCCCAGCGCGAAACTCGGTGACGACCGTGCCGGTCGCTTCGACTGTGCCGCGCACGGTGTAGGAGACGTCCCCCTCTCGTTCGGTAAGCGTGAAATGCCGGCCATCGACGATGGTACTGGCCCTCAGGGGGATCTGACCGAAGCGGAGGAAGCCAGTGAACACTTCGCTCATCGCCCGCTCTGAAATCAGAAAAGCGCCCATAAAACAGAGGAAGATCAAGACGATGACCAACTTTCCGGTCATGATCCGCTCCAGCGTCTTGTATACCGTGCCGCCGAAAATGAGGGGGATGAAAGCGATCAGGAAGAGAACGCAGCTTAGAACATGCACGAATCCGCTGTCGCCTGCTCTTGGCAGATGCCCGAGCATGATGGCCGCAACGGCAACTGACGCGCTGGCGACATTGAAGGGCCAGATATGCCCGAACTCCAAGAGCGCGTAGAAGACGGTCCACACCTTGGGTCCCGGCTTGGTCCGAAGAGCGCCGACCTGAATCGGTTCGCCACAATACATCGCATAACGCATGAACTCCAGGTTACAGAACACCTGGGCCACGATGCTTAGGGTTGCCACCCAGAGCAGCGTGCCGCCGTACTGGGCCGTCACACCTGGTCCAGCTAGCCACTCACCAGAGCCGATCGAAGCACCGGCCATCAGTACGCCTGGTCCAAGTAGTGCCGTCCAACTGCGCCAACCCAGACTCGGCGGTTTGGGCAGATCACCAACCGTCCAGGGTGGCAGCGCTCCGGCGGGGACAGTCTCGTTTTCCTGAAAATTTTCCTGGCTCATGAAGACTCGGCTACGCGATGCGTTGAGTATAAAAGCCAGCCGTCGAGCACACAAGCCTTGCGCCCGCACCGATCGATGACGACTTGCCGTTCCCTAAAAAGGTGCAAACAGGCTCCAAATCACAAGCATCAAGTTCCAAACGATCGCCCACAATCACGTTCGGCGATCCGACAGAGCCGCGAACGACTCAAGCCGTTAGTAACATGAGGCCAAGTTCCGAGGAGAGAGCTGGACAACTCTTCCCCACGCAGTGCGCACGATATCGCCTATCCTCGACCGAAGTTTCATTCTCGAATGGGGCAGCACCGCTGCGGGCCACTAAGCTGAAAACTTCATTTGTTTCCAGGTTCAGGATTCCCAACGGTGGCACGGCCTTCCAGGCCGTGATTGTCGAGCCCTTGGCTCGACGGATCGGGCATTACGGGCAGGGATGCCCGTGCCACTGTAGGAAACTGAGGTTTCTTTCTCGAATGGGGCCAGCGCTTCCTGGGGGGCAAACTGAACTGAAACTTTTCTCGACTTGCAGCTCGAGGACGTGGCTCTGGTCTGCAGGCCGAAGTCTTACTTTGTTCGAGCCTTTGGCTCGACGAACGGCGGCACGGAGGCCGCCGCCACGGTCCTGACCCAAAGTCATGGCAGGGATCGGATTCTACGGGTAACTTTGTAAACCGGTGCGGTGGCTCTCTACGAAATCCCAATCAATCTCGACTCCGAGACCGGGACCATCGGGTATGGGTACATTCCCGTTTTCGTCGATGGCGTCCAGATCATCACTATAGTTGGTGTAGAAAGGCGGCGAGGAGCTAGGGGCTTTGGGGTGGACCAGGCCTAGCTCGTAATAATTGGCATTGCGGATAGCCGCCAGGCAGTGCCGCTGGGCCGGACCCGGAGCATGGATTTCGACGTCCAGGCCAAAACCTTCGGCCGCGTGTGCCACCTTCATTGCTCCGGTTATGCCCAGATCATAGGTGGGGTTTACCCGCATGTAGTCGGTTGCTTCGGCCACAACCATATCGACCTTGGGCTCCAGGCTACGAACATGCTCACCCATCAGAATAGGCGTCTTGATCATCTGCCGTAGTTTGCGCTGGGCAAAGAAGGAGATCCCCCCATCCTTGAAAGGATCTTCATACCAGAAAAAACTGGCCTCATCGCAAGCCCGCCCGACATAAAGCGCATCGGCAAAGGTTTCATATTCGCAGGCCGGATCGAGCATCAAGGCCATCTTGTTTCCGACTTGTTGACGTACCGCCAAGACGTTATCGGCTTCCCGCTGAATGGGAGCGTTGCTCCAACCATGGATTTTGAAGGCTCGATAGCCCATATCGGAACATTGTTGGGCAAAGTCAGCAAAGGCTTCTGGGCTGTCCAGACCACCGTTTTCATCTCCATGATAGGTGGATGCATAGGCAGGAATGCTTGTCCGATACCCTCCCAGCAGTTCCCAAACGGGAGCACTGTAAAATTTCCCGGCGATATCCCATAAAGCGATATCCACTAGCCCCATACTCATGCGATCCTGCTTGCGCAAGGCTCGTTTCACATCGGTGTAGATCAATTCGCGCCGTAACGGGTTCCGCTCGATGAGATAGTCGAAGAAACTTCTCATTTGTGCATAATCGCTGGAGCTGCCTCCGGCAAACTCTCCAGTGATACCCTCGTCGGTATGGATTTGCAGAATCCGCTCAGTCCGCTTCAGTCTGGCACCGGCCTTATAAACCAGATTAAAGCCGTTATAGTAATCATCCAGAGCCAGGTTAGGCGTTTCCCATTGGAATTCGTGAATATCGATTCTTGAAATCTTGAGCTGATTTCCCATAGTGTTGACTCAGTTCGTGGTGCTCGCGAGACTACTGAGGTAGGCCGAAAACGAGGATCAAGTTGCCGGCCGCGCTGAACACCCGCTGCCCTCCATCCACTTCGAATGAAATTGGATTGGTACGCACCGGACCACCCCCTTGAAACTCCCACAATGCCTTACCAGATTCGGCGTCGAGTGCGAAGATATTTCCCTCGTTGCTTCCTCCAAAAACCAGGCCACCAGCGGTTGACATGACCCCGGCCCAGAGGGGTGAGTGGAGCCGAAAATTCCACTTTATCTTACCCGTCAAGAGATCCAATGCCCTGACCGCGCCGTGAGCCTCGTCGCCCCCGAGTGATTGCTCACCTCCACCCAAGAAAGGCTTGCCGGGTTCATAGTCGGCCTGCATCTTGAAGTAGTACGCCCCCATCTCCCTGATGCCCACATAGAGAAGACCGGTCGCTGCGCTATAGGAGGGGCTGAACCAATTGGTAGATCCCTGCAGACTGGGATAGACCAGGGTTCCCTCTTCGGAGGGCTCGGTGTTGGGGAGGACCTGAGGGCGGCCTTCTCCATCCAATCCGTGGGCCCAGGTCTGCCGTGCGTAGGGTATTCCGTGGAGAAACTCTCCTGTCTTCCGATCCAGGATGTAGTAAAAAGCGTTCCGGTTGGCCATGACCAGGAGCTTTCGCCGCCGGCCCTCCCAATCAGCTTCGGCGAGCACCGGGATTTGATTAGCGTCCCAGTCGTGAACGTCATGGGGTGTAAACTGGAAATGCCACTTGAGCTCACCATTGGACGGATCCAAGGCGACCACGGAAGCGGTGTACAGGTTGTCCCCCGGCCTGAGATCTCCGTTCCAATCCGGGGCTGGATTTCCCAGGCCCCAGTACAACAACTTCAACTCCGGATCGTAGGAGCCGGTCAGCCAGGTGGCTCCGCCGCCCGTCTTCCAGCTGTCTCCGCCCCAGGTTTCGTTTCCTGGTTCACCCGGGGCGGGAATGGTCCGAAAACGCCAGAGCCGCTTCCCGGTCTTGGGATGATAGGCGTCGATGAAGCCGCGGATGCCTGCCTCACCGCCGCTGATCCCGACGATAATCTTGCCGTCAATGGCCAGTGGTGTTGCCGTGATGGAGTGGCCGGTCTTGTTGTCGGCCACTTCGCCATTCCAACGAACCCCTCCCGACTTCGCATCCAGAGCTACCAGACGAGCGTCCAGGGTCCCGACGAAGACGGTCTGATCCAGAATGGCAACCCCTCGGTTCACCTGCGGAAATTCGATGTGAAGGACCTCAGGAGGCAGTTCGTGCGCGTACCTCCAGAGTTCCCGTCCCGTTCTCAGATCGAGTGCAACGACGGTGCTGGGAGGTTCGGTGACGTACATCAAGCCGTCCACGACGATGGGGGAGGTTTCTATCATCCCCGGGGTCCGGCTCTGATGAATCCAGGAGACCTTCAGCCCGGAGACGTTGCCGCGGTGAATTTGACTCAGCCGGCTGTATCGATGAGCAGAGTAGTTTCCGGAGTAGGTGAGCCAGTGCTGTGGCTCGCGATCAGCCGAGACCAGCCTCTCATAGGGGACCTGAGATTTCGCGGAGGCCATTGAAAGAACAAGAAGACCGCTAAGAAGCAAGGGTCTGAGAATCATTCCTCTGCTCCATGGCTTGCCAGATAGGCGACCAGATCCTCAATCTCCTTGTCCGAGAAGACCCCCTCGAAGCTGGGCATCAGTCTCGTTTCCGGCTCCCGCCAAATCGCCTGGACTTCCGTCTTGCGAAAGGAATAGTAGCGGTTCTGCTGATCCCGTAATTGAATCGTAAAGCTGTCCTCGTTCACTCTGCGGCCCACTATCTCTTCGCCGCTAGCCGTTACGACGCGGACCGCCAGATTGAGGCGGAAGCCGTCGGGATCGATCGGAGTATGAGATTCCGGATGCAGGATTATCTGTCGAAGATGTTCGACGCCCCGAAGGGCGCCGACCGAGCTCAGCTGCGGACCAATTCCCTCACCCTCCCCGTCCAGGATGTGACAGTTGGAGCATTGGGCTCGCTGGTACACGCTCCGTCCCTGTTCCGGATCTCCCGTTATCGCATCGGCCGATTGACGCCCCAGGGAGAGGACGAAGGCCGCCACCAGGCCGACCTCTTTCTCCATGAGCATCCAGTTACGCGGCATTCCCGTCCAGGGGATGCCGTTGCGAATGACGTACTGGAGTCGCTCCAGATTGGGCGCGCGCCGAAGCCGTGGACTGACTAGGCTTGGCCCGGTTCCCCCCTTTCCTTCCATCCCGTGGCACCGACCGCAATGAACCGAAAAGAGTCGTGCACCTTCTGGCAGCTCCGCTGCAGATGACTCAGGCTCGATGGAAAAAGCATACAGAGGACCGAAGGAAGCCACCAATAGTAGGAAGGTCAGGTGTCTTCTCATGGCATACAGGACCCTCTTGGACGGGTAGAAATGAGGGGACACCCGCGCTCGATAGGAGACCATTAAATCGGCCAGGCAATCATAATGCTCGAGTTTTGATCCGTCAATCGGGCTCGCGTCTCGGAAGATTCTGCGGCCGCTAGGGAGAGTATGGCCGAACTACCCAGGGGCTGATAGACTAGGGAAGTTTGTCTGAGATTCCTTGTGAGATTTGAATGAAGTTTTGGGCGTTAAGAAATTTGGGCGTTAAGAAATGGCATCTGACAGAACGATGACCTGTAGGATGGGCACTCTTGCCCGTCAGCATCCTCGACGGGCAGGAGTGGCCATCCTACAATAGGACACGCCGAGGCAATGCCTCACTGGGCAAAGACTAAAAGCTCTTAGGGCAAAGTTTCCCGTGAGCGATAGCGCCGCCAAGTGGCCAAGAATGAAATAGATGACTATCACCAAAGAGGATCCCAGTGAGCGAAAACGACTTAATCGGATTGGTCGGAGGTATCTTTGGCTGTGGACTAATAGCCCTTTTCCTTGCTCTGTTTGTAGCGGTCTGGTGAAAGCTAATATCCAAAGACCGGGAATAATGGCGCTCGGGCACTCTTGCTCGTGAGACCTCTCGCCAACCTGGTATTGGTGTTGTTCTTGGCATTCTCAGAATGGCCCCTGGAGCGCCGGGTCAAGGAGCTGGAAGCAGCGAGTCAACCTCCGCAGGTGAGCTGAGGCGTCGTTCAGCCGGACCCACACTGACAGCGACTGCTCCAGTGTGACGAGGAGACGAGCGTATGGATTTTGTTTTTCAGCGATCGTATCGAGGACCGCTGCAGGCCGTGATTCTCGATTGGGCGGGAACTACGATGGATTACGGCTGCTTCGCACCGGCGGTCGTCTTCAGAGAAGTCTACCAACGCAAGGGCGTTGACATCACGATTGAGCAGGCGCGCGAGCCCATGGGGGCTCACAAGAAGGTCCATATCCGGCAAATCTCGCAGATGGAACCGGTTGCCCAGAAATGGGAAGAAGTCCATGGACGCCGGCCGGACGAGGACGATGTCCAGGAGATGTTCGAGGACTTCGTCCCGCTTCAGCTTGACTGCCTAGCCGAGTATGCGGATTTGATTCCTGGCACACTCGAAGCTGTCGCCGACTTCCGCAGGCGTGGCATGAAAATCGGCTCGACAACAGGGTACACCGGAGAAATGATGGACTTGCTCTGCGGCGAGGCCGAGAAACGTGGATACGTTCCCGACGCTACCGTCTGTGCTACCCAGGTGCCGGCCGGGCGACCTGCTCCCTGGATGTGCCTGCAGAACGCCTTCGACCTGCAGATCTCTCCCATGGAGGCTTTCGTGAAAGTGGGCGACACTCTCCCCGATATCGCTGAAGGTCTCAACGCGGGTATGTGGACGATTGGATTGGCCAAAACCGGGAATGAAATGGGCATGACCGAAGCCGAAGTCGAAGCTCTTCAGCCGCAAATCCGCGCCGCCAAGCTCGAGCGTGCCTACCAGCGCATGTACCATGCCGGTGCGCATTATGTCGTGGATGGCATCGGTGACGCGTCTCCGCTCGTTGACGAGATCAACACCCGCCTTGCTCGGGGAGAGCGCCCGTGAGATTCTGTGCCTGAAACTGCGCTTTGATACAGCTTTCCGGTCGAACAGAGCTGCGAAAACCAGAACTGCCAGTAACATGAAACCAAATCCAAAGGAGCCGCGAACGACCTGGAATGGCAGTAGTATGTGACACAATTCGTAAAGACGAACAAAGCCTTCCTTTACCATCAAAGACCTGAAAGGATTTCCCATGACATCCACACCGAGCGTAACGGCTACCGAAGTCACTCGAGAAAACGTCCAGGAAGAATGGGATCTTCGGGTCCAGCTCGCTGCGGCCTACCGAATCGTCGACCATCTGGGTTGGTGCGAGTTGATCTACGGGCACATCTCACTGCGTGTGCCGGGACCCGAGCACCATTTTCTGATCAATCCGTATGGCCTACGTTACGATGAGGTCACGGCCTCGAGCCTGGTCAAGATCGACCTGGACGGAAACCTGGCAGAGCCCTCCGATTACCCATTTAATCCTGCTGGTTTCGTCATCCACAGCGCCGTTCATGAACACCGAGAAAACGCACACTGCGTCATGCACACCCACACCCGTGAGGGGATGGCGGTGGCTGCCCTGGAGTGTGGACTGCTGCCGATCAGCATGAACGCGACCAGCTTTTATCAACAGATCGCCTACCACGACTACGAGGGCTCGTCACTGTTCCTGGAAGAGCGCGAGAAGCTGGCTCAGGACCTCGGTGCCGCCAACGCCATGATCCTGCGCAATCACGGGTTGCTTACGGTGGGTGAGACCGTGGCCGAGGCGTTCCTCCACATGTATCGGCTGGAGCGTGCCTGTCAGGTTCAGCTGGACGCCATGGCCTGTGGGCAACCACTGGTCACCCCACCCGAAGCGGCCCTGGAGCGTTCCGCAAGACAGATGCACGAATTCGCCCAAACCGCCGCCGATGTGGGGCAACTCGAATTCGACGCTTTAGTTCGATTGATGGATCAGAAGGACTCGTCCTTCCGTAACTAACGACACTTGATTGATTGGAAGGCTTGTTGGAGCCTATAGGTTCGCGTGTGACTTCCATGGCGATTCCCGATTCAGCAGGGAGAAAAGCCGAGGAGCACTCATTTTTACGGCTGCTGCTGCTCGCGCTGCTGATACCGACTGCGTGTTTGTTTTCTCAGTTGTACGGGGCTGAGATCTCTCAGGAAGAAACCGACTTTTTCGAAACCCGGATCCGGCCGGTTCTGGTCGAGAACTGCTACCTCTGCCACGGGCCACAGGCGGAGGCAACGGGGGGTGGCCTGCGTCTCGATCAGCGCGAGGGACTCCTCCACGGGGGGAGTCGGGGTCCCTCTGTCATGCCAGGAAGCCCCGGTGATAGCCTGCTCATCGAGGCGATGAGCTACCGGGACCCGGGCTTGCAGATGCCACCCAGCGGAAAGCTTTCGGACCAGCAGATTGCGGACTTCGTGCGATGGGTCCAAATGGGCGCGCCAGATCCGCGCCAGCCGGATTGGGCAGAAGAGCAGGACCCTGGGCGAGGAATCGATCTGGAACAGGCGCGTGCTTTCTGGTCCCTGCAACCCATCAAGGAGCCTCCGCTCCCCGAAGTGGACAATCCGAAATGGATCCGCTCCCCCGTCGATCGTTTCGTTCTGGCTCGACTGGAGAAGGAAAACTTGGCTCCGGCGCCAGCGGCGACAAAGAGGGTTCTCCTACGGCGTGTTACCTTTAGCCTCACCGGCTTGCCCCCTACCCCCAGAGAGGTGGAAGACTTCCTGGCGGACGAATCTCCCCAGGCCTATGGCAAGGTTGTCGAGCGATTGCTGGCCTCTCCTCACTACGGGGAGCGCTGGGCCAGGCACTGGCTGGACTTGGTCCGGTTTGCCGAAACCAGTGGACACGAGTACGACAACTCTAAACTGGATGCCTGGCGCTACCGGGACTACGTCATTCGCGCCTTCAATTCCGATCTCCCCTACAACCGTTTTCTGGCAGAGCAGATTGCCGGCGACTTGATCCCTGAAAAACGCCTCAGCCCCGAAGGTGACTACTGGGAATCCTCCATAGGTACGACCCACCTATGGTTCGGGGAGGTTCTCAACAGTCCGACTGACCCGGTCAAATCCCGGGCCGATGAAGTCGACAATCAGCTCGACGTCCTTGGGAAGGCGTTTCTCGGTCTGACCCTGGCTTGCGCCCGCTGCCACGACCACAAGTTCGACCCCATACCCACGGCCGACTACTATTCGGTTGCCGGGATCCTCCACAGTACAGAGTACGCCGAGGAGGTCCTTGATTCCCCTACTCAGATCGGTCGGATCGCCGCCACTCACGCCAAGATCGGGGACCTGAACTCTCAGATAGGCACATTGCTACAACCGCTGCCGATCAATCTGGCCGATCGGCTGAGTGATGATCTCCTGGCCGCGGCCGAGGCTATTTGGGCGCGAGGGGAGGAATCGGATTCTCACGCTTCGTCTCAACCCGAGCAGGTTCGTTCATGGATCCAGTACCTCGAGGAGGCAGCTGCAGAGCCGGATCACGTCTTCTACCCGCTGACGGCCGTCTTGACCTCTCTGCGAGAGGGACAGAGTTTCGAGCAGGCGTTGGCCCAGGTGCGAGACGAGCTAACTGATCTGGCCAGAGGCCTCGATCCGCAGTCCAGAAAAGGAAGCAGCAGTGAGGAGGTCTTTGAGGACTTTGACAAACCTTCCTATGCGGGTTGGAGGACGTCCGGCCAGGCTTTCGGCTCGGCTCCCAGGCGCGATTTGCCTCCCAACCAGAGCATGAGGGGTGCTCAAGTCCTCGCTTTGGCAAGTTCGTTCGGAGATGGGACCAACCGGCTTATGGGCAGTCTGACCTCGGACTTCTTCGAGACTCCCAAGCGCTGGATGCACGTCAGACTGGCCGGGAGCAACGAAGGGGGGAAAGGGTGAAGAGGCAAAGCTGCGCCTCAGCCTGGTCAACAGCAGACACAAAAGCTTGCATATCATGCCCTCCGGCAGTGGCCATTTCGAGTGGCAGTCCAAGTCCCTATCGGTTGATCGTAATCGAACGTGCCATTTGGAGATTGTCGGCCGGGACCCGACCGGACATATCGTTGTCGATAAGATCGTGTTTTCGGATTTGGCGGAGGTACCGGAAATCTCCTCGCCTCCTAATCGCTATGTCGTCGAACTGCTTAACCGATCGGATCTAAAGTCACTTCGATCTCTGACCTCGGCCTACGAAGATATGCTCCGGTTGTCGAGGGAGTCCAGTACCTCGGATCGGCACAGTGAATGGCTGATCCGCTCAATCTTCCCCTTCAGGCGTATGGAGGACGCGGCATACCTCTTGGAGGCCGGTCCGCGCCACCAGGTGCAGTTATTGGCGGCGGCCAGGTCCAGCGCAGAGAAAGAAATCCCGCAGTCGGTCTTCGCGACCGTCGCCCTGGACCACCGCCCTCACAATGTCAGGATCCACACGCGCGGTGACCACAAGAATCTGGGTGAAGAGGTGCCAAGGCGCTTTCTCCGAGTCCTGGCACCAGAGCATCAGCAATCCGTCACCCAGGGCAGCGGCCGCCTCGAGCTAGCACAGTGGGTGATCTCCCCCGCCAATCCGCTTCCCGCCCGGGTTCTGGTCAACCGGGTCTGGAAACATCACTTTGGTCGAGGCATTGTGGATTCTCCGGACAACTTCGGAAAGACCGGCGACGGGCCAACTCACCCCGAGTTACTGGATTATCTGGCCAGCCGCTTCATCGACAGCGACTGGTCGATCAAGTCCATACATAGACTGCTCCTGCTGAGCAGCAGCTATCAGATGTCGAACCGCATCAGCGAAGCCGCCAGCAAGTTCGATCCCAGCAACAGGTTGCTCCACCATATCCCGATACGGCGACTGGAGGCCGAAGCGATCAGAGACTCGGTGCTTGCAGTTTCGGGTCAACTGAATCGGCGACTCTTTGGACCCAGCGTGACGCCTCATGTCAGCGAACACCAGCAGGGGAGGGGGCGGCCGGAGTCGGGGCCCCTGTTAGGCGAGGGACGTCGCAGCATCTACATTGAGGTCCGCAGAAATTTCCTGAGCCCAATGTTCCTGGTCTTCGACTATCCCCTACCCACCTCGACCCTAGGCGGAAGAGGAAGCTCTGCCGTCCCCTCCCAGGCACTCATCATGATGAACAATGCCTTCGTGCGAGAGCAGGCGAAGTCCTGGGGAATCAGGCTGCTCTCTTCACCTGAGGCAACCTCGACCAAGATCGCGGGAATGTTTCTGGCGGCTCTGGGACGTCCTCCGAGTCCGGATGAAGTCGAGGATGCCCAGAGTTTTCTGCAGGATCAGAAGGAGCTGCACCTGAGGGAGTCGAGTCCCTACCAAGCCAAGTTGGGGGCGTGGAGCGACCTGGGTCACGTGCTCCTGAATTCGACAGAGTTCATTTTTGTTCAATAATAGGCGGCCAGGAATGGACAGACGTCCGCAATCTCGCACTGGGTCAATCCGGATATGTCGCGAAACCAGATCGATACTCTAGCGGCCACAGTAAGCAGAAGAGAGTGGCTCTTCCGCAGTGCCAATGGCTTTTGGGGGCCTGGCCCTGCTGGCGATGCTCTCTGACGCGGCTCTGGGATCCACTGCGCAGTCGTCTCGGTCGGTAGATCCTTTGAGGGTCCGGACGCCGCACCATCCGGCACGCGTCAAATCGGTCATCTTCTTGTTCATGGATGGTGGGCCCTCCCAAATGGACACGTTCGATCCCAAGCCCCGGCTGACCCAAGAGCACCTGCAGCCGATCTCGATGAAGACGCCCACCACCGTCTTCAACATCAGCAACAAGGTTCTGGCCTCGCCATTTCAGTTCAAACAGTACGGCGAGTGCGGGGCGCCGGTGAGCGACCTGTTCCCTCACGTGGCCACTTGCGTGGACGATCTGACCATCGTCCGCTCCCTGGTGGCCGACCATTCGGAACACACGGCGGCCAACTACTTCATGCACACGGGCTCCGGCTTTCAGGGACGTCCGAGCGTAGGTTCCTGGCTGACTTACGGCCTGGGAAGCGAATCCAGGAACCTTCCTGGATTCATCGTGCTAGAGAACGGACTGATCCCTCCCGGAGGTGCTGACGTGTTCGGAAACGGCTTTCTTCCTGCCTCCTACCAGGGCACCTTATTCCGAGCCGGAAAACACCCCGTAGCCGATTTGGAACCGGCTGAATCCGCTCCTGAGCTACAGCGCCACAAGCTGGATCTACTTGGGAGGCTGAACCGAAGCGCGCTGGATCGGCTGGGCCCGAACACTCAGTTGGAAGCCACCATTGCCAACTATGAACTGGCCTTCCGGATGCAGGTGGAAGTCCCGGATCTGCTGGATCTGTCGGGTGAATCGGAAACTACCCGGAAGCTCTACGGACTGGATGAAGACGATACCGAAGAATTCGGCCGGTCCTGTTTACTAGCTCGAAGAATGGTGCAGCGGGGAGTTCGTTTCATCGAGCTGCTGACGCCCCTGAGAAAAGGGCAGGATCGTTGGGATCAGCATAGGAATCTGGAAGAGGGCCATCGTACCAATGCCCGGGCCACGGACAAGCCGATTGCGGGATTGCTCAAGGACCTGAAATCGCTAGGGATGCTGGACGAAACCCTGGTCCTGTGGGGAGGAGAGTTCGGTCGAACCCCAACTGCACAGATTGGCAAAAACATCGAGGAGGTAGGCAGAGACCATAACCCACATGGCTTCACCATGTGGCTGGCGGGGGGAGGCTTCAAGGGCGGACTCACCCACGGCGCTACCGACGAGTACGGCTACTATGCCGTCGAGAACAGGGTCCCCGTCCATGACCTGCATGCCACCATTCTCCACCAACTGGGCCTCGATCATGAAAAGCTGACCTTTCACTACAGTGGACGCGACATGCGCCTGACCGATGTCCACGGGAATGTTATCCGGGATCTGCTAGCCTGAAGCTTCGAAAACCGAAGGTACAAGATACAGGGTACAAACAAGCTCCAAATCACAAGCATCAAGTGCCAAACGATCACCCACCATCACCCCTCGGCGATCCGACAGAGCCGCGAACGACTCGACCCGTTAGCAACATAAGGCCAAGTGCCGAGGAGAGAGCTGGACAACTCTTCCCCACGCAGTGACGCAAAATTTCCCCTTCCGACCGAAGTTTGGTTCCCGAATGGGGCCGGTGCACCCGGGAGAGGGATGCGGTGAAACTTGAATATTGCGTGAGCAGTACCAGAACGAGGTGAGCAGTGCTTGACGAATCCAGACTGGCTATTCACCAGGTCACCCTGCGCGAGCAGTGGTCTTTTCGCGAATCCGTGGAGGGATTGACTCGCCACGGCATCCACCAAACGGCGATCTGGCGCGAGAAGCTCCACGAGGAGGGAGTGCGGGAGGGTGCCAAGATTCTCCGCGACTGCGGTATGCGGGTCACCGGCTTCTGTGTCGGGGGGCTCGTCACTTCGCCCAACCCGCTGGCCTGGGAGGCCGCGATTGAAGATAACCGGCGCGTGCTTGAAGAGGCGGCGGCTGTGGGAGCGGATCACATCGTATGGATAGCAGGAGGGCTCGAGCCAGACTCGAAGGACATCGCAGGCGCAAGGGCGAGGGCCCTCGAGGCCTTCGCGCGGTTAATCCCCGATGCGCGCGCAGCGGGCGTGAAGCTCGGCATCGAGCCGTTGCATCCCATGATCTGCAACAGCCGCTCCGTACTTTGTACGCTGGAGCAAGCAAACGACTGGTGTGACCAGCTTGAAGCCGACGACATCGTGGGAATCGTGGTGGACACCTATGCGGTATGGTGGGATCCGAATCTGGAGCCAGAAACCCGGCGCGCCGGCTCGCGAATCTGCGCCTTTCACGTCAACGACTGGCTGCCCAATACCGAAGACCTCCGACTTGACCGTGGCATGATGGGCGACGGCGTAATCGACATTCCGGCCATTCGACAGATGGTTGAGCGGGTCGGCTATTCAGGTGCCTGCGAAGTAGAGATCTTCTCAGCTCGCAACTGGTGGCAACGCGATCCCGACGAAGTAATTCGAGTCATCCGGGAGCGCTGCCGGACTGCCGTTTAGACCTTCGTGGACCTGAACGATGGATAAGGTGAAGCTGGCCTTGATCGGGGCAGGTGTCATCGGAAAACGCCACCTCAAGCGATTTCTGGAGTGGAACAGGCGGAATTGATAGCGATCGTCGACACCGATCCCCGGGCAAAGGAAATCGCAGAAGCAGTGGGTACTCCATTTTATGCCACGACGGGGACAATGTTGAGGAGTCTGGAACCGGACGGGGTGATCGTCAGCACCCCTACCAATCGCCATCTGCAGCCGCTTCTCAAGTCTCTCCAGTCAGGAGCACATGTCCTCGTGGAGAAGCCAATCGCGGCGACAATGGAGGAAGCAGAAGCCGTCGTCGACCTGTCGGAGAAGGTCTCTCGATACGTCCTGGTGGGCTATCACCGTCGCTATTACGAGAACATCCAAGAAACCAGACGGCTGATTCAAGAGGGAGGCCTTGGTCAGTTAGTGGGGGTATGCGGACAATGGACCATCCGGAAAGCAGATGGGTATTCCGAAGCAAACTGGCGACAGTCGCGTACGGCAGGACCGGGAATGAAGAACCTGAGTCATGAAATCGACACGCTTCGTTTTGTCTGCGGTGAGATCGGCTCCCTCTCAGCCAACATCCGAAGGGGAATACGTGGCCATCCCAAGGAAGAAACCGCGGCGCTACTGCTAAATTTCGAATGCGGTGCACTTGGAGCCTTTCTGCTTTCGGACGCAACGCCCTCGCCCTGGGCGTGGGAACATACAACCGGTGAGAATCCGGTTTTCCCAACATACGGCCAGAACGTCTATCGTTTTGTCGGCTCGGAGGCAGCGCTGGATTTTCCAAATTTGGTACTGTGGCAACACACTGGCCAGGTTGCAGACTGGAACCATCAAATGACCGCGCGACCGATCGACATCCAACTCAACGATGCGTTCGAGGCCCAGTGCACCCACTTCTGTAGGGTGATCGCCGGTTGGGAACAGCCTCGGATCACGGCCCCAGATGCCACCCGGAGCCTCGCCGCCGTACTCGCCGTTTTCGATGCCGCTGAACGAGGGGTAGAGGTTCAGCTTTGAGCAAGGGGCGGGACTAAGCTGACACTTCAACCACGAGGAAGCGAAGCAACCTTCGCCAGTTGACAGAGCCGTGACTGTCAGGGAGCGGGACCCGACAGGGACCCATACCCCCAGGCGCTTCGCTGAAGCACAGGATCCCACTCCCTCACGGTTATGGCTCTGTCAGCTCTGCTAGCGATGATCATAGCAGAGGCAATCCAAGTTTCTTTCTCGAATGGGGCCAGGGCTTTCTGGGGGCCGGACTGAGCTGAAACATCATTTCCGGATTTGGACAGTGAATTGAGCTAAACAATTGATGTTAAATGGATTATGAGTACGCCAGAGATTGTTTTCTAAACTTGGCTCGAATGCCAATTCTCGGGGCAGGACTGACCTGCAAGCTCAACTGGGATACAGTTCAAAAACTCTTTGAGACATCTCCTTACGCCATAGGCGTTACTGCGGGTAGCCCAGGGTTGGCGATGCGGAGCGAAGCGAATTACCCTGGGTCTAGGTCGTTCAAAAAATGCGCTACCCCGTAGGGGTTATTGCTGACCGAAAAAGGGTTGGCAATAACGCTTTCAGCGTACAAGAGGCAGGCGACTTGAACCCAGGGTAGCTCGCTTCGCATTGCAACCCTGGGCTACCCGCAGTAACGCCTTCGGCGTAGGTGATGCCTCCTGGAATCAGTTTCTTTCCCGAATGGGGCCAGGAGGATACCTCGGGTCCGGCATAGCGATGGGCTCCAGCCTGCCGTCCGAGCCAAAGGCTTGGAAGAGTAAGACTTCGGCCTGGAGACCGAACCCACGTCTGCCAACCTTAGGGCTCTGTCAAGAATAACTTCGCAGAGTTGGCGCGCAGATTTGCGCCAGATTTGGCCGCGAACGATTGAGGAGCGGCCGAAGATGGTGTGAAGATGAGATGCCAGAATGTGAAGTTATTCTTGACAGAGCCCTTAGTACACTGGAAACGTAAATACGGCAACGTTTGTTGGGACATTCCTACGGACGTGCGTCTGCTACACTGAGCCTCTATGGGTTCTAACATTCAGCCACACATGGACGCAGAGATGAAGGTTTACAATCCAGCCGGCGTCCCATCTGAAAAGAGAAAAGCGTGATCCGGATCGGTTTGTTCGGTTGTGGCCGTATCGGCCGGATGCACGCCGCCAACATCGCCCGCCATCCCGGCTTCGAGCTCTCCCAAGTCTACGATGTCGTCGAGACGGCGGCTCGAGAGACTGCATCGCAGTTCGGCGCGCGCGGTGAGCGCTCCGGAGATCATCCTGGAAGTCTCCGAGGTGGAGGCCGTGCTGATCGCCACCTCCACCGACACACATGTCGACCTGATCGAGGCAGCCGCGCGCGCCGGAAAGCCAATCTTCTGCGAAAAGCCCATCGACCTGTCCCTCGAAAGGGTGAACCGATGCCGGGACGCTATCGCCGGCTACGACGTGCCCATCCAGATTGGCTTCAATCGCCGCTTCGATCCCGGCCATAGGGCGGCGCATGACGCGATGCGCCAAGGGGAAATCGGCGATCTTCACCAGGTTCTCATTACCTCTCGGGATCCGGAAATACCCCCACGCGCTTACCTCGAAGCGGCGGGAGGATTGCTGCGGGACATGACTATCCACGACTTAGATCTCGCCCGATTTATGCTCTGTGAGGAGCCGACCGAGGTGTTCGCCATCGCCGGCGCACTCGGAGATCCTCAGCTTGGGGGCGAGCTCAACGAGGTCGACTCTGCCATGATCACCTTGCGGACCGCGACGGGGGACGCATGTGCCACATCAACAACTCTCGCTCGGCCGTCTACGGTTACGACCAGCGCGTTGAGCTCCTCGGGGACCAGGGGATGTTGGTCTCGAGCAACCGCCGCGCTCACGAGCTTCGGCGTTTCACCGCCAGCCGATCTGGGGTCGGCGAGCCCCATCTCTACTTCTTTATCGAACGGTATCAAGAGTCCTACGTCGCCGAGCTGGACGCTTTCGCCGCGGCCGTCGAGCAGGGCGGACCCTGTGAGGTCACGTTTGAAGACGGACGCCGCGCGCTGATGCTGGCCGAGGCCGCCTACGAATCCCTGGCCAGCGGACACGGTGCTACCGATGTTTGTGGCGCGGGACAACCCAGTTTCTTTCTCAAATAATCCGGTTCACAACCGGCTGGATTAAGGGCTCTGTCAAGAATAACTTCACATTCTGGCATCTCATCTTCACACCATATTCGGCCGCTTCTCAATTGAGAAATCCTCAACGTAGGCCCGGCTACACCTACGGTTTCACTCAATCGTTCGCGGCCAAATCTGGCGCAAATTTGAGCGCCAACTCTGCGAAGTTATTCTTGGTAGAGCCCTAACCGGAGTAATGGGCAAACTTGTCGCGGCCACAAGCGTTGCTGTAGCATCTGGGCCCATCGAACGGGAGGGTGGATCGTATGGCGTTGCTGGAGCTGCGGAACGTCGAGAAGCACTTTGGGGGAATCGAGGCCCTTCGTGGTGTCGACCTGACTCTGAGCGCCGGAGAAGTGCTCGGACTTATGGGAGATAACGGGGCCGGCAAGTCCACTCTCGTCAAGATCGTCGCCGGTAACTACCCACCCAGCGCAGGCGACCTGCTGGGAACCTGAAGCAATTCCATCGCCCTTTGGACGCCCGCAAGCAGGGCATCGAAATTGTCTATCAAGAGCTGGCGCTCTGTGACAACCTGACAGCTGCGGCCAACGTCTTTCTCGGCCGCGAGCTCAGGCGACGTATCGGCTTCATCAACGTCATGGACTACGGCGCCATGTTCCGACAGGCAGCCGAGCTGTTCCAGGAGCTCAAATCGGAAACCCGGCCACGGGACCTGGTCGGGCAGATGTCGGGCGGACAGCGCCAGGCGGTCGCCATTGCCCGCACCCGTTTGTCAACCCCCAAGATCGTACTGATGGACGAGCCAACCGCGGCCATCTCCGTCCGTCAGGTGTCCGAGGTTCTGGATCTGATTCGGCGATTGCAAGACAGCGATATCGCCGTGATCCTGATCTCTCATCGTATGCCGGACGTCTTTGCCGTATGCGACCGGGTGGCGGTTCTGCGACGGGGAGAAAAGGTGGCCGATAAGACCATCGCGAGCTCTTCACCCGAGGAGGTCACCGGTTTGATCACCGGTGCGATCGCGCGAGCATGAAGTCCAAGACGGAGACTCAGGCAAGAGCAACGCAGCTAGATCTGGAAAAGCTCGCGAGCCAGCGGCAAGTCTCCGCCATCTATTCTTTGTTTCAATGCCAACCCTTTTGGGTATTGGTCGCTCTCTGCACAATCGCTCTCGTCATGTCCATGGTCTCGGACACCTTCATGACCGAGCGCAATCTCTACAACACGACTCGGAATTTCGCCTTCGTTGGCATCATGGCTCTCGGCATGACCACCGTCATCATCACGGCGGGAATCGACCTGTCGGTAGGCTCCCTGATGGGACTGTGTGGCATCACCGTCGGTCTCGTCATGCAGTCGGGCCTGTCCATCTGGCTTGGGTTCGGCGCCTGCATAGGCGTCGCTTTGATCGTTGGTCTCGTCAACGGGGCGCTCGTCGCGTACCTGAAACTGGCACCCTTCGTCGCGACCCTGGGCATGCTCGCCATCGCCCGATCGGCGGCCATGGTCATTTCCAACAACAAGATGGTCGATGACTTTGGTCCCGATCAGGAACTGTTCGAGTGGATCGGAGGGGAAGACACGTTCGGAGTACCCAATCCAGTGTGGGTTCTCCTCATTTTTACGGTCGTGTTTTGGGTCGCCTTCCGGTATACGAGGTGGGGCCGCTGGGTGTTCGCCGTAGGCGGAAACCAGGAAGCAGCGAGGCTAACGGGCATCGCGGTGGAACGAGTGATCGTGTCCGTCTACGTCATCAGTTCCTTGACAGCGGCCCTGTCCGCATTCTTGATTGTTGGCTGGTTCGGGTCGGTTACCAACGCTTTGGGCCAGACCCAGGAACTGAATGTCATTGCCGCTTCGGTAATTGGTGGCGCCAGTCTAATGGGAGGTTACGGGTACGCTATTGGGGCGCCGATTGGGGCCGCGCTGGTCGAGGTCATCCGCAACAGTTTGCTGCTGGCGGGCGTGGAGCCGCTGTGGCAAGGTACGTTTGTTGGTGCTTTCATCATACTCGCAGTGCTGCTGCAGCCGCTGCGGGGAAAACGGGGTGACTAAGCGTCTCGAAGGAGAGGAGTCTCGGAAAAATGAACCGTTGTCTTATCACTACAGCGGTGGCGCTGATGGCGCTCAGCACGGTAGCAACCGCTCGAGGATTAAGATGTGCACTCGTGCCCAAGGCCATGAATAACCCGTTCTTCGACCAGGCTCGGGACGGTTGCTACAAGGCGGCTTCGGAGCTCCTAGACGTCGAGTGCTACTACATTGGCCCGGCCGAGCACACCGAAATAGAGCAGATTCAGATCGTGCAGGATCTCATCAGTCAGGGTGTCGACGGAATCGCTGTCTCGCCATCCAATGCACCCGCGATGGGCAAGGCCTTGCGTCGCGCGAGGGCCGCCGGCATCGCGGTCATAACCTGGGACTCAGACCTGCTCGAGTCCGACAAGGCCAATCGCACGACCTATGTGGGCACCAAGAACTACGATATTGGGGTCAATCTCGCCCAGCTCGCCACGAAAATGAAACCACGAGGCGGGTCCGTTTGTCTTCAGACTGGTGGCGCTTCGGCCGCCAACCACAATGAGCGATTGCAAGGTATTCGAGACACGCTGGGCGGCATGAGCGGCACCACGTCCCCGGGGAAAGCTTTGACGGGCCAGAAGGGCTGGACCGAGGTCGACGGCTGCCCGCTGATCACCGACGACGACAATGCCAAGGCAGTTCAGGGGCTCGCCGATATCCTCAACAAGTACAACGATCTCGACGTGTGTATCTCTACTGGCGGCTTCACCCAATGGTCGAATAACGCCTATCGCCAGGCGATCGCGCCGCATCGCGGGCGGATGGACCAGGGCGAGCTGATCTTCGTCGCAGCCGATACGTTACCTATGCAGATGCAGCAGCTGAGAGCCGGTGCGAGTCACGGCCAGGTGGGTCAGCGCCCATTCGAGATGGGCTACAAGGCCATGTATATTTTGAAGGACATCAAAGCCGGTAAGAAGGTAGACGACCCGATCAACACGGGCCTGGATGTGTGCGATCAATCCAATGCCAGCAGCTGCCTGGCGCATTAGGCTATCCGCGTCCCCGCGCTCGGCGGTTTCCCGAAAGCGGTGTGGCCTCCGGCGAAGCTACGTCGACGGAACGAACACCTTGGAGAGAGAGATCGCGGGAAACGTCGTCAGGACTCCGAACGATTGGCGAATGACCGTCAGGGCTACTTCGCAGTCCGCTTCCTTGACCTCGATCCAGAGTGAACCCGTAAACTTGCTGGGCAGGTTGAGCGAAAGCGGAGCTTCGTTGGGAAAGCGGGCGAGTTGATTGCTCGCTCCCAGCGTGACCTCGGTAGGACCGCGGAAAATCGCTCCGCTCTGATTGCGCACGGTTACCACCAGGGTGATGTCCTTGTTCTTGGTGTTGACCGCCGCAATTCCTGTCTGGATGCCTGCAGTCACATCCTGCGTCAGCGGGATGACAATTTCTCGGAGCGCAAAACTCTCACCCACACCAGCGGTCCCCAGATTGGGGGAGCTGAAGAGCACGACCCCGCCGACGGGGATCCCATTGCCACCGTCAGCTGGAAGAGCGCTGACCTCCACCGAGCCGACCAGGTCGGTGTTCCCACCGGTCGCAAGAACGACGCAACCCAGAGGCGGAATCGTGAGCACCCGCGTTCCCCCGGGAAGTGCCTGGCCGCCGAGTGTCACCCCCGGCGGCGCCGATCCATTCGAGCTGCGGACCCGGATTCGTACGATAGCCGATCTCAGCGGCGATGGATTTACCAACACCAGCTGGGAGGCCAGGTCAACGGAAGGGATATGGGCAAACTGGGCGTAGAAGCTGCGGGAGGCGATTCGGTTCTGGACGACGGGGAAGGTCGTGAAGACCCCGGGGGCTACCAGAATGACCGTGGCTCCAATCTTCCGGTTCGCCGTCACCACCACGGTCCCCTGAAAGTTATTGGGCAAGGTGATGATCTGCTCGATGAACTGAGCATGGTGCCCGCTAGCAGCCAGGTCGACAACCTTGCTGGCTACGACGACTCCGTTCTTGTTCTGCACCTGAATAAAGTACTTGGCAGCTCGCTCCTCCAGGTTGGTAATCGCCAAAGCCGTCTGTTCACCGGTCGAGGTGTTCCGGATCACGGGAGCCACGAAGGTATACAAGGCGTTGCTGGGACCCACTCCGGTGGTGCCGGTACCCCCCGTGAACAACACAGTTCCTCCGATACACTGGTCGGCCGATGCACGCAACGATCCAACAAAGGTGCTCGAGCCTCTCGTGATAGCCGAGAGTGAGGCCCCCGGACCCAACGCCAAGTTCAGGTCCTGGTTGGAATCAGAGGACAACTGCCCCAGAGAAACCGGGGTGCGCGCTCCTAGTGAATTGCGCGCTGAGATCTTGCCGCTAGCTGAATTCTGCAGATCCGTGTTGATCAGAAACGCGCCCGACGTCAGTAGAGGGGACACTTCCCCCGCCACGTGAGCGAACTGAGCAAATGCCTGCAGGAAGCGGAAGGGAGGCGCTATGCTGAGTGCACCCGTCAGCACGCCGGTCTCTGAGTTGCCCTCTACAACTACGCTGTAAGGCCCCTGGGGAGTATTCAACGGAATAGTAAGAGGAAAAAACCTGAACTGACCCAGGTCCAGAACTTCTGATCCTGCACTGAGGTTGGGACCAAAAAAGTCGACACCATCGTCGTCCATACTGGGAACGTCATCACCCGCAAGAATCAGGTTGGTATTGATACCCTGGAAGGCCGTCTCGGTACCAAACACGAAAAACTGTCCAGTCAGTTGAGAGGTTTTCCCGATGAACCGCGGGTCAATGTCTGCGTTCCCGGCCGTGACCGCAATGTTCACCCCCGCGACGGCTGAGTTGACAGCAACCGAAGGATTCTGACTGCCATTGAGAAAAGTGGGCAGGAAGTTTGTCCCCATTGCTGCCGAGCTGTAAACACCGCCCGTCACGCTCCCTGGAGTCATGGGGCCGTCCAGGGGCTCCGCGTAGAGGGTGTAGGAATGCCCAGACGGCAATCCATCCAGCCTGTAGCTACCATCAGGCAGCGTAATCGCACTGGCAGCCAGCACTCCAGATTCGTCTGAAGCCACCACAAAAGCACCGAACACGGGAGTCCCGTTCTTGGTCACGGTCCCCGAAATCGTTCCGGTCACATTACTAAACCCGACCATCGGATAGCTGACATTGATGCCCGCCAGGTCATCCCACGTCAGGGCATCTATCAAATTGGTAAACTGTGGCCCCGCAAAGTACATGGTGGAAGAACGCTGGATGGAGTGGCCTAGATTCCAACTATGTCCAAACTCATGTTTGGCAACGGCGAGAAGGTCCACGAGATCGGAACTGCGATCCTCAGGTTCTATCGTGGTAAAGATCCGAGTCGGATTGAAGACAACATCGGTTTCGAAATCCTTCCGGGCGGGGACCGTAAAGCGCGTAAGGGACACTCCTAGAGCACCTCCAACGATATTCCGGTTGTTGGTGGTGTCGGCGATCGTGACAACGTTCCGATTGTCACCGACAGCCTCGAATATCGACGTCTCACCTGCACGGACGCTGAGGGCGGAAATCTTGACCCAGCAGTCGAGAGCCTTCAGCAGAGCCTGCTTCGGATTGCTGCCGGTCTCAACCTGCCCCAAATCGTCGGTGAAACCCTCCCAGATCTCGATGAGGATGGGGAAATCCTGCGTGTCCCAGCTTTCGAGGTGCCCACCGACACCCATCTTCACGACGTAGGCCGTCAGTAGGACGAAGGTGCCCAAGGCAACCGTCAGAATCAACCGAGGGCTCTTACCCTTATTCCTTCCCATACCCGATTTCATCCAATCTGTTCCGTACTCGGTCGCAAAAGCCGTTGAGTTCCATAAAGACGGGCGCTTTGCCCAGCTTTAGAGCCGCCCGCAAGGGATGCGTCGGATAGAGTCGGATCGTCTTGCCACCCTCTCGATCGGAAACGACCTGAAACTGACCCAGCGGGCCCGACAGAGTCCGATCATGATCCAGCAGGTCTATATAGGAGAAAACGAGATACTCCTGACCCAAAACATAGGAGGGTCCGTGAGACACCTGGAGTGTCTCTCCGTCGACGGTCCCGCCATACTCTATGACCTCTACCTGATCCCCAGGATTTCCCTTGACCGCCTCGCTTACCTGAAAAACATGTCTGGTAAAGATATGGCCGGCTTCGACATCACGGTAACTGACCTTGTCAACTAGCTTTCCAAGAAAGACGAATCGAGTCCCCTCCAGAAAGCCGTTTCCAGTCACCGAAAAATAGCTCGTCTGGGCTGGCAGAATCGGCAAGGTGAGAAGCGAGACGACAGCGAGTACAAGGAAACGCTGACCTAGCAACATGAAGTTCTTATAGCAGAGCGCGTCAGCGCGGGCAACCGTGAAATCTGCACGCCTGGAGAAAGGCCATAAGCAAGCAGGCCATTCGCTTTTTGGGAAAGCTCAGCGAAGAAGAGCTGAGAGCGCGGGCAGTGAGCAGAGATTTCAGTATACAAGGATGCAATAGCCAAGCTAACATTGACTCATGTTCAGTGAGCGGGCGTCCAGAACGGGTTGCCTCACACTGCTGACCATCAGCACGCTCTTGCTCTGGACGGGCTCTCTACAGTCCGAGTTAAGAGCCGCCTCTCCCAAAGAGCCCACAGGCATTGATTTCAACCGCGACATTCGGCGGATCCTTTCCGGAAAATGTTTTGCCTGCCACGGTCCCGACGAGAGCACTCGAAAGACTACTTTTCGGCTCGATACCGAGGAAGGGATCCTTACCCCTCTGAGTAGCGGCACCCTCGCCATCATTCCGGGAGACCCCTCCGCCAGCCCGCTTTGGCAGCGGATCGTCTCCGAGGACAAGGCTGTCCGCATGCCTCCCGCATACCTCGGACACGACCGGCTGAGCGAAGATCAAGCAGCCCAGATCCGCACCTGGATTGAGCAGGGTGCAGAATGGCAGGTACACTGGTCGTTCATTTCTCCGAGGCGGGTGCCCGAACCGGCGGTCGACACGCCGGACTGGACCCGCAACCCGATTGACTACTTCATCTTGGACAGGCTAGAGCATGAGGGACTGAACCCCTCTCGCGAGGCCGACCCCGCCCGCTTGATTCGCCGACTGACGCTCGATCTGACCGGTCTTCCACCCACACCCCCGGAAATCGATGCCTTCCTGAATGACGCTTCACCCCAAGCCTACGAAAAAGTGGTTGATCGTCTTCTCCAGTCCCCCCGATTCGGTGAGCGGATGGCGGCTAGCTGGCTCGACGTGGCCCGCTACGCCGACACCAACGGTTACCAGAGCGATGGCAAGCGAAGCATGTGGCGTTGGCGGGATTGGGTCATCGATGCCTTCAACCGAAACCTGCCTTTTGATCGCTTCACTATCGAGCAGATCGCGGGTGATATGCTGCCTAACGCCACCCGAGATCAGATCATTGCGACTGGATTCAACCGTAATCATCGGACCAGTGCCGAGGGAGGGATCATCGACGAAGAGTTCCGGGTGGACTATGTGGCCGATCGGCTCGAGACCACCTCGACGGTCTGGCTGGGATTGACAATCGGCTGCGCCCGCTGCCACGACCACAAGTTCGATCCCATCAGCCAGAAGGAGTACTACCAGTTATTCGCCTACTTCAACAATGTTCCGGAGAACGGATTTGTCTACAACTTTGGGAACGAGGAGCCACTGATCAAGGCCCCCATCCCGGAACAGGAGGCCAGGCTAGACGGGTTAGACCGGAAGCTTGCGGCTTCCCAGCAGACGTACACCGCACTCGAGGACAAGGTTCGCCAAAAGCAGTCAGCCTGGGAGGACTGGATTGCTGGCTCCGAGATGTCGGATTGGTCTATACAGGAAGGACTTCTCCTGCACTTTCCACTTGACGGAGATCTGGAGGAACGGGCGGGCATCTACGAGGTCTCCTCGCCGGAACCTTACGACGGGGAATCCGATTCTGAAGAAGTCGGTGGCCTGGAGGCGAAGCGGCCGGTGGTGATCGACATGACTGGAGATGAGCTCTCCTTTGTCCCGGGACGCATAGGCCAGGCCGGACGTTTCGACGGCCGGGGCTTCATCAACGCTGGAAAGGTAGTGCCCTTCGATTACCTTGATTCTTTCAGTCTGGGAGCCTGGATCTATCCCACCTCTGGCGACGGGGCCATCATCTCCAGCGTCCAGGATCAAGTCCAGGGCTCGGGGCATGGCCTCTACCTCAGAAACGGACGACTCCGTGTGCACTTCACCAAACGCTGGTCGGATCTGGGGCTGCGCCTGGAGACCGAGAAGCCCCTGGAGCTGAACCGCTGGCAGCACGTGTTGATGACCTACGACGGCAAGCGAAAAGCGGAGGGCTTGAAACTGTACGTCAACGGCGTTTCACAGCGGAAGCGCGTGCTATTCGACAAGATGCTCTGGCCTATGGGGGGGGCTGAGTCTTTTCGAATCGGAGCCGGTGAGGGAACCGGGGACCGATTCCAGGGATACATCGATGAAGTCCGGGTCTACCGCCGGATGCTCTCTGCCGAAGAGGCAGCGGTGCTCGTTCTGCGTCGGACTGTCTCGGAAATCGCTGCTTCGTCCCCGGAGGCGCGATCGCCTGCCGAAACCAACAAGCTCCGCTTCTGCTTCCTGGATCAGTACGCTCCCTCCGAAGTCGAGGAGGCCCGCCACAACCTGGCACTGCGGCAAAGGGATCGCCAGGAGTTTCTGGACTCTATTCCCAGTGTGATGGTCATGAAGGAGCGCGAGACTCCACGAGAGACATTCCTCCTGAAGCGAGGTGCCTACGACGCACCCGGAGTGAGGGTCCTTCCTGATGTTCCCAGGGTTCTTCCCCCCCTGGATCGAGACGACCCAAATAACCGTCTGGGCTTTGCCCGCTGGCTGCTGGATCCTTCCAATCCGTTGACGGCTCGCGTCACCGTAAACCGACTCTGGCAGATGCTCTTCGGCGTCGGTCTCGTCAAGACTGGAGAAGATTTCGGGACCCAGGGTGAACGGCCCCTACACCGGGAGCTTCTCGACTGGCTCGCTCTCGAATTCGTAGAGGGTGGGTGGGACATCAAGGCGATCCTGAAGACGATTGTCTTGAGCGCGACCTACCGCCAATCCTCCCGAGCGACACCTGGGCTCCTGGCTAAAGATCCGGAGAACCGACTGTTGGCCCGGGGACCCCGGTTCCGACTACCGGCGACAGTGATCCGCGATCAGGTTCTGGCGATTTCTGGATTACTGGTGGAAGAAATTGGAGGTCCTCCAGTCAGGCCCTACCAACCCCCAGGACTCTGGGCAGAACTCGCCTTTTCCGGCGCTGCCTACCAACCCGATCAAGGGGAGAACCTGCATCGACGCAGTCTCTACACCTATTGGAAACGGACCATTCCGCCGCCCGCCATGACGACCTTCGATGCCGCCAATCGTGAGACCTGTGCTGTGCGCTCGCCCCGAACCAACACTCCCCTTCAGGCACTGAACCTCATGAACGACAAGACCTATGTGGAGTCGGCTAATCGGCTTGCCCAGCGGATGATGAAGGCGGGTGGTTCCACGAAGGAAGCGCGGATCGCGTACGGCTTCCGGCTGGCAACGGCACGGCTTCCAAAGCCCCAGGAGACCCGGGTTCTGAGCGACGTATTTGCCCGGTTCAAGAGCAGCTATCAAGAAAACCCGGAGGCGACGCAGCGGTTCCTGGCTCATGCAGGATTTTCCGAAGACCGGGCTTTGGATCCGGTTGAGCTGGCCGCCTATACGGCGCTGGCCAGTCTTATCTTGAACCTCGACGAAACCATCACCAAGGAGTAAGCGAAAATGGATCCCCAGAGGGAATACCAGCGGTTAATGAGCAGGCGCTACTTCCTGGGTTCCAGCTCCGGAGGCATTGGCGCGGCGGCGCTGGCGACGATGGCGGGCAGTAGCCTCGAAGCCATTCCCACCCCAGAGCCCGGGAGCAGACCCTACCCCGCCCTTCCCGGCCTGCCCCATTTTGCTCCCAAGGCACGGCGCATCATCTGGCTGTTCCAGTCGGGTGGACCCTCGCAGATGGAGCTCTTCGACTTCAAGCCGTTGCTGCAAAAGCGTCGGGGGCAGGAACTACCCGATTCCATCCGCCAGGGGCAACGACTGACCGCCATGACCTCCGATCAACCCGGCTTCCCTGTGGTGCCCTCGTCCTTTCAGTTCGCTCAGCATGGGAACTCTGGAGCCTGGCTTAGTGAGTTGCTGCCCCACACGGCCAAGGTAGCGGACGAGCTCTGCTTCATCAAGTCGATGCACACCGAAGCCATCAACCATGACCCAGCCATTACCTTTTTTCTCACCGGGGCCCAGATGGCCGGCCGGCCCAGCTTCGGTGCCTGGCTGTCTTACGGTCTGGGAAGCGAGAGCGAAGACCTGCCGGCCTTTGTGGTCATGGTCACTCAGGGCACTGGAGGCCAACCCCTCTACGACCGTCTCTGGGGAAGCGGCTTTTTACCCACCCACTATCAAGGGGTCAAGTTTCGATCGGTTGGAGATCCGGTCCTCTATCTTTCTGATCCCGAGGGGTTCAACCGTAAGAACCGGCGCCACTACCTGGATGCCTTGAACCGCTTGAACCAGATCAAGTTCGAGGAGTTTTCCGACCCTGAGATCTCGACCCGAATCGCACAATACGAAATGGCGTTTCGGATGCAGGCCTCGGTACCCAAGCTCACCGACCTTTCAAACGAGCCCGAGTCGACCTTCAAGCTCTACGGTGAGGATGCCAGGAAGCCGGGGACTTTCGCCTCCAACTGTCTCCTGGCACGGCGGCTGGCAGAGAGAGGAGTGCGTTTCGTCCAGCTCTTCCATCGAGGCTGGGATCAGCATGGAAAGCTCCCTACCGCGCTCCCGAAACAGTGTCAGGCCACGGATCAGGCCTCCGCGGCTCTCATCCAGGATCTCAAGCAGCGGGGTATGCTGGACGACACTCTGGTGGTTTGGGGAGGAGAGTTCGGTCGAACGGTCTATTGCCAGGGCCCACTGAGTGAGAACGATTACGGCCGCGATCACCACCCCCGCTGCTTTACCATGTGGATGGCGGGTGGAGGCGTCAAATCCGGCATGACCCTGGGAGAGACAGACGATTACTGCTACAACATCAGCCGCGACCCGGTCCACGTTCACGACCTTCAGGCCACCATCCTTCACTGTCTTGGGATCGGACACAAAAAGCTGACATTCAAGTACCAGGGTCGTGACTTCCGCCTCACCGATGTGCATGGAAAGGTGGTCGAAAAGATACTCGCATAGCCCCTCTTTTGTGCTTCCTACACCTGCATCGAGCTCTGCTGCGAACTGACAAGCCAGACATCGTGCGGACCGAGTGTCTCATGTTATCGATCAGGTACATAAGCTCATCGGGTCCTACCGGCCGTTTCCTCGGTGTATCACCGGAAGGACCAGGGCTGAAGGGTACTTGGGGCCACGGTAGATGGTGTTGAGGGCAGTCTTCATGTGGGTGTGCCTGCCTAATCCCTCCCCGGTATTGGGATTGACATCGTAGAAGGGAAAGTTGCTGCTGGAAATATCCAGCCGGATCCGGTGACCCGGGGCAAACCGGTTGGCCGTTGCCCACAGGTCAATTTCGATGTGGTAGACGGTACCCGGCGTCATCAGCTCCTCCCGCTCCCGAGAGTTCCGGAACCGGGCCCTCAGAATGCCGTCTTCCAGATTCATGGCAGAGCCTTCGGGATAGTCTACTGAGGGCGGATAGATGTCCATCAACTTGGCCGTGAAATCCGTATCTCTGGCTGTGGAAGAAACCCAGAGCTCAACCTTCAGGGGACCGGCAATCTCCACAGCTTCCTCCAGGGGTGGCGTCTGGAAGGAAAGAACGTCGGAGCGGGCCGACAGCGGGAGCGGATCCCTGGCCGCAAAATCGCCCTCTCTTGGCACCTGATTCTGAGTGCCCCGACGAACCAATAATTTTCCTGAATCGATGTTCCCACCAATCGTAGGTACGGGATTTCTGGGGTCATATTCGAAGCGGCTACTGGTCTCAGTCCCGCCAGGATTTTTCCGCAGGCTGCCGTCGTCACCCAAGAAGAAGCGGCGTTCCCGGAGCCCTGGTGGAGGCCAAGAACCGGCCGTCTCCCACCTACCTCCACTCTGGAGGCTTCCCTTGGCATTGCGAATTGTCGGCTCGGCCCCCATCACGAAGTATTCGACGGGAGGTTTCTGTTCCAGTCCCAGAGCCTTTTTCTGGAGGAACTGATCAAACCAGAGAGCTCCCAGCTCTTGGAGCTTCATCTTCGCATCCGCTCCGAAATCCACGTCGCGGTGCGCTCTTTGGCCTTCAAGTGGCTGCGCATAATCTACCGCTGCTGGAAGAACCGGGTCCCCTACGACGACGCCATTTATGTGGCTTCT
>CAUZIZ010000010.1:0-64239 GCA_963579905.1 Acidobacteria bacterium UBA6911 | reverse complement strand
CCCCTTGACGAAGACTTCGAGTTCATCGATGACGATATCCTCCGAAGCACCTGCTGTTGACTCCACCAAGGCGACTTCCAACTGATTGTCACCGAATTCCGCGGGCGGCTCGCTGAGGTCCATCCAGTAGGTGAGGAAAGATCCCGGTATTTTTGGGACAGGCGGCAATCCAGAGTTTGCGCTAGAGTCGGGATCCACGGTTGCCTCTAAGTCCACCCGCTCCTCGTCAGCCCTGCGTTTCAAGATCTTGCCGGAAATGGGCTTACCATTGATCTTGACTTCCAGACGGTCCTGCAGCTTCGCTCCAAAGGCCCGAAAGAGTAGAGTTGCCCCGCGCGCCTCCGACAGGTTTTCGCAGATGCGGAAACGATAACTCCCTGCCGATCCGGGAATCCGCTTGAGAACCAATCGATCGGCCTTGACCACCCCAGTGGAAGCCCGATCTGCTCCGAACCCCAAGCAGCCAGCCCAACCTGGCTCAAAGACGTAGTGACGGTCTCCCCCCAGTAAAGCCTTAGAATCCCGCATCTCAGCGAGTTGGAGCAGCTGTTGAGGGTAGAACGGCGCCCAAGATTGGGGGTTAAAATGGTTGTAGAAAGAAATTCCGTCGGCCCCGGCTCCATACATGTTGGCAGCGGCAGCCCGCTGCTGCTCTAGTGACATTGGCTGCCCCCCTTGGCGACTGCGCATGCGCTGGCTGGTCCAAGGGAGTATCCCGGGGTAGAGAAGACAACTTCCCTTCTGGGTAAGCCCACGGAACTCTTCATAGCGGGCATTCGGCTCGGTGTGCATGGTGTCGTTGGGAGAGACGTAGTCGATCAAACCCTTCGAGATCCAGGTCTCTGGATCTAGTCCCAGCTGGCGGCATTCGCCCAGTGTCTGGAATACCCTTGCTCCCAGGCGGAGCCTCTTTCCCCTTTTCTGGCCGGCGTCATCGAGCATCTGCCTGACCCGACGCACCAGCTCCGTCATGAGGGATTTGCGTTCAGGTCCCTGACCCGGTGGAAAGTAGCGATGGTCGCGGAAGCACAGTTCCAGGCCGTCGACCGGGAATCGATCGACCAATCGCGAAGCCACGCCAAAGATGTAGTCTCGTACCTGAGAAAAGCTGAAATCCAGGGGAGTGCTGAGCTCGTAGTAGGGACCTGGAGGCGCGTCCTTGAGCTGCCACTGAGTGTTCTTGACGAGAAAACTAGAGCCCGCTCCCGCTCCCTGTTTGACGGAGATATGCCCATGGTTGTCATTAATTCGGATTCCTGCCAAGAACTCCATTTGCCGCTTGTGGCAGTGCTTCAGAAGGACTCCCAAGGGCTGGATTCCCTGCTCTAACAGCGGCAGAAATCTCCGGTGCTGAGGCCTGGCATCGTACTCGAGGTCGTCTACCCTCCAGTAGGTGGTCCAGCCTTGTGTGTACGCTTCCTGGACAAAAGTATCCACGCGCGCAGACGACAGACGGTCCACCCACTCCTGGAGGTCCTCGACAGTTGTTGGGTCGGGAAGGTAGCGACTGGCAATACTGGAGGGGTCGCTCACGTAGAGGATCCGGCTCGGGGTCCTTGAGGAGAATCGACCCAACTCCCCGGATGTTGGTTCCAGGGCGGTCTTCGGAGAAGCAGGGGCGAGGCGGGTGGCAGCAACAGCGGCTGCGGCCGCCACGAAGTGTCGCCGATTCAGTGTTCCCTTCTCTCGATCTTCCTGATTTTGATGTCGTCGTGCCACAATTCCCCCTATTCAACAAGAATTCTGAAAATGTTTCATTGCGTTGCGAGCTTGACCCTTTAATACCTGTCTAAGCATACTGAGCCTTCGCGTTCCGTTCCAGGAATTCGACGATGTTTGTGGCGACTGGGAGTTAACCGAGGAGTGTGATCATGAAAAAGGCAGTGTTCGTTGGACTGGTCCTGCTTTCGACAGCGGGCTTGATAGGACATCCTCACTTCAACAAGCGGGTGATCGCCATCCTTCCTGGCGGCATCGAAGCCATCATGTCCTACCGTACTGTCCCGGTGAATGACGCACATCTGGAGAAGGTAAAAACAGGAGACATTGTCAGTCCTCGGGGACCCCGTCTAACACT
This sequence comes from Acidobacteria bacterium UBA6911, assembly GCA_963579905.1. Taxonomy (GTDB): domain Bacteria; phylum Acidobacteriota; class UBA6911; order RPQK01; family JAJDTT01; genus CAUZIZ01. The sequence goes on along the minus strand of CAUZIZ010000010.1, from coordinate 62,162 downwards.
TACCGGGGAAGTGATGGCGGGATCGGCAAAGGTCACCTCCGGCACCTACACGGTGGGCCTGCTCAGAAGGGCCGATGACAACTGGAGCCTGGTGCTCAGTCCCGGGCGCCTCTTAAAGACTGTTGAGTTCGATCGCAGCAAGCTGATCCATCTGGAGTCGACCTACTCGATGATCAAGGAGCACGCAGCCCATATAGAGATCGACATTACCCCAGCGCCAGGAAAGTCACGGAATGCAGTGATCTCGTTCCACTTTGGCCAGATGCTGCTTGAAGGAATCCTGACCTACCCCGAAGCATCGGTAGCGCCACCCGATCGCACGGAGGACTCCTTCCACGGCCATCCTTGATACAGGCCTGGTGTACCCGGCTTATCGAACCTGGGTTTGATCGTAGTGAATTCGGTCGTCAGAAACTCCCTGTGCCTTCGAGAAAGAGACTCCCGGCTACTGGGGATTTGTGCGTCACTGCGTGGGGAAGAGTTGCCCGGCTCTCTCCTCGCAACCTGGCCTCATGTTGCTAACGGCTCAAGTCATTCGCGGCTCTGTCGGACTTGGCTTCGTAACGCTGGTAGTTCACCCGTTGGCGGCACCTTCGGAGGACAGGAGACGTGCGACCTCTTCTTAAAGTTCCAGCTCAGCATTCGGACTATTGTCGAGGAATCATCTTGACGCACACAGGAGCCGGGACATCGACGACTATCCCGGTAGACTGAAGGCTGCCGGCTTCTGGGTCGATTCGGAAAACAACCAGCGTGTCGGAGTCCTGATTGGCTGCGATCAGATAGCGGCCGCTAGGATCGATGCCAAAATTGCGGGGAGTCTTGCCGCCCGTGGGTTCGTGCCCTATTGGGGAAAGCCTGCCGCTCGTAGCGTCGACCCTGAACATGGCTATGCTGTCGTGGCCCCGATTGGATCCGTAGACAAACCTTCCCGAGGGATGCACTTGCACCTCGGCTGTGTGCGTGACCCCTTCGAAGCCCTCCGGAAGGGTAGAGAGGGTTTGCATTGATTCGAGCGCACCCAACTTCGAATCATAGGTGAAGGCAGTAATGGTTGAATCGAGCTCGTTGATAACGTAGGCGTAGGGCTGACTCGGGTGAAAGGCAAAGTGCCGCGGCCCAGCCCCCGGTTTGACCGACACCGAAGGTGGGTCATTGGGAGTAAGCTCTCCCGACGCCCCATCAAATCGATACACCAGAACTCTATCGATTCCCAAGTCGGCAGCAACTGCAAACCGATTGGCCTGGTCTAGATTGATACTGTGCGCGCGTGGGCCCGTCTGGCGAGAGGGGTGAATACTGGAACCCTCGTGCTGCCTGACGCTGGTGGCCCTTCCCAATCTTCCTCCATTCTGGATGGGCAGCACCGAAACATTACCGCCAACGTAGTTGGCAAGCAGGACGTTCTTGCCCGCAGCGTCGACAACCAGGTGACAGGGAATCGCCCCGGATGAGCTTTGACGATTGAGAAAATCCAGAACTCCGGTGGTTGGATCGAGAGAAAAAGCGGTAATCGAACCGGTCTTCTTTCCCTCATACTCAGCGATCTCGTTGACGGCGTAGAGGAACCGGTGGTTTGGATGCACGGCCAGAAAGGATGGATTGGGACCGGAGTCGGTCACACCAACAGGTGTGAGTGCCCCAGAATTCAGATCCATCTTGTAGATATATATTCCTTTGCTTTCCCCTCTGGTGTAGGTGCCAATAAAAACCAGAAGCTCTGTCAGATTCTCCCTACTAGCCATCCCTGTCGCCGTCCCCCAGGCGAAGCACGCGAGCATCACTGCGATCAATCCTCGAGCCTTCCCCGCTGCCCACAACTCTTTCATCGCCATCACTCTAGACCAACGAAGTCAGCTTAACCTCAGGCTTCGCGATTCACAAGCATTGGTTGGAGGGTCACTAGGACCGCGGCAGGAAATTGGGGGTCCTTCATCTTGCCTTGTCCTTCCTTGCAACGACGGTTGCCGGCAGGGCTGGCGCGACAGAGATGGGACTGCGAAGGAGCGGTACCGGAAACCCTTCTGTCCAGGCGATGAACTCAGAAGGAGAACACGGTTTCTTTCTCGAATGGGGCAGCGCGGCGGGGGCAGAACTAAGCTGAAACTTCATCCGGAACTCGTACCTCCAGGTCGCCCAATAATGCTAAACCTGAGGAAGCCTGAAGCACGAGCGAGGGGTTGGAGGGCAGCGCAGTGGGGGACGAAGGGCCTGAGGCGCGGCAAGCAGCCAAGTCGGAGGGATTCGGGGTGTTCCCCAACCCCTCGCTTGCGCTTCAGGCTTCCATGGCTCGGGGAGTTTCGCTCTCGCGAAGCAACCTTCGCCAGTTGACAGGATCGTGACTAGGGAGCGCGATCCGGCGTTTCAACTTAATGGACACACCCTGATTGACATCTCTGCGCACCCCTCCAACTTAGACGCGCCTGGAGGTATGGTCCCTGTCGGGCCCCGCTCCCTGACGGTCACGCAGCGAGGCGAGATCTTGATCCTTCCAATCTCCAAGAGCCTTTCCTGGATGGGGTTAGGAGAGTGGGCAGGGCATGTCTTGCCACCGTTTCCGCTCTCCGGTGGACAAGGACGAGGGCCGAAGCCGTGCCTACCGGGAGGCGCTGCCCCCTGGGTGGGCTCACCCCTGGCGTTGGTAGTGACGAATGAGAGGAGTGGCCAACTGGGTCAGGACAAGGGCTCCTACTGCCGGTTTGACGACTCGACCTAGTTCATCTACCTCAACCTCGGAGCTGTGCCGTGCAAGTGTTGAAAGGGGTTCGTCAGGTTTGCTCGCTTCCTGGAATCGGGGCCCACAGGAAGCGGAAACAGGCTGGGTTCCTGGGCTTGCGAGTGACGGAAACTCGGCGACCGGAAATAGACAGCTGGGAGCGGCCAAGTCCCAACTCTCCTCCGTCTCAGCCAGCGCTGCGCGGCAACTGTCGCCCCCAGAAGGCCCAGTTGCGGTGGCAGAGGCTCTTTTCCTTGGCCGCTGTCGGCGCGGCAAGGATCGCTTCCGCCGACCGGTCGGAACCGCTGCGCAACCCATAAGTATCACCATCAGCGCCAGATTCCAGACCCCATCTTCTTCAGGGATTATGTTCGTGAGATCGAGAAGTGCCGCCGTCTTGATGGGATGCCGCTCAATATCTAGGAGTGGGTCGGGGAAATCGAACAATCCGCTCAGTCCCGGGCCTGCGTAGCTATCGAATCGTCCGGGAAGTGTGGGTGTGCCTACAAGCTGCTCCGAGTCCTCGAAGAGGCGCGCAAGATTGATCGGAGGATTTGGGGGTGAGGCGGAACCAAGCTCAATCGGCTGCGCCGGATCGGCGGCCAGTGAGGCTTCCAGATCGGCAAGGACAACCGGAATTAGAAGTGCGCTCCCATCGCCGGTAGCTACTTGGACTTCGTCACGAGAAAAGTACGGCGGCTCGGCAGTACCGTCAATGAGTACGGACCTCCCACTCTCAAGAATGTTCGGGGTCTTCTCTTGGAGTAACCTCTGGAGCTCGGGTGAAAGGGAATAGGGGAGTTTCGGTTCGGTTTGAGTTGGTGGGCGCCCGATAGTAAGCCCAGGTTCGAGCACGATCTCTTTCGCGATTGGAGGGGAGGGCAGCGGCAGGGTTGCGATTTTGACTTGCGCCTTGGGGCTCTTCTGTCTGAGGGGATCTTCCGCCTGCACTCTTACGACATCTGAGACCGGGCGATCTGGTCTGGTGCGAGCCTGGACAACAGATTCGTTCTCGGTTCGTGGCTCCGGTGCTCGTCCCAATAGTCGTCGAGCCAAGGCAAGGGTCGGATTGAGTTGCAAGGCAAGCACTCGACTTTTTCGAGCTTCACCCTAGTTGCCCAGCTTGAGGTCGGCCTGTCCAAGCCATGTCAAAAGCGACGGGTTCTCTGGCTGGCTCGTCAATGCCTTGAGAAAGGCGGCCTTTGCCAAAGCTGGGTCTTTGCGGCCCAGATGAATCCTTCCCAGAAGACCTGCACCTTCTGCTGAATCTGGCTAGAGCTGAAAGGCAGGACAGTATAGCTTTTCGGCAGTATAGGCTTCTGCCAGCTGCAAGCGTGCTGCTAAGTCTTCGGGATTCGTTTTGGCGAACCTTTCCAACTCTCCAAGTTCCGGGTTTCTTTCGTGCAGTCAACGCAGGGATTGATCTGTGGCGTTGCTGTTTTCGGCCGAGACCTTGATGGTGGTCCGGATATGCTCGGACAGGGTGGCGGGCGAAACGGAACGATAGACGTTCTTGCCCATCCGAGCCAGCCGCCACCAGGCATTCGACTTCGGACACAACCCAAGGGACCTAAGGCCAGAAGCGACACGAGACAGGGAACAAGCAGACGGCACCACATCGCTATCGCTCCTCCAGCGCCTTGAGTTCCAGTCGGTCACCAACGGTGGTCTGGGTTCCCGAAACAGTACCGGCCGGCAATTCGATTACACTTCGGGCCCTGATCTTGAGCGAGGCCAGGCGAGAGGGCCTCAGATTTCGGCAAGCGTGGATCACCTCGTGATCGGAATTGAGATAGACGGCATCGATTGGAAAAGACATGCCGAAGGTGTGAATCCACTGACAGGGCGTCAGCCACAAGCCCTTGCCAGGTTGAAAGTCGTCAGGGGTGTGTCCAAGCAATCTCCTCATCCGGTCCCAGGCCAACGCTGCCCTGTACACATCTGTGGCCAGTACGGAGGCTTTTGTTCGATTGCGCAGGGCATATTTGTTCACGGGATTATGTCCCTCCCGGGTGCAGCGCTCTCAGACAGTGTTTGCCAAGAGGAGATCTACACCATGTCCGACCTTTAGCTCCAAAGAGAAAGGAATTGTTCTCATGCTTTCCAAGGCCCTTGTCCGACAAGGTCTCCCAAATCGCTGAATCACCCTCTATGATTAGCGGGGGGCGCTGTTGCTTTGTCCTTTTCTCATATCGGCGGCCTGGCGCTATGCTTTAGGACGAGGCAGTCATACTGCCTGGAGAACCCCCGGCTGGATCTCCAACGTCGTAGTGCCTGTCGGCAGAACTTGGGCTCCGATAAACACCCAGAGGGGGCGTCCGGCTTGCTGTACGAGCTTCTTTCCGCAAAGGCCTCGATTCAACCCGCCCGACCGGCCATCAGGTGTCGAGGGCACGAGATCAGTTATGGGGAGCTGGAAGAAACTTCCAGCCGGCTCGCAAGCTTTCTGATCGACGCCGGAATCCGAAGAGGGGACAGAGTGGGAATCCTGCTCGAGAAATCGATCGAGTCGGTGGTCTCGGTCTTTGGGATCCTGAAGAGAGGAGCTTCCTATGTCCCACTTGATCGATTTTCGCCACCAAAACGAATCCTGTCGCTCATGCGCGACTGCGGGATCAGTGCCCTGGTCAGCAACAGGGCGCACCTCCAACGCCTTGGATCCGAGTTGGAGCATCTTTCGTCACTCAGGGCTGTTGTCCTGGCACCAAATCCGAGCGTGAGTGGGCCTACGGCGGCTGAAGTGTCCCTGCCCCTACCCGGGCAAACCGCGACTCTGAAATGGCCAGACCTCTCGGCTTTCAAGGAAGCTCCGTCAAGCCGCGTTGACGGGCAAGATCTGGCTTACATTCTGTATACCTCCGGCTCCACAGGTGTGCCGAAAGGTGTAGCCATCAGCCACGGAGCCTGCCTGGCCTTCGTCAAGTGGGCCGGGACACGTTTCCGGGTCTCGGCAAACGATCGGCTGGCCAGCCATGCTCCCTTGCACTTTGATCTTTCTACTTTTGATCTTTTCGCTGCCATTCGATCGGGGGCGGTCAGTATCGTGGTTCCTCGGGAGCTCTCGGCTTTTCCAATGGAGCTGTGCGATTTTGTCGAACGAGAACAGATCACGATATGGTATTCGGTTCCCTCGGTGCTCGCATCCCTGGTCACAAGCGGTGCTTTGGCAGGAACCGGGCGACTCGCCTCGCTTCGCACCATCTTGTTCGCGGGTGAGGTGTTTCCCATGAAGCATCTACGAAGCCTCCACCAGCTGGTCCCCCGGCCAGAGCTCTTCAATCTATTTGGCCCTACTGAAACGAACGTGTGCACCTACTACCAGGTCCGCGAACTGCCCCAGGGCGACTCCAAGCGTCTGCCAATCGGAAAGGCTTGCGAGGGTACCGAGGTCTGGATTCAAAGAAACGATGGCAGCAAAGCGAGCCCTGGAGAATCAGGGGAACTTGTGGTCCAGGGACCCAGTCTCATGGACGGCTACTGGAAAAGGCCTGCCAAAACGGCCGAAGTGCTTGTGCCGGCCGACTCCGGTTGCACCGGAGACAGGGTGTATCGGACCGGGGATTGGGCGGAAATGGATGCGACCGGTATCCTGTCCTTCTTGGGACGCCGTGATGAAATGGTCAAAAGGCGGGGTTATCGGATCGAGCTCGGCGAGCTCGAGGCGATCCTCAGCGCCCACCCAGATGTGTTCGAGGTGGCGGTCATCGCCGTCGGTGAGGATGACGTGGTGGACTCGATCAGGGCTATCGTCGTCAGGCGCCCCGATTGTTCGCTGGAAACCAACAAGCTGGAGGAAGCCTGCCGTGACCATCTTCCTCCCTTCATGATTCCAGATTGCTTTGAGTTCCGAAATCACCTTCCCCACACCGCCACCGGTAAGGTCGACAAAGCCCGGCTGCGGAGGGAATGCAGCTAGAGGCCCTTGGTTAGCAAAAAGTTCACAAACTGATCAAGTATGGGAATGGCTCCCTTGCCTTGGCCTTTGCCTTTTTCCTCACCACTGCCCTTGCCGCACCCTCACGGGGCAAAGGCAAAGCCAAAGGCAAGAAGCCGATGCCAATCCAGATGGCATCATGCTGCTCGGCGGCATGAGGTCGCTCGCTACCTTAGGATACTGCGGCCTGGCGCTACCGACCTCCGAGGCTGGCTCTCCTGAAGGCGTTTGCGGTCAAGTCTCCCAACAGCGAGTGCCACGGATGGCTTTCCTTCTCTTCCACTGCTGTTACCAAATTTCTCATCTGCCTCAAGACTTCCGGCTCTTCTTCATCATAGACGTCCCCCTGCAACAGCTTGAGAATCTGCAAGCGGTAACGGGGATCCATCAAGAAAGCTGTGTACAAAACGTTCAGTCGATAGTAGAGACTGATGAACTCATACCAGTTTCGGAGGCCTCGCCCTACCGTGGTCGTGAATTTCTGAAAGCGCTCGCTCGAGAAGTCACCCACCTCCGCCGCTGCGAGTATGTCCAGGCTTGCCAGGCGCGCACTGTTGAGGGCTATGCTCACACCGCTGGAGAAAATGGGGTCGACAAAACGCGCCGCGTCTCCGATCAGGACAAACCGGTCCCCGCAGATTCGTTGCATCGCGTAGCTATAGTCGCCCTCCTCCTTGAGGGGGCGAATCTGGTCGGCCTTGCGGAGACCCTCCGCTAGATCGGGACGGGTTTCAATGCACTTCCAGAAGAATCGCTCCCGCGATTGGCGCGACTTGGCAAAATGTTTCTTCTGGGTTACGACACCGATGCTGGTAACAGAATCGGTGATCGGGATCTGCCAGATCCAGCTGTTGCTCACCGGAAGGAAGTGGACGAAGATGTAGTCCTCCATTCCCTCCTCCTGGGACAGCAGTCGCCGATCGTACCCTTCAAACCAGGTGTGTAGAGCATATTGGTCGAAGACGGGGTCCTGCACCTTGAGGCGCAGCTGATTTCCAAGGAGCGTCCTGCGCCCGCTTGCGTCGACGACCATTCTGGCCCGGATCCAGGTCTTTTTTCGGCCAATCGAGAAATGAACCTTGGGAAACAGGTCATCGGAGAAATCAACTCGGTCGGCGCGGACTCCCTCGTAGACGCGGGCTCCCAAGCGATGTGCATGCTGGAGGAGTATCAGGTCAAACTTTCCCCGATCGACATGGTAGGTATAGTTTCTTTCCACTCCAGGCTGTTGCCGCTCCTCAAAGCGCACGGCAACCTGTGAGTCTACCTCCAGACCTTGCCAGTCGTGAGAATAGACGGGAGAGTCACTAGAAGACGTCCAGACCGCTCCGTATTTTCGGGGAAAACCAGCCCCATCAAGATGCTCCAGCAGGTCGAGTTCGCGGAAGACCCGGGTGGCGGCCGGCACCAAGGACTCGCCGACGTGAGGCCGGGGGAAGAGCTCGCGCTCCAATAGAACGCAATCGAGACCTGCTTGTGATAAGTAGGCCGCAGCCGCGGCACCAGCCGGGCCTCCTCCGATCACGACGACGTCGCAATCCGGTCTACGAATCAACATTTCAGCTGCCGATCATTCTACGGTGACCGATTTCGCAAGGTTTCTCGGCTGATCGATTTCACAGCCGTTTGCACTGGCGATGTAGTAGGCCAGCAGCTGCAGAGGAATCACGGTCAGGAAAGGAGTGAAGATCTCGTCGATGGCGGGGATCCCTATGAAATCATCCGCCATATCCTGGAGTTCGGTGTCTCCCTCAGTCCCAACGACGAGGACAGGACCACCGCGGCTCTTGATCTCCTGAATATTGCTGACCATCTTGTGGCGGACACTGTCGCGCGGGGCCAGGCAGACACAGGGAAACTCCTTTTCAATCAGCGCGATAGGTCCATGTTTCATCTCGCCGGCCGCATATCCTTCGGCGTGCAGGTAGGCGATCTCTTTCAGTTTCAGTGCTCCCTCTAGTGCGACGGGATAGCTGAACTTTCGACCCACATACAGGAAATTGCGGTACCCTGCGTACTTGCTGGCGATTCCTTCAATCTCCGCAGCTCCATCCAGGATCGATTGAATCTTGTCGGGAAGCGATCGGAGCTCTCGAACGAAATCCTGCCCCTCACTCAGCGACATCTGCTGGTGCCTGCCCAGCAAAAGAGCGATCAGGTAAAGGATCGTAACCTGAGAGAGGAAGGCCTTTGTCGAGGCGACTCCGATCTCCGGACCGGCATGATTGTAGATGCCTGCATCCGTCTCACGAGCGATCGAGCTGCCAACCACATTGACAAGACCGAGGGCCAAGGCTCCGCGACGCCTTATCTCCCGGATCACGGCAAGGGTGTCTAGGGTCTCGCCCGACTGGCTTATCGCCAAGACGGTGGTTCCTGCCTCAAGATTCAGCTTGCGGTAGTGGAACTCCGAAGCCAAATCCACTTCCACCGGAAAGTTGGTACAGGTCTCGACGATGTAGCGTCCAAGAAGACCGGCGTAGAAGGAGGTCCCGCAGGCCAAGACAATCAGCCTTCTCATCCGGAGAAGCCGATCACTCACGGACTCGAGCCCTCCGAACTTGGCTATTCCCTCTTCGTCGATCAGACGACCTCGTATTGCATCAGTCAAAACCTGCGGTTGCTCAAAGATCTCCTTGAGCATGAAATGGACGTATCCATGCCTGTCCGCCGCCTGCTCATCCCATTCCAGAATCTGGACATCCCGGGAGGTCGCCCTTCCATGAAGATTGTTGACGCGGAAACCGCCGTTATCCAAGACGGCGACATCGCCATCCTGGAGATAAATAACTTCGCGCGTGTGGCTGAGTAGCGCCGAGGCGTCTGAGGCAGCGAAGACTTCCTCGTTGCGGATGCCGAGAATAAGCGGACTCCCGAGACGGGCAACCACGATCTGGCGGGGCTCATCTGCGCAGATTACACCTATTCCATAGGTGCCTTCGACTTCTTCCAGGGCGTTCCGCACAGCCTTCTCGAGGTCGCCTTGATAGTGATCCTCGATCAGATGAGCCAACACCTCGGTGTCGGTTTCCGACCGGAAGGTGTGCCCCTTCGCAATCAGCTCTCTTCGCAAGCTCTGATAATTTTCGACGATTCCGTTGTGAACGACGAAGATGCGTTGCCCACAGTCGGCGTGTGGATGAGCATTCTCCACCGAGGGCTTCCCGTGGGTTGCCCAACGAGTGTGGCCGATACCAGTGTTGCCTTTCAGTTCCTGCCCTTCGATCTCTGCGCTCAGGGCATCGATCTTTCCAAGGGCTCTCTCGCACCGGATCCCACCATTGCCGAGGACGGCTATGCCGCTGGAGTCATAACCACGGTATTCCAGCCTTCTGAGGCCGTTGACCAGGATCGGTGAAGCAGCGCGGTTACCGAGGTAGCAGATGATTCCACACATAGTTAGGTTCGTAGTTTAACACGTCCCGCTGGCACTACACGCCGTCGAGGAGGCCGACAGAGCGCAACGCAGCCAGGATGGATGTTTGCGGCAACGCAGTAGACCAGCGATGAGAAATGCGGGTTAAAGCAGACCGAGCTGCAACTTGGCAGCTTCAGACATGTTGTCCATGGTCCAGGTGGGATCCCAAACCACTTCAACGTTCACTTTCTCGACACCTGGGACTCCAAGAAGCTTGGACTCCACCTCCAGTGGCAGTGACTCTGCCACGGGACAACTGGGGGAAGTCAGAGTCATCTTGACGTCCAAGAATTCCGGCGACTCCGTGTTGATTTCATAGACCAGCCCCAATTCGTAGATATCAACGGGGATTTCGGGATCGTAGCAACCGCGGAGAATTTCAATGGCCTGCTGCTTCCTTGTTTCTTCTCCAGGCGCGCTAGCGGGAGCCAACTGGTTCTCCTCTGTGCTTGGCTCGGCCTGGGTCATGGCTTTGGTATCTTTGTCCATATCAGAGTCCTCCGGGAACTAGTACGCGCCAATTCGGCGCATTATTCGCTGGAGACTGCCTGTTGCGTTTCGTGCAGGGCCGCGAGCAGGGTGTGCCACGTCAAGGTCGCACACTTCACTCGTACGGGATACTTGCTGACCCCACCGAAAACGGCCAACTTTCCCACATCGGTCTGGCCGGACGATTCGTCCGACTCACCTGTCACGATGTCGTGAAAAGTCGTCCAGAGACGCTCCACTTCAACGAGAGACTTGCCTTTTAGAGACTCGGTCATAATGGAAGAGGACGCCATCGAGATTGCGCAGCCGGACCCCTGAAACGCCACATCCTTCACAACCTCGTCGTCGACTTCAAGATAGATCGTCACGCGATCGCCACAAAGGGGGTTGAAGCCTTCAGCCTTCCGGTTTGCACTCTCGAGGACTTTAAAATTTCTGGGGCGACGATTGTGATCCAGAATGACTTCCTGGTAGAGCCCTTCCAACTCAGACATCAGCTGAACACCTCGGTCACCTTCACGAGCCCCTTGGCCAGGCGGTCTACCTCGTCCCGAGTATTGTAGAAGGAGAAGGAAGCGCGAGCAGTGGCAGGAACACCGAACCGGTCCATCAGTGGCTGGGCACAGTGGTGGCCTGTCCGGATGGCAATTCCGTGCTGGTCGAGAATCGTCCCAATATCGTGAGGATGAATCTCCCCGAGCACGAAGGAGAGGACGCAGGCCTTTTCCTTTGCCAGGCCCAGGATTCTCAATCCGGGAATCTCCAGTAGGCGTTCCGTCGTATAGGCAAGGAGATCCTCTTCATAAGCCTTGACGCGATCCAGCCCCAGAGCGTTGAGATAGTCGAGCGCGGGGCCCAGACCGATACCGCCGGCGATGTGCGGAGTCCCTGCCTCGAACTTTTCCGGCAAGCTGGCATAGGTCGTCTTTTCGAAACGTACCGACTCGATCATGCTCCCACCTGTCTGATAGGGGGGCATGCTTTCAAGCAGATCCTTCTTTCCATACAGGACACCAATACCCGTAGGCCCCAGAACCTTGTGTCCGGAGAAAGCGTAGAAATCACAATCGAGCTCACGTACATCCACCTTCAGGTGGGGTACGGCCTGGGCGCCGTCAAGTAGAACGGGGACGTCCCACACCCGAGCCATCTCGATCATTCTTTGGACCGGATTGATCGAGCCCAAGACACTAGAGACGTGGGTAATTGCTACGAGTCGTGTCTTGGAACTCAGGAGCTTTTCATACTCGTCCAGAACCAGCTCACCACTATCGGCAACCGGTATCACCCTCAGGCGAGCTCCTTTCTCTTCGCAGAGAACCTGCCACGGAACGATGTTGGAGTGGTGCTCCATGGCTGAAATGATAATCTCGTCACCCTGGCGGACACGCCGTCCTGCATAGCTATGGGCCACCAGATTGATCGCCTCCGTCGTACCTCGGACAAAGATGATCTCCTGGGAATGAGCCGCGTTGAGGGTCTGCTGAACAGTGCGCCGAGAAGCTTCGAAGGCATCCGTCGCACGCACACTCAGCTCATGGACCCCGCGGTGGATATTTGCATTGTCCCAAGCGTAGGCCCTTTGGATCGCGTCAAGTACGACCTGCGGCTTCTGGCTAGTGGCCGCATTGTCCAGATATACCAGTGGCTCTCCGTGGATTTTCTGTTGAAGAGCCGGAAAATCCGCCCGGATCTTCGGGACATCGAGCCAGAGGCTCTCCCCCCGGTGATCAGCTGTCGCTACGACCCTGTGGGTTGCGCTCACGGGACCATGGCCTCCTTCAAGAGACGACCCTGAGGTAACCACTCGAACAGAAGATTGCTAAGCTGCTGGCGCAGTGGTTCCAACCGCACTTGCCCGATCATGTCTTTGGCGAAACCGTGAACCAGCATGCTGCGGGCTGCCTCCTTCGAGATCCCACGCGATCGCAAGTAGAAGATCGCTTCCTCATCCAGCTGTCCGATCGTGGCTCCGTGGGTGCACTTGACATCGTCCGCATAGATTTCCAACTGCGGCTTGGTGTTGACCAGGGCCTCGTCGGAAAGCAGGAGATTGCTGTTCGTCTGCTTCGAGTCGGTCTTCTGGGCTCCCGGGTGGACCACGATTCGGCCATGGAAGACTGCTCTCGACTTGTCTCGAAGGATCCCCTTGTAGAGCTCGCGGCTGTTGCAATGTGGGGCGGCATGCTCTAATCGAGTGTGGTTGTCGACGAGACGGCGTGAAGACACCAGATAGAGGCCATTGAGAGTAGTGTCTGCGCCTTCTCCCCCAAGCACTGCGCTGAGGCCATTTCTTACCAAGGCTCCACCCACATCAATGAAGTGCGACCTGACCGTGCTGTTTCCCGCTTGCTGAATCTGCGTAGTCGAAACATGCAAAGCCTCTGCCGACTCCTGCTGGAGACGATAGTAGTCGACAACCGAATTCTCTCCTGCGGACAGCTCCACAACCGAATTCGTCAAGTAAGCCAAGTTTCCGATCCCAAGGTGAGTCTCGAACACGACCAACTGGCTATTCGGCTCAACCACAATCAGGTTCCGGGGGTGGGTAACGAAGGGATCCTGCGCCTCCGAACCAAAGGAGATATAGAGTAACTGGATCGGATCCTCTACCACGGTCCCGGCAGGGACATGGATGAACGTTCCGTCTCTCATAAAGGAAGTGTTGAGCGCGCTAAAGGCGTTCTCCTGACCTCCTGAATAGCGAGCGAGGTGCGGCTCTAGTTCTTCAGGAGACTCCGCCAGGGCTTCCGAGAGACTGCTCACCCGAAGTGCCGGAGAGAGAGCCTGCAAAGAACTAAGCTCAGGTGAAAAGGCCCCGTTGACAAAAACCATCTTGGGGGATTCAAGGTCCACCAGGGGAGCCCGCTTGAGTCTTTCCGCTAGCTCTCGCGGATCAACCTGTGTTGGCGCCTGGAAGGTGGTCCTGGCTATAGGAGCAACATTGGTATAGCGCCAGTCTTCATCCCGGATCGTGGGAAACCCCAACTCAGCGAAGCGCTCCAGTGATCTCCGACGCAGGTCCCGCAACCAAGGAGACTCACGTCGGAACGCAGTTTCCAGCCCTTCGAAGTTCGCTAGATAGGTTTCTGCTTCCGCTTTAACCGCCTCAGTCATTGATTCAATACTTTCTCTTCTGGAAAACGATCAAATCAGCGCTGTTGCGCCTTCCACCCGTAGATCCGAATAACCCTTTTCCTCAAGTTCCAGCGCCAGCTCCTTGCCTCCTGACTTCACAATGCGTCCCTGATAGAGAACGTGAACGAAGTCGGGAACTATGTAGTCGAGCAGCCGCTGATAATGAGTGATGACGATCATGGATCGATCCTTGCTGCGCATCGTGTTGACGCCTTCGGCGACGATCTTTAGCGCGTCGATGTCCAGACCCGAATCCGTCTCGTCCAAGACACCCAGTTTGGGTTCCAAGACCGCCATGTGGAAAATCTCGTTCCGTTTCTTCTCACCTCCTGAGAACCCCTCGTTCACGGGACGGCTCAGTAGACTCTCATCGACCTTCAGCAGCTTGATTTTCTCCCGAACCAGCGAAAGAAAGTCCATCGCGTCGATTTCTTCCAGACCCCGATGGGTCCGAACTGCATTGAGGGCCGCTCTCAGGAAGTAGGTGTTGCTTACGCCAGGGATCTCTACGGGATACTGAAAGGCCATGAAGATGCCCTCTCGGGCCCTTTCTTCAGGCGACATTTCCAGCAGTTCCTTGCCTTCGAAGAAGACCTCCCCCTGTGTGACTTCATAGGAATCTCGACCGGCTAGAACCTGGGCCAGCGTACTCTTTCCGGAACCGTTGGGACCCATGATCGAGTGGACCTCTCCTGGTCCTACCTTCAGATTGATTCCTCGCAGGATCTCCTGTTGTGCTGCTTTCACATGTAGATTTCTGATTTCCAACATGACTTATCCGAGGCTCTCCTTGTTCTTAATTCGATCTCCGGGGCGGCCTTCGCAGGGTAACTGCTCAACCCTCACAATCACTTACTCCGGCTAGGCAATCTCGAACCTCGTCGGGAGAAAGCGATGGACATTCAGACGGTCGGATAGAGCAGGTGAAGCCTCCTAGGAGCCTGCGCGGTAGAAACTGATCTGCTACGAAAACGGTAGAATCGGCCCATATTTCCCCGACTTTTAGACGAATAGAACAACTATGCGTCTCGAAACCGAGAAAATCTGGCCTCGATTTCCCGCTTTCTCGCTGCGATCATTTCTACCGCGCAGACTCCTAGCCCACACTCCCTTCCAGGCTGATACTCAACAGCTTCTGGGCCTCCACGGCGAACTCCATGGGGAGCTCCTTGATCACCTTCTTACAGAATCCGTTGACGATCATGGAAACCGCGTCCTCAGCCGAAAGGCCACGCTGCTGACAGTAGAAAATCTGATCCTCGCCGATCTTGGAGGTGGACGCCTCGTGCTCCATATGGGCCGTGCTGTTGTTGACCTCAATGTAGGGAAAGGTGTGGGCTCCACACTGGTCTCCCATCAACATGGAATCGCACTGGGTATAGTTCCTGGCGCCCTTGGCCTTGCTGCCGATCCGCACCAGGCCCCGATAGGTATTCTGTCCAAATCCCGCCGAGATGCCCTTTGAGACAATATTGCTGCGGGTGTTCTTTCCAATATGGATCATCTTTGTCCCGGTGTCCGCTTGCTGATGATTGTTGGTCAGTGCGACGGAATAGAACTCGCCTACCGAATTGTCGCCAATCAGGATGCAGCTTGGGTATTTCCAGGTAATTGCCGACCCGGTCTCGACCTGGGTCCAGGAGATCTTCGAATTCACACCCTGGCATTTGCCACGCTTGGTAACGAAGTTGTAGATTCCGCCCTTCCCGTTCTTGTCCCCCGGGTACCAGTTCTGGATGGTCGCATACTTGATCTCTGCATTGTCCAGCGCGACCAACTCCACTACGGCAGCATGAAGTTGATTCTCATCTCTCATGGGAGCCGTGCATCCCTCCAGGTAGCTGACGTAGGCTCCCTCGTCGGCCACGATGAGCGTGCGCTCGAACTGTCCCGTCTTGGCGGCATTGATCCGGAAGTAGGTCGACAACTCCATGGGACAGCGAACACCCTTGGGCACGTATACAAAAGATCCATCTGTGAAGACGCCCGAGTTCAAGGCCGCGAAGAAATTGTCAGTCGTGGGTACGACCGAACCCAGATACTTCCTGACCAGGTCCGGGTGTTCCCGGACCGCCTCGCTAAAGGAGCAAAAAATGATTCCCAGCTCCGAGAGCTTTGCCTTGAAAGTAGTTGCCACCGAAACGCTATCGAAGACCGCATCCACGGCTACACCGGCCAGAAGTTCCTGCTCCTTGAGAGGAATCCCGAGCTTTTCATAGGTCTCTCGGATTTCCGGGTCGATGTCGTCCAGGCTCTTGGGCCCGTCCTCGCTCGTCTTGGGGGCCGAGTAGTAGATGATGTCCTGATAGTCGATCCCAGGGTAGTGCACGTTCGGCCACTCGGGCTCCGTCATGGTCAACCAGTGACGATAGGACTTCAGGCGCCAATCGAGCATCCAGGAGGGCTCCTCCTTCTTCCGGGAAATATGGGCGACGATCTCCTCGCTAAGTCCCGCTGGAACCGAGTCGGTATCGACATCGGTAACAAACCCGTATTTGTATTCTTGGCTGGTGAACTCTTCTATCTGCTGTGTATCACTCGACATATCAATATATCAATCCTTTCAGCCTCTATCTTTTATCCATCAAGCAAGAAATGTGCGGGGGCCCGATCCTCTTCAGAAGGCGCTCGGTAGTCGAACCGAGTGGGAGCTGGATCCAGAGCGACTAGACGATCCGGCATTGGCGTGGCCATATCCGACAGGGTGATCGTTTCCAGGGCTTTCCGGACGGTGCGATTGATCATCTTCCAGTGGTGACGAGTACGGCAGACCGATTCCTGCCTGCAATCACCGGGGGCTTCCACGCATTCCGTGATGGCAATGGGCCCTTCAATCCCTTTGATAATCTCGGCAACCGAAATGGCGTCAGGTTGTTGAGCAAGAGTGTATCCGCCCTTCGCGCCTCTCTGGGAAACCAGCCAGCCCTGACGTGCCAACACTTTGAGGATCTTGCTTACCATCGGCAGTGGAATCTGTGTTTCAGCAGCCAGCGCGCGGGCGCTGTAGGTCGAGCCCACTCCTTCGCTTGCGAAGTGGGATAGAAGGACGATGCCGTAATCAGTCTCTTTCGTCAGCCGAATCATCTCAATCCCCGATCAGGCTGGAAATAGTACGGAAACAGTCCTGATTTGTCAAGAGAAATCTCCGGTTGCTGACTCCTGGGCGGCTTCTTTCGGGTCTGCGCAAGAATAACTTGGTAGAATTGGCGCTCAGATTTGCACCAGATTTGGCCGCGAGCGATTGAGCGAAACCGCAGGCGTAGCCGGGTCTGCGTTGAGGATTTCGCGATTGAGGAGCGGCCGGCGATGGTGTGAAGATGAGATGCCAATTCTACCAAGTTATTCTTGCGCAGACCCTTAGTACACCGTTTCCTAAATACGGTCACGTTTGTGGCGAGCGCGTCGGTGTCGAGGGCGCGAAGCGAGGACGAGGCGATGCTCGGTATCGTAGAGGAACAGCGACAACGCCATCGGCCCGTCCCGGGGCCACCCGGAGGGCAGATGGGGGTTGTGGACGATCTCTGCGTTGGTCGTCGTCGAAGATGGCAAGGCATCGTCTTCCTCCTCCTGCCTTGATCTCGCCTCACGAGCCCCATCTGCAAACGTGATCGTATTTATGAAACGGTGGGCTTAGGTGTGGCCTATTCTGCGGGAGCGTAGTAGCCAGGGCGAGTGCCCACTACGGTTGCCGGGTTGATGACCCGAACAGTGATATTTCTCCAATTCCCATCCTTCAGTCGATTCGAGGGGACGTAAGATACATAGTATTGATTTTTTAGCTCTTCGGCGACCTGGGCATAGACGTCAATAAGACTGGAGAAGGCCTGGCTGTTCAGCACCCTACCTCCAGTTTGATCGGCTAGCTTTTGCAGAAACCTTCGCACTTCCAGGATGAACTCGTCGGTTAGTTGCCTCGGAACGATGCGGGAGCGTGCGGCGAACTCCATCCGGGCCGCAATGGCCATCCCCCAGTATTCGTCGAGTTTGGATACCACGTAGACAATGGCTTCCGAGCGGATTCCCAGGTCCACAACCTCCTGGTAGTTCACCATGCTTCCGGTGTCGACACCATCGGTCAGGAGGATAATCGCCTTCTTACCTACCACCTCCTTGAGCAGATCATCGCAGGTGACGTACAGGGCATCATTCAACACCGTTTGCCCCTTGGCGTAGACGCTGAGGAGCGCGTTTTCTATCTTGGTGTGATCGTTGGTCCAGTTGAGAATAAGCCGAGGCGCATCGTTAAAGGTGATGACTGCAATGCGATCCTCTTTTCCCAAACTCTTGGCGAAGCGTAAGGCTGCGCGCCGAATCACGGGGAGACTGTCGCGGGTACTCCCGCTGATATCAACCAGCAGAACGACCTTCACGGGTACTGCTTCGCTGGAGAAATTGACAATCTTCTGCTTCACCCCGTCCTCATAGACCTGAAACTGATCTTGCCTCAGATCTCGAACAAAGCCACCCTCCAGCGAGCGCGCGTTCACCGACAGAAACACCTGATCGACCGCAACCCCGATCCGAAATCCTTCGTCCGCAGGATCCTCAGCAGAAGATCCGTCCACGGTGGGAGTCTCTTTGTCCTGCTTGTCCTGGGCCAAGCCCAGGGATCCAAGAAAGAGGCTAACAAGCAGAAAAAGATTACGTCGAGACACGCCCTCCATTATAGCGGAAGCTCGGAGGGTCAGCCCATCCACTGGGCTCCACTGCATCATCGAGCGGACCTCTGGCAATCTGTCGCTAACTCACACCCCGTCTTCCCCTAGCAAGCACCACGGCGCATGATCTGCTCACCAGATGAGTCGGGAAGGCTGCTTCGTCAAACTTGAGATTGAGGGATAAATTGTCGAAGCGCCCTTTGGTCCCTCCTTCCTCTGGCAAACCCAACAGATTCACTTTCACCACCTCCTGAAGCTGATTGAAGCTGCACGGCTCCACCGCAGCGTTCGGGCACTGATCCTGATCATTAAGCCAACCTCCATCGGATGGGCTCAGATCGAAGAGATCCACCGACTACTCGCCCGTTTTCACGCAGATGGAAAGCGCTTCTATGCCTATCTTGATCATGCCGACAACAAGTCATACTACGCAGCGGGAGCTCAGAGGATCTATCTCTCGCCGGCCACGATGCTTGAGTTGGTGGGCTTACGGTTAGAGGTGCTGTTCTTCAAGAAGCTCTTACAGTATCTGGGAATCGGGCCTGAGATCGTGCAAATCGGAGCCTACAAATCAGCGGCCGAACCCTTTGATCGAGAGGGCATGGCCGAGAACAGCCGGGAGATGGGTGACACAATTCTTACCGATATACAGGACCGCATGAAGGAGCTCATTGCAGCGAACCGAGCGGTGAGAACTTCGCAGGTTCAGGACTGGATCGACGACGGCCCCCACAGCGCTCAAGAATGCTCCAAACTTGGCTTGTCAGATGGCGTGTGTTACGAAGACGAATTGGAGAAACTGCTCGAGGACGAGGAGCCCGGACTAATTGATCTTCCCTGGTCGAAGCTGAGGACCGAGGAGTCCTTCCTGCGCCGGACGTTGACGTTCTACCGACCTCAGATCGCCTTCATCGTGGCAGATGGCGTTATTGCCCCGGGTTTGTCCCGATCAAGCCAGGGCGGCCGCTCGGTTCTCGGCGTGGAAACTCTGAAGCATCTGCTTCGTGAAGCTGCGGAGCAGAAGCGCGTAAAGGCCATCGTGATTCGCGGCAACAGCCCCGGTGGGGCGGCACTTTCCTCCGATTTGATCTGGCGCAAAATAACGCGAGCCAACGAGAACAAACCCGTCATCATGTCTTTCGGCAATATCGCCGCAAGTGGGGGCTACTACATCGCTACCGCTGCTCGGAAGGTTCTGGCCGCTCCCTCCACACTAACCGAATCGATCGGCGTGATTGGCGGAAAACTGCACCTCGGGGGCCTCTTCGCGAAGGTCGGCATTACCGTTGACGCCGTGGAAAAAGGCAAGCGCGCTGACTACACCTCCCCCTCACGTCCCTTCTCCGAGGAGGAGACACAAGTCGTGAGGGAGCAGATGCGGCAGTTCTATGAGGAACTTTTTCTCGAAAGGGTAGCCGAGGGGCGGCAGAAAAGTCGGAAGAGCGCCCGGCAGGCAGCGGAGGGGCGGGTGTGGACAGGAGTCCAAGCCCTGGAGCTGCAACTCCTAGACCAAATAGGAGGCCTTCTGGGCGCCTTCCGGGCGGCCCAGCTAGAGGCCGGACTGCCGGAAACCAAGCAAGCCCGAATCGTCACGTACACCAAGAAGTGGAGGTGGCGGGACCTGTTTTCCCTTCCCCTTGCCAGTCCTCTTAGTCAGGAGCGCGTTTTCGCGCTACTCTCCGGCAGGTGGTCCATCCATTAAGGGTCTGCGCAAGAATAACTTTGGTAGAATTGGCGCTCAGATTTTCCCTCGGACGATTGAGCGAAACCGCAGGCGTAGCCGGGTCTGCGTTGAGGATTTCGCGATTGAGGAGCGGCCGACGATGGTGTGAAGATAAGATGCTGCTAAAATTCCAAACTGGTTTTTGCGCAGACCCTAAACATCGCCACGCCCACTCTGTCCACCCTCAAACTCGGTCGGTCCCGGGAAAACGAAGGGAGGTTGCACCCTGATCCAGGAATGAAACAGCAAATCCTTTATGATCTGTGCCTTCAAGTAAAAAGCTACCCTGAAATCCTAATAGGATTTTATTTTAGTGGTCCCTCGACTTCGTAGACCTAATCAGCGGAACACCACTCTGGGAACAGGGCCTGCGGTTCCAGGAGGATACCACAGACGGTGAAACCCTCCAGGGAGTGCTATCTCTCAGCCTAAAAACGGTCCCTGTTTCCCTTTGTACTCCTAGATAAGGAATAAGCAGATATTTTTAGCCCTATATAGGCTTAAAACATGGGGACTATGGAATTGGTTGGACCTATTGTTTTGTCTAGCTGGTGGATTTAGGCAGCTCTTCCTTGAGCTTCTCGATCAGGCGAATACCACCCAGGACCATTTCCGGGTCCACTGCCTTACACATATCGTAGAGAGTCAAGCCAGCCACGGCGACAGCGGTCAAGGCTTCCATTTCGACGCCGGTTGCCCAACGGCAGCTGACCGTGCTCCGGATCTGGACGGCTGATTCCTGAAGCTCGATCTCAACGTCCACGAAGTCCAGGTTGAGATTGTGGCAAAGAGGAATCAACTGGCTAGTCTGTTTCGCCGCCTGGATCCCTGCCAGCCGCGCAACCTCGAACGGGTTGCCTTTGGGCAGGCCAGCCTCCAGGATTTTTGCGCTGGTTGACTTAGAGATCCGCAGTTGTCCCTCGGCTTTCGCCGTCCTCCGAAGGAGGCGCTTTCCGCCAATGTCTACCATGCGCGCGCGTCCGGAGGCGTCGATGTGAGTCAAGTCAGCCATTCTTAGGTACCCTCGATTTTTGACGATGTGGTGTCTATCCCATCCATCCATCGAGCAGCAAGACGGAAACGCTGGAGCCCTGCGCCAGGAAAGTGCAATCCGCATCCATGATAAGCAAGGAATTGGCATTGCAGAACCCTGCCAGGTCAGCAGACCCTTTGGTCTCAACCGGTTCCACCTCGAAACCCCCTCCCCGCCAGAGGGTGCGGGCCGGCTTGAAGAAGGTTCTTCCCGGCTTCTGTTTCACGTTTTTCAACAGTGTGGCCTCGATTTGGGGCAGAGAACCCGAACCGCATCCCATCCACTGGCGCACCGAGGGTCGCACGAACAGCTGGAAGGTTACAAACGCGGATACCGGGTTTCCGGGCAAGCCGAAAACCATGCAGGCGCCCTTCCTACCAACGCAAATAGGCTTTCCCGGTTTCACGGCGACCTTGTGAAAGAGTAGATCGACCCCCCTTTCGACCAAGACTCGATAGACATAGTCATACTCGCCCATCGAGACCCCTCCCGAGAGCAATACCAGATCGCTTTCCAGCGCCTTGTCAATGGCCGCGGCGATCTCTTCAGGTTTGTCCCGCACCGAGGGAAAAATCTCAGCCTCCACGCCCAGTTCCTGACAGAGAGCCCAGAGCATGGGACCATTGGAGTTTCGGATCTGTCCGAAGGAAGGTCTCTGATCGACGGCAACCAGCTCATCTCCAGTCGACACAATCACGGCCTTGGGCGTGTTGAGGACATCTACTTCCGTTTTTCCAAAGGTCGCCAAGACTCCGATGTCAGCGGCATTGACCGAACGACCCGCCGGCAGCACCGTATCGCCACACTTCACCTCGGTCCCGCGGAAGGAAACATTCTGCCCCGGACGAACCGACTCTGTCAGTTCCACAAAAGCCCCTTCGAGGGCTCGCGTCTTCTCCACCATTTGCACTGCGTCCGCCCCAGGAGGCATGGGGGCACCCGTCATGATCTGAGCGGCTTCACCCGCACCTATCGTTGGGAGAGAAGAAGTTCCCGCAGCCACGATCCCCACGACTTTCAACCACACCGGTGCCGAGACCACATCCTGGCTGCGCACCGCGAAGCCGTCCATGAAGGATTTGTCGAAAGGTGGCAGATCGCGGTCGGCACTGACCGAATTGGCGAGGATTCTTCCCAAGCTGCTCAGGAGGGGAGTTTGAATCGAAACGGGTGACGGGACCTGGGGTAGAAGCGCTTCCAGTGCCTCCTTGTAAGAAAGCAGTCGCTTGGGAACACCCTCCTCCTTCAGCCCATCTCGGTCATCCGTGTGCTTCACTGGCTCTCCGGGGTCGAGTAAGGGTTCGTTCAAGAATAAACTTTACATTCTAGCATCTCAGCTTCACGCTATCTTCGGCCGCTCCTCAATCGCGCAAAGCTGAGCGCCAACTCTGCAAAGTTTATTCTCGAACGAACCCTAACCAAACAGGCCTGCCACTTTACAGTGTAACGTTTTCCACGTGCTTGCCAAAAACGTCGCCCAATGAATCCGAGATTTCTCCAACCGTCGCCCCTGCCTCAACGGCCGACACGATCGCCGGGATGAGATTATCCTCGGTTTCAGCAGTCCCCCGGATACGTTCCAGGGAACGGTCGACCTGGGAACCGTCTCTGGTGGCACGGAATCGAACCAGCGCCTCGATCTGGCGGCGTTCGGTTTCCGGATCGATCTGGTGCATCTCCAGAGGACGGGACTCTTCGTCCCGAAGGTGGTTGACCCCCACGACTTTCTGCTCACCGGATTCGAGCCGCTTTTGGTACCGATAAGCCGACTCCTGGATCTGTTGGCTGACAAAACCGCTTTCAATCGCGCTCAACATGCCGCCCAGGGTTCGAATTCGGGTCAAGTAGTTCTCCGCTTCTTCTTCCAGATCGCTGGTAAGTCTCTCCACGTACCAGCTCCCTCCCAGGGGATCCGGTGATTCGATTACGCCGCTCTCATGGGCCAGAATCTGCTGTGTGCGCAGGGCCAAACGGGCCGTCTGTTCGGTTGGAAGTGCCAGCGCTTCGTCCCTGGCGTTGGTATGGAGCGATTGGGTCCCACCCAGCACTGCAGCGAGTGCTTGAACCGCGACCCGGACCACATTGTTGTCGGGCTGTTGTGCCGTCAGAGAGCTTCCCGCCGTTTGTGTATGGAAGCGCAGCATGGCCGATCTTGGATCTCTTGCTTTCCACCTCTCCTTCATCAGGCGCGCCCAGAGCCGCCGCGCTGCTCGGAACTTGGCCACCTCCTCGAACAGATCATTGTGCGCACTGAAGAAGAAAGAGAGACGGGGCGCGAACTGATCTATTTCTAATCCTGCTGACAGGGCAGATTCTACGTAGGTCTCAGCGTTGGCAAGCGTGAATCCGATCTCCTGCGCCGCGGTCGCACCCGCCTCACGGATGTGATAGCCACTGATGGAAATAGGGTTCCACCTTGGGACCTCCTGATATCCAAACGCCACAAGATCGGTAGCCAACCTCACCGAAGCCGGCGGCGGAAAGATGTAGGTTCCTCGGGCCAGGTACTCTTTGAGGATGTCGTTCTGAACCGTGCCACGCAGCGAGGTCCATGGAACTCCCTGCCGTCTCGCCGCAACCAGGTAGAGCGCAAAGAGGATCGCCGCCGTCGCATTGATCGTCATTGAGGTCGAGACGGAGCCCAGTGGAATTCCCTCGAAGAGGCGCGACATGTCTTCGGAGCTATCGATGGCGACGCCCGATCGGCCAACTTCCGCTTGAGCTAACGGGTGATCCGAGTCGAGACCTAGCTGGGTGGGGAGATCGAACGCAACCGATAGTCCGGTAGTTCCCTGGGAAAGAAGATAGCGGTAGCGTCGATTCGATTCCTCTGCGGTAGCGTAACCCGCATACTGCCGGATAGTCCACAGGCGATCTCGGTACATTGCGGGATAGATCCCCCGGGTAAAGGGAAACTTGCCTGGGTTCCCCAGGTCCTTCTCGTACCTCAAGGAATCCGTGTCCTGGGGACGATAGATGCGCTTCCTGTGCCGGCTGGAACCTCGACTTGGATCCAGTTTCTTGCCTCCTGTTTTCACTTTACAAAGGGTCTGAGTTTGGTATCATTGGTGCCCAAAAGACACTCCTTGACTGCTAGATTTGATCAGTTTTCAGTGCTGTTGGCAAGGGGTGAGGACTTGGGTTTGAATGCAGGACGAGCAGATGAAAAAGTATAAGAAGACGCTCGAGGCTGCGATTAACGAGGCACTCCTGGAATCGCCTCAAATCAATGCAGCGATCCAAGGCATTCGACAGACTGGCTACGAGGTCTTTCTGATTATCGAGGCAACAATCGGATTCACCCAGCACGAGAGCGGCGAATCGGTCTCAAAGAAGCTGCCTCCCGTGCGTCTGGAGCTGACCACCCAGGACGAGAAGTTTCTGAGATCTCTCAAGATCAGCCCCGACTAGGAGCGCCCTTTCCTCACGGTCGCCGCTCTGTACGCCCGCCGAAGCAACCGCGAGACGAGATCTTGACCCGCATTTCTCATCGCTTGTCGTAGCGAGGCGCCGCAAGCGCCGTCCTGGCAAGGCTTGCGACCGGAGGCCACCGCAGTCGTACTCGTGCAGTACGTTGAGGAAGCCGAAGGAGCGTAACGCAGCCAGGGCGGATGATTGCGGCGACACAGTAGACAAGCGATGAGAAATGCGGGTTAGCCCCCTCCGAGCTGCAAAAGCTGTTGCGACGGCCTCAACCCGGGCAACTCCATCCGCTATAATGGGCTTCTCATGTCCAAAGCAGGCTACGAAGTTATCGTCATCGGAGGGGGTCACGCGGGCGCCGAGGCTGCAGCGGGCGCGGCCCGCATGGGCGCCAAGACGGCTCTTCTCACGATTAATCTCGATATGATCGGCCAGATGTCTTGCAACCCATCGATTGGGGGGATTGCCAAGGGCCACCTGGTTCGAGAACTGGACGCTTTGGGCGGGCTGATGGGGCAGGTCGCTGACCAGTCTGGGATTCAGTTTAGACTGCTCAATCGGAGTCGTGGCCCTGCTGTCCGTGCTCCCAGGGCCCAGAACGACAAGAGACTTTATCGAAAGAGGGTTCAGGCGCTACTGGCAGAGATACCCAACTTGTCCCTGATCCAGACGGAAGTCACGGCGATCGTTAGGCGCAAGAACCGTGTGGTGGCGGTAGAGACTGCGAGCGGGGACATTCTTCCTTGCGCAACTGTCATTCTGACCACTGGGACTTTCCTGAACGGACTTTGTCACCTGGGAGAAAAGAAATTTCGAGCCGGGCGGTCGGGTGAAAAATCCGCCATCGCCTTGGCAAATTCAATCCGCAGTATCGGCTTCCAAATGGGACGGCTGAAGACCGGAACTCCTCCCCGCTTGGATGGAGAAAGCATCGATTTCAGTGCTTTCGAGGAGCAACCTGGGGATGAAAGGCCCACCATGTTCTCATTTCGCAGCGCGGGAGTGACACTGCCTCAAGTGCCTTGCTGGATCTCCTCCACGACCGAGCAAACCCACGCCGTCATAAGAGAAAATCTCGACCGCAGCCCGCTTTATGGAGGGGACATAGTCGGAGTCGGGCCTCGGTACTGTCCTTCGATTGAGGACAAGGTCGTCAAGTTTCCAGATCGGGATCACCATCAGATCTTCCTGGAACCCGAGGGCTTGGATACCAATCTGATCTATGTCAACGGTCTCTCGACCAGCATGCCGGTGGACGTGCAGCAAGGGCTTCTAGCCAGTATTCCAGGGCTCCAAAATGCCACCATGGTCCGCCCAGGCTACGCAGTGGAGTACGACTATGTCCAGCCCACTGAGCTTCATCTGACGCTAGAGACGAAGGCAGTAGCCGGCCTCTTCCATGCTGGGCAGATCAATGGCACCACTGGTTACGAAGAGGCGGCGGCGCAAGGCCTGATGGCCGGTATCAACGCCGCTTCGATGGTCCTGGGCAAGGCCCCGTTGGTCCTGAGTCGAGCCCAGAGTTACCTGGGAATCTTGATTGATGATCTGGTTACCCAGGGAGTCGACGAACCGTATCGGATGTTTACTTCACGGGCAGAATGCCGACTCCTGCTCCGGATCGACAACGCGGATCGGCGCCTGATGCCTCAGGGCCACGAGCTGGGCTTGATCCCCACTGCGGTGTACCGGAAGTCCGAGGCTAAGTGGGCTCGAATCGACCGAGCTCTCAAGTTATTGCGCTCCACCTTTCTTAAACAGGGATCTCCTCTGCTGAAGCAACTCGGTAAAGGTTCAACCCTGGAGCCTGGATCCAACCTGGGTCAGATCCTGAGACGTCCCGAATGCCACATTCGGGACTTCAAGGAATGGCTTCAAGGCCAGGGTGTTCTCCTGCACGACGAAGAGGCAGAGGTGGTCGAGACTCACATCAAGTACGAGGGATACATTCAGTCCCAATTACGCGAAGTCGAACGGTTGCACCGTCTGGAGCACAGAAGAATCCCCTCTGACCTCAACTACAGCCAGGTCAGCGGTCTCTCGAATGAGATCGTGGAACGCCTCAATCGCATCAAGCCTACCAACCTAGGCCAGGCCGCACGAGTTCCTGGAATCACGCCCGCTGCTCTCTCCGCCCTGAACATTCATCTGGAGGTACGCCGGCGCACCAACCTCGAGACCGCCTTGGTCGGCGAACCCGTACAGGGAGCCCACAGGAATAGGGAACTCCGATAGGCCGATTACTCCGTGTTCTTAGGTCTATTTACTACCACTCGGCATCAGCAATTGGACAAAAAAGGTCAGAGCAGCCTTCCTCTACTCTCAGAACTCATGACAGTTGCCGAGCTCCAGGCCATGGAGAAAACGTTTGGGGTACGGCTCTCGGGGGAACAGACAGCACAGATTCGGACCTATCTCGATCTGCTTTCGCTCTGGGACCGTACGGTCAACCTCACCCGCATCCAGAGTGTCGCGGACCAACTTCGATTTCACTTCTTTGAATCCTTCTGGGCAGCCGATCGTTTCCTGGATCCCAATCAGATGATAGCGGACGTGGGTAGCGGTGCCGGCTTTCCTGGTTTGGCAATGAAACTATTCTTGCCTTCGCTGCGCCTCGCGCTGATAGAGAAGAGCGCGAAGAAAATTGTTTTCCTGAAGGAAGCTTGCGCAACCCTCTCCCTGCCGGCCGCCTTCTTTCAGGGGAGAGCCGAAGACTACCCGGGCTGGGATACGATCGGCCTGGCCACCCTCCGCGCACTGACGCCCTCAGCAAAACTCGTAGATCTGCTCAGGGTCCATGGAGTGAAGCTCTTGTGGCTTCACGGCTCGGCTCTTGGCAACTCGATGACCGGCTGGACACTTGTTCGCCAGCACCTGGTGCCGGGTTCGGCTTCGCGTTTTGCCAGCCTCTTTCGCTGCGACTGAAGCGCCCGAAGTTCAGAGGGCCGGGAATCGCATATCGGATCCGCCCTTAGCACGACCGGCGTCTCCTATGTTTCACGTGAAACGTCGCCCAATCATGGTAAGGTCTCTCCCATGAGCAACGCCAAGATCATTGCCGTCTCCAACCAGAAGGGAGGAGTGGGGAAAACCACTACCGCTATCAATCTGGGTGCCTCTCTTGCAACGGCCGAGCTCCGGGTCCTCGTTGTCGATCTGGACCCCCAGGGCAACTCAACCTCCGGTCTTGGCCTCGACAAAGATCGCATCGAACCCTCTGCGTATGAAGTGCTTATGGAGGAACTGGACCCCTCTTCTGCAATCTATCCAACCGAGATGGAGACACTTGACCTGCTGCCCGCCAACCGCTCTCTGATCGCGGCCACCGTAGAGCTTCTCGACCTTTCTACCCGCGAGTTTCGCCTACGGAAGGCATTGAATCAACTCCGGTCTCGTTACGATTTCATTCTCGTCGATTGCCCTCCTTCCCTCGGAATCCTGACGGTGAATGCGCTAACTGCTTCAGATTCCGTCTTGATCCCGATCCAGTGTGAGTATTTTGCGCTGGAAGGACTTTCAGACCTTATGGAAACGGTCCAGCGCATCCGCGAAACGCTGAACTCCACCCTGAGGATCGAGGGGGTGCTGCTCACCATGTATGACGATCGTCTGAATCTCTCCACCCAAATCAGACAGAACGTCTCGGCCTACTTGGGGTCACGGCTGCTTCAGACACATATCCCGCGCAATGTGCGGCTTGCTGAATCCCCAAGTTTCGGCAAACCCATTGTGCTCTACGATGCCCGCTCTAAGGGAGCCAACTCCTACCTCAAGCTAGCTCAAGAGATCCTCGGAAAGAACTCGCTCGACACGCTTCGGTGGTCAGGACCAGAACCCATACGGCAGGCAACCTCATGACAAGACAAGCGTTAGGTAGGGGTCTGGATGCACTTCTACCCAAATCTGCATCCGTTTCTCCCCTGGTTGAACTTGACCTGGAACAAATCCACCCCAATCCCTTTCAGCCGCGTTTGCGGCTCGACCCTGCAACCCTCGATGAGCTTGCCGCCTCCATTGCCCAGAATGGTTTGCTTCAACCGATCATTGTTCGCTCGCGGGCGGAAGGCTTTGAGATCATCGCCGGTGAGCGACGCTGGAGGGCTGCTCAGAAGGCCGGACTCCAACGCATCCCTTCAATCGTGCAGGATATTTCAAACCAGAAGATGGTCGAGATGGCCCTGGTTGAAAACATCCAGCGCGCCGATCTCACCGCAATCGAGGAGGCTCAGGCTTTTTCGGTCTTGATCGAAGAATTCGGCCTCACCCAGGAGGAGGTCGCCCGGCAGGTCGGCAAGAGCCGGACCGCGGTCACCAACACCCTACGGCTGCTGCAGCTACCCCGCTCTCTTCAGCAGGCCCTGCTCGCCGGAGAGCTCTCGATGGGACACGCCAGAGCCCTGCTCCCTCTTCCGCATACCCAGCAATTGGAGCTGGCTGGCCAAATCGCGTCCAAGCGCCTTTCGGTCCGAGAGGTGGAACGCCGGGTTCAGGAGTCACTCGCCTCAGCGAAGGCACCCCGAGCCCGCAAAGACCCGCACTTGGAAGCGGCCGAACAGCGTCTGGAGCAGCGCTGGAAGACCAGAGTCGAAATCCGCCAACGTCAGTCCCGGGGCCACATCATCTTCCACTTTAATTCCGAGGACGAATTGGACCGGCTCTTCTCCGAACTCGTTTCCTAGCCTCGCAGCTAGTATCTGTTTGGCGCCGGCGGCGGCTTTCAGGGTTGACTCCGGGCAGCGTTTCCTTCGCCCAGGGTTCGGGACCCGGGACGCCGGAAGTCGCAATTCCCGCAGGTCCTCGCTCCTGCGACGTTCCTACTTGCCGATGCAAAACGTCGAGAAGATCTGACCAAGAATGTCCTCCATAGTGGTTTCCCCTGTAACCTCCCCAATCTCCTCCAATGCCTTCCTCAAATCGTACACCGGAAATTCCTCGCTGAGCCCATCCTCACAGGCTACAAGCGCCCGGCTGAGATGTTCTCGTGCCCGCTCCAGACAGCGTTTGTGCCGTATGCTGGTGATCAAGACCCGCTCCCTTTCCCATCCCTTCGCGGGAGCCAGAACACGCCCCATAGCCTCGCGCAACTCCTTGACGCAGGTGCCATGCCGCGCTGAGACGGCAACTACAGACTCACACTGCTGACCTATATCCATCGGCACCTCAATCACCTTCGGGAGGTCTAGCTTGTTCAGAACGAGGATACAGGGCAGTTCCCTGATGTTGGGCCAGACGCGCGCATCTTCCTCGCCAAACCTCTCCGAGCCATCCACTACGAACAGGATGATGTCGGAACGCTCAATATATTCGAGGGACTTCTGCACTCCCAAGGACTCGACGGCATCTTGCGCGTCGCGGATACCCGCCGTATCGACAATCTGTGTTGGAAGGCCCCCCACCTCGATAGTCTCGGCGACCGCATCCCTGGTAGTGCCTGGTACGTCCGTGACGATCACGCGCTCCTGCTGGACCAAAGAATTGAACAGACTCGACTTACCGGCATTCGGCCTGCCCACGATCGTGACACAGAACCCATCCCGGACCAGCCGCCCAAACTCGAAACTGTCCAGCAGGTGCCCAAGCCCCCGATCAACGCCGCCCATCTGCTTGACCAGTTGCGCCTTGCCCGCGGGCTCTACCTCGTCCTCCACAAACTCAAGCGCCGCCTCCATATGCGATATGATGCGTATCAGGTCGTTCTGATAGGGCCTCAATTCCGCCGACAGTCGTCCTGCGATCTGGTCGCGCGCCACTCGTGCCTGAAATGCTGTCTGGCTCTCAATCAGGTCTCGCACCCCTTCGGCCTGAGCCAGATCCATTTTCTGATTCAGAAAGGCCCGAAGTGTAAATTCTCCGGGCTCCGCGAGGCGTGCACCGCCGCGCAACAAGGTCTCCAGTATCCCCTGCACCACAGGTGGGCTCCCGTGGCAGGAGATCTCGACCACATCTTCCCCTGTGTAAGAGGCCGGAGCTGGGAACAGGGTCACGAGAACCTGATCGACAGCGCGGCTCGACGAATCTTCAAGAGTGGCCAGACAAGGTCTCCGGGGCCGCCATTCGGCGCCCTTGGCTAGTCGGAGCTGTCCTCGCACCAGAGTTTCACTGTCTGGACCACTCAGCCGAATCAGGGAGATCGCCCCTCGGCCGGGAGGGCTCGCAACAGCAATTATGGTTCCATCCCGGAATCGAGACACAGGTCCGTGTCTCTTAATAGGAGGGCAAAACAACCACGCAGCGATGGGTGCCGGTGCCTTCGCTCTGCGTCCTCACCCCTGGCTCATCAGCTAGCGCCAGATGAATGATGCGGCGCTCGCTCGCCGGGAAGGGCTGAAAGGGAAATTCTTGCCCCGACAGGCGGACCTGTTCGGCCGCCTTCTTCGATAACAGGGCCAGCTCTTGCTCACGTTCGCTTCGGTAGCCCTCGCAATCAACCCAGAAATTGCAGCCATCTTCCGACCTTCGAAAGAAGGTCTGATTCAAGAGATGGTTGATCGCATAGAGCAAGCGCGCGCTATCGGCCTGGACCTGGCTGCTGTCAGGCCCCTCCAGACGAACATGGATGCCGTCTTCCTTCATCTCGCAGCTGAACTGAAGGTCGAGGTCGACCTGATGGATAAGGTCTCCCAGAAAGCTCTTCATCGATTCGAGCAGCTCCGGCCTTGCCAGCCTTTCTCTGCCGTCTTCCAACTTTTCTATCACCCCTTCTTGGAGCCTTTCTGCTTCACGGGAACGTCGTCCGCCTTCAACCGCTGCATCAAAACCTGGAACATCATAGCAAACAGGTTGCTAAACAAGAAATAAACAACCAAACCACTCGATAGGTTCAAGAAAAAGAAGGTGAACACGACGGGAAGCATCATCATCATCCGTCTTTGAGTTGGATCACCGGTCGCTGGAGTCATCTTCTGCTGGACCACCATGCTGACGCCCATCACGACGGGTGTAATGTAGTAGGGATCATGCTGAGACAAGTCCTGGATCCAGCCCATAAAGGGAGCTCCACGAAGCTCGATCGATGAAGCCAACATACGGTAGAAAGAAATCAAGAACGGCATCTGGATCACCAACGGCAGGCATCCTCCTAGCGGATTGACGCCATGTCCTTTATAGAGCGCCATGACCTCCGTGTTCATCTGCTGCTTGCGCGGGTCGTCGCGCTTCATGCGCTTATATCGGTCCTGTATGGACTTCAGCTGCGGCTGCAGCGCCGACATTTTCTTCATGGAAGCCATCTGCTTGTAGCGCACGGGGAAGAGAGCGAGGTTG
Organism: Acidobacteria bacterium UBA6911; assembly: GCA_963579905.1. GTDB lineage: Bacteria > Acidobacteriota > UBA6911 > RPQK01 > JAJDTT01 > CAUZIZ01. Next base: position 30,367 of record CAUZIZ010000010.1, on the reverse strand, counting down.
ATCACGAAGGTCAGAATAATGATGGACCAGCCATAATTGCCCACGAATCCGTGGGTGAACTTGAGAGCAACCACCAAAGGCTTCACCAGAAGCGCGAACCATCCATAATCGATCAACCCAATGAGGGAAGGGTCCGTCTGCTTCAGGATCGTCTGGTCTTTGGGTCCAGCGAAGAAGGAATAGCTGGCCTTGCCATTAAAGCCGACTTCGCAGACCAATAGAGGAACAATCTCTTCGTCTGGTTCTGTGCGCGTCCACTCTACCCGGGAAAGCCGCGTCGATCGAATATCTTCGGAATCGAGAATCAAGTACGCAAAGAACTGGCTGTCGAGACCAACCCAACGGGCCCCCGAAACCAGGTCTCGGGCCCCGTCCTCCAGATCCCCGGCATCGTAGGACTCGACGGTATCACCCACATAGCGTTTGATCGCAGGATAGCTAAAATCCCCGGTGACGGCGGCTTCGGGTTCAACCTTCCCAATACCGGCACCCAACACGACGGAGAAAGGGATCGCTCTCCCCCCTGCAAGGACCTCCGTCTCCATCCTTACTTCATACCCCGACTCAGGTATTTCGAATTTCCTTCTCACCTGGACATTGGAGCTGGCGTAGAAAAGCTCGAATTCCGCCGGTGCCTCCAACAGCTCGGCCTTTCCTCCTACGACCTCATAAACGGCGGTTTCGAGTTCGCGGTTGATGCTGTCGTCGTCGACGCGGATCGTCATGGGGCGCGGCAAAGTCGCAGGCAGTCCCTGGGGGATAACATCCAGCAGTTCGGGCTCAGAGGAAAAGTTATCTTCACCTACTGCCGAATCATCCGGGGCAGCCCGATACTTCTTCAGAAGAACGCTCTGGAGTCCCCCTCCCACAGTGGTCCAGCGCAGCGTCAGATCCTCATTCTCGACGGTGATTTCACGCGCCGTAGCCTCGGTTCGCTCCCCCTCCCCTGCCGGCTCTAATTGCGGCGGAGGGGCCTGGACCCTGGCTTCCAGAGTTGCTGTCGGAGCTTCTGCCGGGTCGCTTTGCTCCAAGGGTGCCTCGGGTGCAGGTGGCGGCGGGAAATAGGCTTGATACAAGTGGGGCGTAATCAGCAGAACGGCCATCGACAGCAGCATTGCGAGCAGCAGCCGCTTCTCCAAGTCCATTTTGTTGGGATCATGGCCGTTAGTCATATCTGTAGAAGCGGTACCAGTTCTACCTCACCGGGTCAAAGCCACCCGAGTTCCAAGGATGACAGCGCAGAATCCTCTTGAATCCCAGATAAAGGCCTTGCCCGACCCCCTTTTTCTGGATAGCTTGGAGCATGTACTCCGAGCAGGAAGGGGAGAATCGGCAGGATGGGGGCAGAAGCAGAGAAACCGATCTCTGATAGAGTCGTATTGAGACCGCAAGAAGCCGCCTCACATGCCGCCTTTCCCGCTGCTCCACCTCTCGACGGTCGTCACGAATTCCTGATGGAGTCTCGCAAAAGACACGTTCGCAGCCGATCTTTTCACGTTGACAACCAGATCGCAGGGTTGCCCTACAAGATCCTTGTTGTGTCGAAATATCTCGCGCAGGGAGCGCTTTATCCGGTTCCGAAGAACCGGGGGACCCACCTTTCGAGATATGGTCACTCCGAGGCGGCTATGGGGCAATCCGTTCAGCATCAAGTAGAGGACGAAGTGGGGCCGGTGAATTCTATCTGCGGAGCGGTAGACTCGCAGATATTCCCTGGAGTTGTGAAGTCTCTCCGCGTGCGCAAACCCAAACCGCTTCAACCACTTGCCGATAGGGACCTGCGGCCCTTTGTCCTTCTGCGCCTGAGCACGATGCGGCCCCCACGCGTTCCCATGCGTGTTCTGAACCCGTGCGTTTTTCGGCGGCGGCGATTGTTCGGTTGAAATGTCCGCTTCATGATTTCTTACTACGCCTCGATCAAAAGGATTTTTGATACTATCAATTTACCTACGCCGGATCAACCGACAGAGCCGCCGGATCAACCTTCTGACTCAGGATTTCCCCCCGTCCTCCTGCGAAGATGCACTTGGATAACCTCCTAGAATCTCCATGAACTCGGCGATCCCCTCTAAATCGCCCAGAGCGTCACGGGTTCGCTTCTCACCCACGTTGCCCTCGAAATCGAGGTAGAACAGATACTCCCAGGGGCGCCCATGGATAGGTCGAGACTCGATCTTTGCCAAATCTATGCCCCGGCTTGCAAAGACGCTAAGACATTTGAACAGCGCTCCGGGCGAGTTCACAAAGCTGAATGCAATGGATACCTTATTGGCAGCATCTGCGGTCTCCAGATCCCGCGAAAGGAGGAAAAAGCGAGTGAAGTTCTCTTCGTTGTCCTCTATCCCCTTCATCAGAATCTCGCCCTTGTAGAATTCGGCTGAGCGCGCGCCGGCTATGGCCGCACAATCGCGTAGATTCTTCGACACTATCTGCTTCACACTGCCCGATGTGTCATAGGCGGTCCGCTTGACCAGCCTGGGAAATCGCACAAAAAACCGCTCGCATTGATCCAAGGCTACCGGGTGAGACATCACGGTTCGAATCTGATCAAAAGTCGCGCCCTCAACACCAATCAGATGGTGCTGAATAGGCAAATTCAGCTCCTGTACGATCTTCAGCTTATGGCGAAGCAGAAGATCATAGTTCTTGTGAATCGACCCGGCGAGGGAGTTTTCGATGGGAACCACGCAGTAACGAGTCTCACCCAGGGAGGTCGCCCGAAACACCTCCTCGAAGGCCTCGCAGCAATGAAACTTTATGCCTTCGCCCAGCAACAACAAGGCCGCCTCCTCACTGAATGACCCCCTTTCGCCCTGGATCGATACCGCTGTCACTTCCTGAGCCTCTCGCACCAAGTCGGATTCAGTAACGACCATTCTCCCTCTTTCTGACCACGGGCTACCTTCCGGTCTCTGGTCCGGTGGCGCCGCGGCCGCCGCTCCAAGTCGAGTCCGGGAACAGGGCCCCGAACTTCCGCAAGCTACTTCTTAAGTTTCCCCTCAACACAGCGAAAAGGACTCGTGCCGTAAAGGAGGCCCCTAAAGGCGACGTCACTATTCGGGTCGATCCCCGCTTAATGCCATCAACCACCGAAGCCGTCTCCTTCTCGGCATAAACCAAACTATCGGTGCAACCCAACTGCTCCAGGAAATGAACGTCTGAGTTTCCAATGAGAGGGAGCCTCCACTGTCTTGCGACATTCTGGGCTCGGAGATTGAAGTTGATCCGTTTCGTATAGAAATGATTGTATTCCACCGCGTCGAAGAGCTCTCGCCACGCTAGGAATCGGCGGCCGAGAGCACTTCGAATGGGAAAGAAAGGATGAGCAGCGATTACCATCTGGTCAGGTCCTTTTTTGGCCATGACTTGTGCCGGAGTGATCCAGGAAGGGTCGTAGTCCAGAAAATTGTAAAGCAGAGTGTGACTTCCTTCGAGAGTGGCCTCTACACCAGGCAGCAGCAAGATCCCCTTCTCGTGTGCATACTTACTTATCCCCTCTTCGAAGAGAAGTTGGTTGTGGTTCGTTATGGAAAGAACCTCGAAGCCCTGAGCTGCAGCTGCATCGATCAGCTCCTTGGGACTATGCAGTACAATCCTCCGCCCATCAATCGGATCTTCCCTGGTGTGGGTGTGGAGTTCCGCCTTCAACCATCTCTTCATGCACTGCCACCAACTCTCTGCAGTTCGTAGATCTTTGCAATCCGCATCGAACAACGGAGGCACATGGGAATCGAACCCACCAGCCACGACTCTCGCCGCAGCCCGACTGGTTTTGAAGACCAGGCCCGTCACCAGACGAGAAGTGCCTCCGAGCGGACATTCTACCACCGCTTCTGTGCCTCGCCGGCCCTGGGTAGACCTCACCGGCCCTGGCTGCTACGATTCCCTTGTGTCCGACCCTTTTCTTCCCGAAGGGAAATGGTCTCTGGCCTCGCTGTGTGATCAGGCGAGCGCGCTCCGCGATCAGGCCAGAGGCACCACGATCAGCTTTTCGCCAAAAGTCTTTATTCCGCTCACACGACTCTGTCGCGATTCCTGCGGTTACTGCGTTTTCCGCCAGGAGCCCCAACCCAACGAGGACTGCTTTATGCGGCCTGAAGAAGTCCTCGCGGTTGCTCGCGCGGGTCAGCAGAAGGGGTGCCGGGAAGCCCTCTTCGTGCTGGGAGAAAGGCCGGAAGTAAGATACCCAGAGGCCCGGCGCTGGCTCACGGAAAGAGGCTGCGACAGCACGGTCGACTACCTCTTTCAGATGTGCCAGCTGGTGCTGAGAGAGACTAGTCTCTACCCTCACACTAACGCCGGCATACTCACACGTTCGGAACTCACGGCGCTGCAACAGGTGAATGCTTCGCTAGGCCTCATGCTCGAATCCACCAGCCTTCGTTTATCCGAACCAGGAGGACCTCACGCTGTTGCTCCTAGCAAACATCCAAGGGTTCGCGTGAATGCCCTGCGGTTGGCGGGCGAGCTCGGCATTCCCTTTACGACAGGAATCCTGGTGGGAATCGGGGAGACTCTGGAAGAACGAATAGAGGCACTGAACCTGATTCGTGATCTACACCAACGCTACGGACACATTCAGGAAGTGATCATTCAGAATTTCCAGGCCAAGCCTGGCACTGCAATGGCGGCGGCTGCCGGGCCGAGCTTTGCTGAGATGCTCGAGACGATTGCCTTGGCCCGTCTGATTTTGGGCCGCCAGATGAACATTCAGGCGCCTCCCAATCTTTCGGCGACCGACCGGCGCTACCTTGAGTACCTGGGGGCAGGACTCAACGATTGGGGAGGGATTTCTCCCATCACGATTGACTATGTCAACCCGGAAGCTCCCTGGCCCCATCTCCAGGAGCTTACGAATCGTACTGCTGAACGGGGCTTCAAGCTTAGAGCGCGATTCCCCGTCTATCCCGAGTATATTTACGAAAAAGGTCATCTTATTCCTTCTGAACTTCGCGGTCGATTGAGAAAAGAAGCTGATTCTGAAGGCTACATCCCATTCGACCTCAGTCCCCGGGCTGAAAGCCCATCGGAAAGGACAGAGCTGTGGAGAATCAACTAGCGGGCTTGTTCACGACAATTCCTTCCGCCACCGCCCGCATCTTCGACACTTGTCTGGAAGGGCGCGATCTAGAGGAGAAGGACATCGTTTCCCTCTTCGCTCTGAACGGCTCTGCCTTCCTGGTCCTTCTGCTAGTTGCAGACCACCTTCGTCGCCAAACTGTCGGAGAAGTGGTTGGCTACGTCGTCAACCGCAACATCAACTTTACGAATGTGTGCATCAAGCGGTGTGGCTTCTGCGCTTTTAGCCGCACCTACCGTGCTGACGAGACCTACTTTCTCCCCATCGAAGAAATCGTCCGGCGTGCATCTGAGGCCCAGCACCTCGGCGCCACCGAGGTCTGCATACAAGCTGGCCTCCCACCTGATATGCCTGGGGATCTCTATATCCAGATCTGTCGCGCCATTAAAGAAGCCGTCCCTCAACTACACATCCATGCATTCTCTCCGGAGGAGGTCTTGTACGGTGCTCACCGCTCTGGAATGACCGTCAGGGAGTATCTGCAAGAGCTTCGCGACGCAGGAATAGGAAGCCTTCCCGGCACTTCAGCCGAAATCTTGGACGACGACCTCCGGGACAGAATCTCACCCGGACGAATCAGGACGGCACAGTGGAAGGACGTGATCACCACTGCGCACACCCTGGGCATCCCGACCACATCCACCATGATGTACGGTCACCTGGAAACGCCAGAGCACACCGCCCGGCACCTTCTCTTGCTTCGCGACTTACAACGTCAGACCGGTGGCTTCAGCGAGTTCGTGCCGCTTGGATTTATCCACTCCCAAGCCCCGATGTACCTCCAGGGTCGAATTCCGGAGCTGCAAGCCGGGCCTACCGGAATAACAACCCTGCGGATCCACGCGATTTCCCGTCTAGTCCTGAATCGTGACATTCCCAACCTTCAAGTTTCCTGGGTGAAGGAAGGTCTCAAACTGGCCCAGGCGTGCCTTGCAGCCGGTGCCAATGATCTGGGTGGCACCCTGATCAACGAGAGCATCTCTACTACGGCGGGTGCTGCACACGGTCAATTACTTAGTCCGGCGGCGCTCCGTCGATGCATCCAGGACGCCGAGCGAGTCGCCGCCGAACGATCTACCCTTTACAAGATCCTACGCCGCTTCGACTCCAGCGAAACTGCCGAGTCTGGCCCACTGGACCTGCTCTCACAGGAAGACCTTGCTGGCCTGGGATCCTACTCGGAACTATCTCGAAGTGAGAAGTTCTCCTACTCCGGACGAGGCCGAGCAACCAGAATCGCCAACACCTCAAATCTCTGACTTAGACCTAGAGGACGCCCTTGCATGCCCTTTTCTGGAGCGGATAGACCTAATAGTATGATAAGTCTATTGTTTATGCCATTCTTGTCCCTATTCTTCACGGAGTCCGCTCCGACGGGTTTATTTGTAGGCAGCCTTTCCAGCTCTATCGGAACAGGTCCTGTTCTGCCGGACGCACCAGCCCCTGGGCATTTTGGTCCTCAGAAGGGCGGCGGATTCCACGGATTTGAACCACCGGGATGCGGTTGGTCTTTGCCATCAGGAGACCCGCTGCCGCCGCCAGTTCATCCGCCAACGCCATCACGGTTAGCCGTATTGGTTTGCCGAACGAGTCCCTCTCCCCGCGATAGTCCACGCGAGCGCACACACCGGATACGCCCAAAGCGACATTCACCAGTCCCTCCCTCCAGGGACGGCCGAACGTATCCGTCACAATGACTCCCACGGGAACTTCGAAAGCCTTCTCTATATCCAGTCGAATCTCCTCTGCCGAGAGATCGGGGTCCTGCGGTAGCAGTGTGACGCTCCCCTCGGGCGTGTTGGACGCGTCGACGCCGGCGTTCGCACACACGAACCCGTGGTGGGTTTCTGCGATCAGGACTCCCCGTTCCATCCTCACGATACGTCGGCTTTGGCGCAGCACGACCTCTACCAAGCGGGGATCCTTGTCCCAACTTCGAGCCCAAGATTCGGCGCGGATTGACGGAACCACAGCAGCCAACCGGACCATGTCGCCTTCGGCCTTCGATACGATCTTCTGCGCGACCACAAAAATGTTGTTCGCCTCGACTTCGAGTGATTCACGCTTCAAGGCTTCCGAGATGAGCGGGCCCAGTCGGGTCCCCGGGTCAACTTCGGGTAGTCCGGCTACGCCCTGGATGGCTATCTCGGGGTTTAGCATGGGCCTACCGCGTTAGGATCCCCGTAGCAGCGAGATAGCGCCCGGTCGCTGTGTTCCGGCCTAGAGACCAGAAATCCGTGAGGTCCGCCATCTCGTCCAGGTCTAGCCCAATACGAACATTCTCAACGATTGTCAGAGGAACCCCGGCGCGCGCCGCCTCTCTGCGGTGGTTCGCCAGGCTCCCAGGACCAAAACGGGAAGGGAAGGCATCCGGAGGACGACGTAGAAGGGCGTTCGTACCCCGTCCGTCTCGAGAAGGCACCAGCAAGGCGTTCGGGGACCCCACCTCGCCGTCCATCAGTTGATCCACATCCTGGGAACGAATGAGCGGCACATCGAGCGGAATCCGGAGCACGACGCCGACCCCTGCTGCCTTCAGCATCGTCGACGCATAGTCAACGGACTGGCTTTCAGAGACCTGGGCCTCCTCCTCTATCGCCTCCCATCCATGGACACGGGCCTGACCAAGCAGTTCGGGGTCCGAGCTGATCAGGACAATTCGGTCAGGCGCGGTGGCTCCGTTCACCGCTGCCGCCACATCCCCCAGCATTACCCAGATCATCTCGGCGCGTTGTTGGGGCGACAACGACGACGCCAGGCGTTGCTTGGCACTACCGACTCTCTTGGCCGGGATAAGGACCGCTTTCAACGTATTTCTAGAATCCGGCTGGCCAGATCTTCTTTGTCCTGGAGAGACCGCATCATTGTGTCCATAATCACCACCTTCATACCCAAAGCCTCGATTTCAACGAGACAGCTCTCATCCCGACGATCCAGCACGAATACGTCTACCAGACCTTCATACAGCGCTGCGACACCGACGGCTGAAACCGGGAAACCAAGATCTGCCAGCATCTGGCCAGCCGGACCCTTGAGCGCTCTTCCTCCAACAATCGGACTGACCGCGACCACGGGTGCGTCAGTGGCTGCCAGGGCCTTTTTCATGCCAGGTACCGCCAGCATCGGTCCTATACTGATGAACGGGTTGGAAGGACACATCACAACCATCTGCGCTTTAAGAATCGCCTCAGCGGCCCCTGGTGCCAAGGTGGAGTCCTCGATGTTGGAATACCTGAAGCCGCGCACCTGTGCCCTGGCCCTGTCCCGCACCAGATACTCTTGCAAATGCAGCTCGCCGGCCCTGGTCTGGACATACGTCGGGACATAGTCGTCGCACATGGGCAGAACTCCCGTCCTCACCGCAAGAGCCTCGCAGATGCGCTCTACGATCTCGGTCAAGCTCAGTCCCTGCCGCAGCAGGTGGGTTCGCCACAGATGCGTTGCCAGATCCCGGTCGCCCAGCCTGAACCAAGCCTCGGCACCGTAGACACCAAGTCTATCCAGGCAATGAAAGGAATCTCCCGCGACTCCCCAGCCTGTCTCGGGGTTGGCATTGCCCGAAAGTGTGTAGATTACCGTGTCCAGGTCAGGACAGATTCTCAAGCCGTACAACTCGAGGTCGTCTCCGGTGTTCACAATGGTCGTCAACGGCAACGAGCCGACGGCGCGCCTCAAACCCAGGACTAGCTTCGCCCCTCCTACACCGCCACTGAGTGCGACAATCATACGTTTATAGCCCCATCAGCCGAAAGTGCGCAGACTTCACCGCATGCTTTCGATTGATTCCGATTAAAAGAGCCGTCATCGCCTCCAACGTACGCGCACTGCCCAGGGGGCCCACATCCACGGCACGAAGTCCTCGAATGGAGGAGATCATGCTCATGACCCGTGCCTTGTTCTCGGTCGAGTCACCGCAGATAAAGACGTCGTAGCCCAGCGGGCTCGCCAGGGCGGCCAGACTAGTTGCGGGGACCGTCTTGAACGCCCCCACGAGACACTTTGGGTGGGGCAGCAACGCCGCCAGTGCCTCGCTCGCTGAGCCCTCGTCAGGCGGACTCACACTCACTCTGCCCGCCGTAAAGTCCAACGGCACCGTCACATCCACCCAGATCGCGGACTCCTGCGCCGATGATACGGTCTCGGCGATCGTCTCCCGAGCTGCCGCAAAAGGCACGGCGAGAATCAAGACATCGGACTGCCCGGAAACTTCTCGGTTGCCTGCGCCGATGATCGCAGCTTCCGGCTGGAGATCTGACGCTATTTCCTGAAGACGGCTGGCCTCGACCTGGGCGCGCGCGGGGACACGTGAACCCAGGGCCACAGAATGCCCAGCGATCGCCAAGCGTAGCGCTAGCCCGCTGCCTTGAGACCCGGTTCCGCCTAGAATCCCGATTTTCATCTACTTAGCAGGCCATCAAACGGAGCTGCGTCATTCAAAGGGAAACTTCTCCATTGCGCACCATGCCGCAGGGATTGTTGCCGACCGAAAACAAATGAACAATAACGCCAGTGGAAAAAAAGAGGACACTTGGGCCCCAGGGTAGCTCGCTTCGCATCCCGCGGTACTGTCCCATTCGAGAGCGAAACTCCACGAGCCATGGAAGCCTGAAGCGCGAGCGAGGGGTTGGGGAACACCCCGGCCCCCCCCGGCTTGGCTGCTTGCCGCGCCTCAGGCCCCTTCGCCCCCCCCACTACGCTGCCCACCAACCCCTCGCTCGCGCTTCAAGCTTCCTCACGTTTCGCACTATTGGGCGACCTAGGGGTGCGAGTTCCGAATGAAGTGTCAGCTTAGTAACGCCCCAGGTGCGCTGGATCATTTAGAAGGAAACTTCCGGTTGAGGATGGGGGAGATTGTGCTGTAGCCCAGCTCTCTCCTCGGAATCTGGCCTCATGTTGCTAACGGGTCAAGTCGTTCGCGGCCCTGGCGGACTTGGCTTTAGATTGTTGACACCCGGTTCAGGTTCCTCTACGACGTTCAGACCTTCCGACAAATCGTCGCTCGATTACAGCAGAAGCTTCCCGTCTTAACAAGTTGGAAACCGCAACACTTTTTTCTGGCCGAAGAGCCCAGCATCTGGCTATACTGCATAGTCCGCATGAGAATCATCGCCAATCCCAGGGCGGGGAGAGGGGAAGGTGCAAAAGAACTAAGACAACTCAAAGACCTGCTGAGGAGAGAAAACGTCCCCAACTCCCTAGCCGAAACGCAATATCCTGGTTACACTACTGAGCTCGCCAGGAAATTCGCTGACGCGGGAGGGCCTCCCTTGGTAGTGATGGGGGGTGACGGAACTATCTCGGAGGTCCTGAACGGGATCCTCCCCTCTCCGGTTGAGCTGGGACTAATCTCGATTGGCACCGGTAACGATACGGCGGCAGCTCTTGGAGTAACCCTATCGGGCGCGACGCGCTCGATTGACGCCGGCTGGGCAGAAGATCGCTTTTCCATTTCGACTCGGTGCCTCGGTTTTCCGGCAACCGTTGCCGCTGCCGCCAATCAATTGACCTGGTTGAAGGGACGCGCAGCTTTCTTGGGCTCTTTCTGCAAGGCGCTCTCTAGCATTGCGCTGTGCGTCCGTACTGATTCTGAACACTCCTTATTGTGGAGGAGGAATGCTTCTGGCGCCCGAGGCCAGAGTGGACGACGGATTCTTTAATGTGGTCATCGTGTCTGACATCGGGCGATGGGGTCTTATGCTCCGCTTCCCTTTGGCCTATCGGGGCCAACCTTTGAAGCACCGACATTTCTCAGTCTATACATGCCGACAAATTGAGATACAGTCCTCGTTTCCAGTTCAAAGGATGTTCGACGGAGACATCCGCGGCCAATCACCCGTGCAAGCCAGAGTCTTGCCTCGGGCCACCAATGTGATCGCCCCAATCGGACAGGCATTCGGTCCCCATCATCCTGTCGAGGCATCTGAGGACCAACAGGTTAGATGAGAACAGTCTCAGAATTTATCCGGGACAAGACGCTATTCGTGACCGGTGCCACCGGTTTTCTGGGCCAGTCACTGGTCGAGAAGATTCTCTGGTCGGTGCCCGACGTAAGACGTATCTACGTCTTGATCCGAGCCCAACCTCAGCTCGGCGGCAGGGTTCGCCTAGCCCAGGAGCGGCTCGAAAGGGAGCTCTTCCAGTCCAGCTGCTTCGATCGACTTCGAAGCACCCACGGCGACGGCCTCGTGGAGTTCCTCTCGGAAAAGCTCGTTGCCGTTCCCGGCGACCTTTCCAACGAGGATCTGGGACTGGAACCAGAGCTTCGATTGAGACTCCAGGAAGAGATCGACGTGTTCATCAACAGCGCCGCCGTCGTCTCTTTCGACGCCCCTCTGGATGAGGCCTTGGAGCTCAACGTCCTCGGTGCTGGGAAGATCGCTCGATTCGCACGGTCCTGTCCCAAGTGCGTCCTGATCCACGTCTCCACAGCCTATGTCTGCGGCGCCGCTACGCACTCGATTCCCGAATCCCTGTACCACACTGCTGCCGAAGACGAGGGCGGGCTCTTCCCGACCCGAAAGTTCTCTGATCCGGATCGAGATATCGATCACATGCGCGAGATCATCGCCAGGGTGCTGGAACAGTCCCAGGACCCCCAGCAGGATCGCCGCTTCAAAGAAGCGCTTATCAAACGCTTCCGGACGTCGCGGGGCAAGAACTCACGGCGCCGAGAGAAAATCGACAATCTGCGAAACAGATGGATCAAGGACCAACTCACCAAAGAAGGTATGAACTGGGCTCGAGAGCGCGGCTGGAACGACACCTACACCTACACCAAAGCCCTGGGCGAGCAGCAAATTGCGCGCTTCCGTGGAGACCTTCCTACCGTGATCATCCGCCCTTCGGTGATCGAAAGCAGCTACTCCGAACCCTCTCCGGGGTGGCTGGATGGGCTGCGCATGGCCGATCCTTTGATCGCTGCCATCGGGAAGGGGCGGCTTCGTTCCCTGCCCCTCAACCGCGACGTCGTGATTGATCTTGTGCCCGTGGATATGGTGGTGAACGCGCTCCTTTCATCCATACCCCGGGCCGCAGAGAAGAGTGGCCTGGAGATCTACCACGTAGCAACCGGTTCTCGTAACCCGATTACCCTGGGTGCCCTCTACGACTTGATCTATCGCTACTTCGACAAAAACCCCATGCTCGACAGGGCCGGTGCGCCCATTCGAGTCAAGCGGATCCGTTTTCCCAACGCTTCCACGTTTCGACTCCAGCACCGGCTCAAGAGCGTCCCTCTTGACACCGCCGAGCGCACCTTGGAGAAGCTCACAGCCTTCGACGTGTTCGACGCCACCCATAAGTTCAAACGCCGCATCGCCGCGACCAAGGCTGCTCACGAGAAGCTCTACTACTATGGCGAAATCTACGAACCCTACCTCAATCTGCAATGCTCATTCAGTGTGGACAACACGCTGCGCCTGCTCAACTCTTTTCCACAAGAAGAGCAGGACCGTTTCTACTTTGACGTCACCCGGCTCAACTGGCGGCATTACATCCAGAATGTCCACATTCCTGGAGTCAAGAAATACATCCTCAAGGTCGAGGGTGCGGGTACCCTCGAGCCCGACCACGAAATCCCAGCGGAGGCCGCTTCTATTTCCAGTATCCCCGAGTTATTGAAGCGGACCGCAGCTAGAATTCCCGACAAAGTGGCCCTTCAGATTCGTCGTGACAAGGAATGGCAACGATACACCTACGCCGAAGTCCTGGCAGCCGCAGATCAGATTGGCCGTAGACTTTATGGATTGGGTTTTCGGAAGGGTGACCGCATCGTTCTCTACTCAGAGAATCAGCCCGAATGGGGAATTACCTATCTAGGAGCTGTTTCTGTCGGCTTGGTCGTGGTTCCCCTGGACTCTCAAACCTGGTATCGAGAGGTCTGGTCCGTTGCTCATTTCACCGAGGCTCGCGGGATCCTCGCTTCCCAGAAGTGCTTGACTCGATTCTCCCCCGAGAGCCTTGAGCAAAACGAGGGAGATGGGAATCCGATCCTTCTACTCGACGTGGACGACAGCTGCTCTCCTTTTGGGATTGCCGCTTACCCCCGGAGCACTGGTGTGGACCAACCCGAGACCGAGCCTATGCCTGATTCCCTGCCCGCACCTGGGCCGGACGATCTCGCCTCCATCATCTTTACCACGGGTACCACTGTTGACCCCAAGGGGGCCATGCATACCCATAGCAACTTTCTCAATAATCTTCTGGGTGTGAGCCGTTACCTGCCGATTTACGAAGCGGACCAGCTGCTCTCAGTACTCCCTCTGTATCACGCCCTGGAGTTCAGCTGTGGCTTCCTGATGCCCATCTACGGCGGATCCACTATCACCTACATTCGCTCCCTCAAACCGAGAATCATTCTGGAAACGATGCGTGAGACCGGAACCACCTGCATGTTGGGAGTTCCCACCCTCTACTCCCTAATTCGCGACGACATTGACCGGCGGATCCTCGGGAGTTCGAAGTCGACCCTGAAGTCGAATCTCTTGGCTACCTCCAAACAACTAAGCAAATCTATTGAACGAACGTTCGGCAGAAACGTTGGGAAAAAGATCTTCGCCCGAGTCCATCAAGAGTTCGGTGGGCAGATCCGAATATTCGTCACCGGGGGCTCTTCCCTGGGAGAAGAGCTCTACGAGGATTTCAAGGCACTGGGCATGCCCCTATCCGAGGGCTACGGCCTCACCGAGACGGCACCGGTTCTAACCGTGAACCCCCTGAATCGCAGTCGCAAGGGATCCGCCGGTAAACCGCTGCCTGGCGTCGAGCTGAGGATCTTCCAGCCGGATGAGGACGGCATCGGCGAAATCATCGTGCAGACCCCCAGCCTCATGAAGGGATACTACAAAAATCAGGAAGCCACGGAAGCAGCCATTCAAGCGGGTTGGTTTCACACCGGGGATCTCGGCTGGGTGGACGAGGATGGATACCTCTACATTACCGGGCGCAAGAAGGATGTCATTGTGACCGGTGCAGGCAAGAACGTCTATCCGTCCGATCTCGAGGCTCTTTATCAAGAGCTCTCCGGAATTGGAGAGATCTGCGTCCTGGGCCTACGGAATGGCCTCACTGAAGACGTGCATGCCGTGATTGTCCCGGGCCGCCTGGGCCCGGGACAGCCTGCTTTTGCCGAGAGGACCTCGGAAATCCAGAAAGACATTCGCTCGCTGGCCAAAGAACTGCCCAGTTACCAACGATTCCAGCATGTACACTTCCAGGACACCCGATTGCCTCGCCAGAATTCGGGCTCCATCTCACGCGCCGTGGTGCGGCGGGAGCTGGTGCAACGTCTGGGGCTCCAAGGTCTCGAAGGTCAGGGGCCAACAGCTGAAGCGGGAGGCAAACGCCAGGGAGAGCTTGATCTCATCGCCGAGCTGAGTCGCCTTAGCGGTCTGCGCGCTGCTGAGATCAGAGAACGCAGCCATCTGTACCTGGACCTGGGGTTGGATTCCCTGATGGCAATCGAGTTGCTGCTCTTTGTCGAGCATCGATTCGCCTTGACCATTCCGGACGAGAAGGCAACCTCCCTTCAGCTGGTGGAGCATCTATTCGAGTTGATACGAGCCAGCGATTCTGGCTCGGGCGCCGTCAAGGACAACGCCTCGTCCCTCCAGCCACGCTCACTGCTTCCCTACTCGGAGCGCCCAGTTTTCGACCGCGTCTGTCAGAGACTTTCTTTCGCGAGCCTCAAGGCTTTCTACCGACTCTACTTCCGCCTGAGGCCTGGACTGGACTCCTTGCCCGAGGGCAGCTTCATCATTGCCGCCAATCACTCCAGCCACCTCGACACCGGGGCCGTTATATCCGCTCTGAGTCAGATCGTCGGGGGGGCACAGGCCCAGAAGCTCCGGGTGTTGGGAGCGCGCGACTATTTTTTCGATTCGCCCCTGAAAGGCTGGATCTTCAGCACGCTCCTCAACGTGGTTCCGATCGAGCGCGAGGAAACGTCTCTCGCAGGGCTGCGGACAGCACGAACTCTCCTGGAAAGGGGTGATCCGGTACTGATCTTTCCCGAGGGAACGCGATCCAGAACCGGTGAGCTACAGGACTTCAAGGCGGGTCTTGGTTTGATGGCCTGGGAACTGAAGGTCCCGATCGTCCCTACTTACATAAGCGGAGCCTACCGAGCCCTTCCTGCCGGCAGATTCCTGCCCCGGCCACATCGACTAAACGTTACCTTCGGTTCGCCAATAAACATGGCGGAGTACTCTGCTGAAGATCCCGATGGCCCACAGCTGGGTTTGTACCACCAGATCGCAGAGGACGTCCGGAGCCGAATTCAAGAGATGGCGCGCACACCCGGCTCTATCTGACGGGATTGGAAGGGTCTTCCCTTCGACATTCGCCAGTTTTATATTCAGCGGTTTGGCGGTTGCCTCCTCCAGCTCAGGGAAATGTCGAATCATAACCCGAAGAACACCGAACAGGCGGACTCCGGCGTGAAACCCGTCGTTCAAATAATCGCAGGCCCGTCCACTCCAACAACACCACGTTGCTGTCGTGCAGCCCAACAGACCGCAGGATTGACCGGTGCACCGACTTTCTTCTAGAATTGGCGGCCTGTCCTACTAGCCAGAGGGAGAGGTGCTGGAGTGGCTGAACAGGGCTGCCTGCTAAGCAGTTACTCGGGGTGACCTGGGTCGGGGGTTCGAATCCCCCCCTCTCCGCCAACCTTTTCTTTCTGCCAAAGCAACTCACTGGACCAGCGGGTCCCTCTTCCGGCCATACTTCCCAAGCAGGGGTACAAAGGTGCACCGGTCTCCTTGATGCTTCCGGAAACCCCCAGGGGTGTGTTCTACGACACTCAAAATCTGGGACGGGCCATCGTCCAGCGGGATTATCAGACGGCCGCCTTCGGCCAACTGCCCTAGTAGAGGGTCCGGAATCTTGGGAGCCGCTGCCGAAACAATGATCGCATCGAAGGGGGCTTGCTCCTCCCATCCAAGCGTTCCGTTCGATAATCGAACATTTATTTTGCCGTACCCCAAGCGCTCCAAGCGAGTCTCGGCTTGCTCGGCAAGCTCCGGAATCCGCTCGACCGTATACACCTCGGATCCCAGCTCCGCCAGAATTGCGGCCTGATATCCGCTGCCCGTCCCCAATTCCAGAACGCGCTCACCCGGACCGGTGTTCGCTTGCTGCACCATGACCGCCACTATATATGGCTGACTGATAGTCTGGTTGTAGCCGATGGGCAGGGGCCCATCCCGATAGGCCTGGTCCAGTAAATCCGGCGGCACGAATTTGTGTCGTGGCACCTTCAAGAAAGCGGATAGCACTCCTGGATCTTGGATTCCGCGGCTCTTCAGCTGAGTCTCCACCATGCGCTTGCGTTCGAGGCGATACGGGCTATCCGCTTCCATGTCGATTCCTGAGTTGCTGCCACCTACGGCCCACCAGAATTCTGAGTTTTCGGGTTTCCTGGCTAGCTAGCCTCGAGTGGCAGGAGATGAGTTTCTTCTCAAGACTCCCGAGGCCGTCCTCTGAACCAACTTCCCCCAGTTCTCTTTTCAACTGATAGAACGTTGGAGAATACTCGCCCCGAATCTCCTCCAGAGAAAGGAACGACTTTCGGTGCACCGGCAAAAGCCCGTGTTGCCGGATTGCCCTCTGGTGCTCGGGGGTGCCGTAACCCTTGTGCCGGCCAAACCCGTACTCCGGGTGCCGCCGATCAAGTTTGCGCATCAGGGCATCTCGGTGGGTCTTCGCCACAATGGAGGCTGCAGCAATGGAAAAACTAACTTGGTCGCCCTTTCTAAGCGCACTCTGGGGGACATCGAGCCCAGGGATAGATCGCGCATCAACGAGGATGTGTTCCGGGAGTACGGGCAGATTTTCGACTGCGCGCTTCATGGAAAGCAACGCCGCCTGATACACGTTTAGCTGATCGATCTCGTCCACATCTGCTAGCCCAATCCCTACCCCTAGTGCTCGCTCAGAAATGACGGGCGCCAAGCGCTCACGCTCCTTTTCTCTCAGACGCTTCGAGTCGTCGACACCTTCAATGGCGGCTCCTGGCGGGAAGACCACGGCGGCGGCAACGACCGGCCCGGCGAGAGGCCCTACCCCTACCTCGTCGACTCCCGCAATAGAACTGACTCCCGATGCCCGCAGCCTGCGCTCCACGCTTAGCAGTGACCGTAAGCGGGACCGCTCGATTCGACTGGTTTCGCTTCTTCTCCTGATCTGCCCGCCGAGTTTCCGAACACTAGCCCGGGGATCCTTTTCCATTTTCCTCAGCATCCCCCGCGGAATGGGTCGGCCGCCATCGACAAGGCGCTGTCGAATCTCGGCTACGGTCCAACCTATCTCCACATCTTCCGGATCTATACGCAGCATGTTCTCGGGGCTTTGGCTTTCTATTATAATGTCCCTCTGTGCAAATCGAAACCATAGGTTTGGTCGGCCTTGGGCGCTTCGGGAAGATGGTCTATCGCTATCTACCCCGAGGAAACTACCTGCGAGTTTACGACTCTGATCCGACCAAACTAGAAGGAATCGCCGAGGCTTCCAGTTTTCAGGACGTCATCGCCTCGCAGCTGTTGATTCTCTGTATTCCCATCTCGGCGATCGAGCCTACCTGTCGTGACATGGCGCCCCGCCTTAAGTCAGGCCAGGTGGTACTCGATACCTGCAGCGTCAAGGAAGCACCGTTGTGCTCTCTGCTGGCGCTTCTACCTTCCTACGTCGAAGTCCTGGGAACCCACCCTCTTTTTGGTCCTGACAGCGCCCGGGAGGGCATCGAGGGTTTGAAGATCGCGCTTTGTCCGGCACGTATTCGTACAGAGACATACCGGACAATCCGGAATCATCTTGAAGCTCGGCGATTGGTAGTAATCGAAACCACCCCCGAAGACCATGATCGGCGCATCGCTCAGAGTCAGGCGATCTTCCATTTGATCGCCCGGGCCATCAAACAGCTTGGGTGGGGAAGACACCCCATCTCCACACCTGGGCCTTCTACCTTTTATCACTTGGTGGAGAGTGTCCAGCACGACACAGATCAATTGTTTCAGGATCTGGAACGTGAAAACCCCTACGCGGAAGAGTGTCGGCGGCAGTTCATCGAACGGCTTGGACTTGTCCATGAAGAGCTCAGCCGTACGCTCCCTCGCAGTGAGGGATCTCGCTAGGTGTCCTGCTTCGAGATCGGGCATTACCCACAGCTGGGGCGGGGCGGCCCCGATCGATGACTGACGGCTCTTTCTCTAGTCAGGCCAGACTTTTCCTCTTGGGGCGCTGCGGTTGGGCTCTCGTTTGGATGATCGGCTCACTGTTGCGCTACCGGGTCGAGGGTTGGGAACACGTCGAGCAGCTGAAGAAGGACGGCACTCCGGCAATTCTCAGTTTCTGGCACAATCAGATCTTCTACGCCACTCATTTCTGGCGTTTCCGGAACATTTCCGTCATCACCAGCCCTCATGGTGACGGCGACTACATCGCCCGCATCATCGAAAAGTTTGGATACGTGGCAGCCAGGGGCTCCAGTACTCGGGGAAGTACCAGGGCGCTGCTCGAGCTCAGACGTCATTTGCGAAGAGGTGGAGACGTCGCATTCACAATCGATGGCCCCACAGGTCCCTTGTACCAGGTCAAGCCTGGTCCAATCTGGCTATCTCAGAAGACAGGTCATCCCATTGTCCCCTTCCACATCGAGCCCAAGAGTTTCTGGCATACCCGGAGCTGGGACGGATTTCGGATACCGAAACCTTTTTCTCCGGCTCTGGTCAAGATAGGCCCTCCCTTCACGGTGCCTCCCGATGCTAGCGGCGAGGATTGGGTCCGGACCTATCAGCAAAGCATGGACACCCTGAAAGAGTACTGCGAAGCCTACGACTGGTCAGGGTCCAGCGTAGAATCCAGGCGGCCCCTTTAACCCTCAGTCGGGAAGAGAAAGGGGACTTGTGGACTACCTGGAAGTGATCAGCACTGGCCTCTCAAAGACGACGATCTTCCAGGAGGGAATCTCGAGCAACACCAGCCTGAGATGGTATTCACCCGGGGGCGCGAAGAGTTTATTGCTGTAAATGATTCCTCGCCCTGCCTGAATCTCTTTCGCCGAGAGTGAAGCACGAAAGAACTCACGTAGACGCACTACTTCGTTGCCGGCAGAATCGACCAACTGGCCAATGATCCCCAGTTGTGCCCGAACGCCACCCTTTTTTCCCCTTGAGAGGGTGAAGGGGCTTATCTTGATTCTGAACGGGAGCCCAACGCCGGACGCACCTTCCCGCTTGGATTTGAGGATGTCAATCTCCGCGCCAATCTCGTTGAAGTCTCTGTTCGCATAGCCCGGCATTTCCGCGTTGGCCTGGCTGTCGAACAGGGCCGCGATAAACTTTCTCTTAACCTGGAGCAAGTCGGGAATCTGTTTAAAGGGGTCCGATGCCTGCATTCCCGGCACACCCACATCAATCCTTATCTTTCCCAACTCTTTTTCCTGGAGAACGCGATCGCTGTAATACCCGATCGTGTAGAGATTTCCGAAGATGTCGTCATTAATCTGCGCCAGAGTGGAGTCGAAGTCGAGGATGGTTTCGAGTCCGCTGAAATGCTTTCCTCCGGTCGCCTGGGAAAGCCTTCCAAAGGCAAGCTTCTTCTCGTCCGCATCTTCATCAACAGCATTGGCGCTTGAGGGAGAGGGTCCGATGTAGAGCGTTGCAGCGGACGGAACCAGTATTGTGTAAATGGTGATTTTGCCGCTGCGGGCCAGTGCTGCGGTGCGGTCAGACTTGGTGTACTCGTCGTCCATGCCGTCTGAAACAATGATGAGTACCCTGCCATCGTCGGCCGCCGCCTTCTTGTTGAGACTCGCGATCAAGTCTTCTGCAGAGTCGTAGATTGCAGTGCGGCCTAGGTGCCGGCGCGCTGCCTGGAAGGCTTTCCCCGCCATGTCCCGGTGGTCGGTGAAATCCTGGAACTGGATCAGTTTGTCGGTGAAACCAAAGACTCCGACTTGGGTGAAGTTGTGTACGTTATCCAGGAAGGTCTGCGCCGCAATGATCTCCTCGGCTCTGGTCGCGAAAGTGCTCCCGCTGACGTCCAGCAAAAACGCCAGCCACAATCGGGTAGGCTTGCGTCCGGAACTCTTGGGGGCCTCAAACAATACCACCTCGCGAGGAACTCCCTCCTCCAGAACTCGAAAATCCTTCTCCGCTAAAGTATTTGCAAACTGCTGTTGCGCGTCCTTTACCGTAAAACGCAGCATGACCAGGTTGACATCCACCCGAATCGGGTCCTCCTGCACCTGGGCATCTTCCTGCTGTGCCTGACTAGCTCCCTGACCAAGGACAAGCACGCCCAGATAAAAGCTGAGTAGAATGGCCCCTGCGAGGTATTTGGGAGTATCACTTGAGGTTCCTCCGAGTCCGCTCTGCGTCAGTCTCATTCCCCGTTGCTCCTCACCAGGGCCAAGAACTCTAGACGCGATCGCTGATCCTCGCGGAACTTGCCCAGCATCGCCGAAGTCGTCACTCGCGTTCCCTGTTTCTCCACTCCGCGCATCATCATGCAGAGATGCTGCGCCTCTATGACAACCGCCACCCCCTTGGGCTCAATCTTGCTGTTCAGCGTCTGTGCAATCTCCTGGGTGAGCCGTTCTTGAACCTGGAGCCGCCGTGCGAACATCTCCACGATCCTGGGAATCTTGCTCAAGCCGATCACTCTATCCGAGGGAAGGTAGCCAACGTGACACTTGCCGAAAAAGGGTAGCAGATGGTGCTCGCAGAGGCTGTAGACTTCGATGTTCTTTACGATAACCATTTCGTCGCAGGCCACCTTGAAGAACGCTCCGTTGAGGAGGCTGTCAACATCGTCCTGGTACCCCTTCGTCAGAAAGCGAAACGCCTTGCTCGCGCGTTCTGGGGTGCCCGCCAATCCCTCCCTTTCGGGGTCCTCGCCCAGGCGGGCCAGTATTTCCTTGATCAGGTCATCCATTCGAGCGTGCCTCCGTTGCTGTTCGATTCAGCCTGCTTTACTTCCATCTCCAGTATATCAAGCGCCTTCGGGTTGGCTGGACAGCGCTTCGAACAGTCTCTTTTCGCGAGTCCGGGGTTGCCTGTGGCGTGCCCCCTGGCAGAGAACGAACAACCTCCAGAACAATCAGAATAATTAGCCAGGAGGCCAGCCCAGGCGGCGGCCGGCGAGCAGGTGAATGTGCAGGTGAAACACAGTTTGCCCGGCGCTCGCCCCATTGTTGATAACGATTCTATAGGCAGCCGCCACTTCCTGTTCGCGAGCGATCCCCTGCGCAACTAGCATCAGGTGTCCCAGCAACTCCTCGTCTTCGGGAGTCGCCTCGTGGAGCGTAGCGACGTGCTTCTTTGGGATCACAAGAATGTGGCACGGTGCCTGGGGGCTAATATCTCGGAAGGCCAGCGCCAATTTCGTCTCAGCTACGATATCCGCCGGTAGCTGTCGGGTGGCAATCTGACAAAACAGGCAAGCCTTCATGGACTTGAGTCAACTCCTATCCAAGCCAAACACGGCGCAACGATCGATCCCTGCGAGATCCTTTCGGGTACTGAGATGGCTCCATCCTAGTCCTGCCGCCAAATTACAAACCTTTTGCTTCTGCCCGTGGCCGAGTTCGAGGACGAGCCTTCCCTCTTCTCGCAACACGCCCCTTCCTCCGGAAAGAAGGAGCTCGTAAACTTCCATCCCGGTGGGACCGGCGAACACCGCTCCCTGGGGCTCGTACTCCAAAACCGACTTCTCCACCCACACCTTCTCGGAGATTCCTACGTAGGGCGGATTCGAGACGATCAAATGGTAGCGATCCCTGCCTTGTGCCAGGGGATCCGACGGGTTTATTTTCTCGAACCGGATACGCTTAGAACACCCATGGAGTTCTGCGTTGCTCGCCGCCACTTTCAACGCTACTCGCGACACATCGGTCGCGGTGACAACCGCCAGGGGTAACTCGCAGGCGAGACTCACAGCAATGCAGCCCGAACCCGTCCCGGCATCCAGCACCTCGCCTGCTTCGGCCCTCATTTTGGCCAGCAACTCGAGGCTGACCTCAACCAGTAGCTCTGTCTCTGGCCTCGGGATCAAAACACCGGGTTCTACCTTGAACTCTCGCCCGAAGAACTCCTGCTCTCCCCTCAGATATTGGGTTGGGTAATGTCGCCCTCGCTTCAGCAACCATTGCTGGATACGTCTTTGCTGATCTGCGGACAAAGGCTCTTCGGGATGAGCAAACAAAAAAGCGCGATCGCGACCCAGGATCGATCGGACGATCACCTCCGCATCCCAGTGAGGATTGGGAAGTTGGTGTTTACGAAGATAGGCGGTACCGTACGTGACGGCGCTGCCTATCGTCTGACACTCCTTCGAGCTCAATCGGTGATCAGGTTCCACCAAATATTAAGCTATCTTCTGCTCTTCCATCGCGCCCTCTTGCTCGGATGTTTCCAGAGCATCGATGATCTCGTCCAGACCGCCCTGAAGAACACCCTCCAAACGGTGCAGCGTCAGTCCAATACGGTGGTCCGTGACCCGGCTCTGGGGGAAATTGTAGGTCCGGATTTTTTCGCTTCGGTCCCCAGTCCCGACCATGGCACGTCGCGTTTCCGCGATCTCATCCTGCTGCTCCCGCAAGGCGACCTCATACAATCTCGAGCGAAGCACTTTCATGGCTTGACTCTTGTTCTTGATCTGCGACTTCTCATCCTGACAGGTAACGACCTCGCCAGTGGGGAGATGCGTGATTCGGACTGCGGAATACGTCGTGTTCACCGATTGCCCCCCGGGTCCAGAAGAACAGTAGGTGTCTATTCTCAGGTCCTTGGGCTCTATTGCAACCTCGACTTCATCCGCCTCCGGTAGGACGGCGGTAGTAACAGCCGAAGTGTGCACACGGCCCTGGGTCTCGGTTTCAGGAACGCGTTGTACCCGGTGCACTCCACTCTCGTACTTCAGTCGGCCGTACACCTGCTTTCCTTCAAGTGACGCGATGATCTCTTTAATGCCGCCAACCGATGAGGGGTGCACCGAAAGAACCGCGACTTTCCAACCCCTTGACTCGGCATATCGGGAGTACATGCGGAATAAATCCTGGGTGAAGAGAGTAGCCTCGTCGCCCCCGGTGCCCGCCCGGATCTCCAAAATGGCATTCTTCTGATCGTTTGGATCTGTGGGAATCAAGAGGGTCTTCAACTCTTGCTCGCACTCCTTGCGGCTCGTCTCAAGGACGCCAATCTCATCCCGGGCAAGTTCGAGCAGATCCTCCTCTGACTCCACTTCGATGATCTGACGCGCCCCTATAAGCTGCTTTGATATCTGCTTGTATTGCCGATACTTGTCAACGACTTCGCGAAGATCCGAGTGAGCTTTGCCCGTATCACGAAGCCTGTCAGGGTTGGCGGTAATCGATGGGTCGCCGAGCTCATGAGACAGCTCTTCGTACCTTGCCTCCAAGGTCTCCAATTTCTCAAGCATGGGTAGGGAGGGTTATTGGGTCAGGCCGTACTTCTTCTGGAAGCGCTCGACTCGTCCTGCAGTGTCCACGAGCTTCTGTTTCCCAGTGAAAAACGGGTGGCAGCTTGAGCAAATCTCAAGGCGGATCTCACTGCCTTTGGTGGAGCGGGTTTCCCACTCTTCTCCGCAGGCACAATGGACCTTTACAACCTCGTATTGCGGATGAATTCCAGCTTTCATTTGCGGCACCCTTAGCTAAATTCAAATATCCGGAGCGGGTCTTACCACCAAAATGCAGTTTACCAGATCCCCGACCAAGAAGTCGAGTCGTGTGTCTTCGTAACTCTATCCTGGAACTTCATTTTGTTGCTTGAGTCAGAATGCTTGACAAGGGGTTGCCGGGCAGGATATAAGTCCCCCTTGCGTAATAGAGGATAGAGGTGTGATCGCCGATTAGACACGTTATCTTGGGCTTCCATATCAGTCTGGTTGGCCTAGTCAGCCTTTGAATTCCCCGCTTCAGGTGCGCTACGTTCTTGGTGTCTGCAGTCTCATCTCCACTCATTTCCGTGCTCCACTGAGCCACCCTCGGAGGACTTTGTTAGATGTCCATTACCACTGAAAACAAGAAGGCCGCCCCGTCTCCGGACACTCCAGAGGCAGAGGCGGTAATACCACCCACCGCTCCAATTATCGAGGACTCAAGTGATCTCGATTACGAGGCGCTGCTTGAGGCTTACGACACGAGTTTCAAAAACCTGGCGGAGGGAGAGGTGGTTTCCGGGACAGTTCTCAAACTTACTCCGTCGCATGTGATCATCGACGTTGGTTTCAAGTCTGAAGGGTTGGTCTCCTTAGCAGAGTTCCGCCAGAAGGATGGAAGCATTCAGATCAAACCAGGTGATGCAGTCGATGTTCTTCTGGAGAGCACCGAGACCTCAGAGGGGGGGGTTGTTCTCTCTCGGGAAAAAGCAGAGCAGATGAAAATCTGGGAAACCATCGAGCGTGCCTACGAGGATGAGTCTGTAATCACGGGTCGAGTTATCGAGCGCATAAAGGGAGGGTTCGCCGTCGACATTGGGGTCCGTGGCTTCCTCCCGGGATCCCAAGTTGATCTTCACCCGGTTAGGCACCCCCAGAACCTAAGGGACGAGGTGCTTCGGCTTCGTGTTATCAAGGTCAACAAGCGTCGGGGAAATATTGTTCTGTCTCGCAAAGCCGTCCTTGAGGAGGAGTACTCCAAACAGAAAGAAAAGACACTTCGTGGGCTCGAGGCAGAGTCCGTCACCAAGGGTATCGTCAAGAACATAACTGATTACGGTGCCTTCGTAGATTTGGGCGGTATCGATGGTCTACTACACATTACCGATATGTCCTGGGGTCGGGTCAACCACCCCTCCGATCTTTTCAAGGTGGGGGATGAGCTCGAGGTCAAGGTGCTCAAGTTCGATCGACAAGAAGAAAAAGTGTCTCTGGGGTACAAGCAGCTAACCGATGATCCCTGGTTGTCGGTTTCCTCTCGCTACCCTCGGAACACTCGAGTGCAGACGGCGGTGGTGAGCCTTACCGACTATGGGGCCTTCGTTGAACTGGAGAATGGCGTCGAGGGATTGATTCACATTTCCGAGATGACTTGGAACCGGCGGGTCAAGCACCCCTCAAAACTTCTATCGGTTGGTGATGAGATTGAGGCCGTTGTGCTTGATGTCGACCCCCAGGCACGCAGAATTTCTTTGGGCATGAAGCAGATTGAGCCCAACCCCTGGGACCTGGTCGGAGAAAGATACGCCGTCAACTCAATTGTCACAGGGAAGGTCCGTAATCTCACAGATTTCGGCGCCTTTATCGAGGTCGAGGAAGGAGTCGAAGGACTGGTCCATATCTCGGACCTGAGCTGGACCAAGAAGGTGAAACACCCTTCGGAAATTCTCAAGAAGGGAGATGAGGTATCGGCAGTTGTCCTCAGCGTCGATCCTGAGAATCAGCGCCTCTCTCTGGGCACCAAACAGATGGAGCCCGACAAGTGGGAGGAGTTCTTCTCCCAACACCAGACGGGTGATTTGATCTCTGGCACGATCGTCCGCCTGACCACCTTCGGTGCCTTCGTCGAACTGACCGCAGGGGTCGAGGGCCTGTGCCACGTTTCCGAGTTCGACAGTAAGCGAATTGAGGATCCGGAGAAGCACTTTGAAGTGGGTCAGACGCTTGACTTCAAAATCATCAAGCTCAGCCTCCTGGAACGCAAAATAGGCCTGTCTGTCAGGGCGCTCAAGGACGAGACGACAGAAAAGGAACCCTCCTGGTCGTACACACCGGAGGTTGCAACAACTTCGATCGGTGACATCGCCGGGAGGGAACTCGACGAACTAAAGAAGAAGGCCGAACAAGCCGACGAATCCACGAAGGAGGAAGGGTCCCAAGATGACGAAGGCTGAGCTGGTGGACGATGTCGCGAGAAACTCAGATCTGAGCAAAAAGGATGCCGAGGTTATTGTTCAGACTGTTTTGGACAGCATTATCGAGTCACTCAAGTCCGGCACCAAGGTAGAGTTGCGTGGCTTTGGGAGCTTTCGCCTGCGTTCCCGATCCGAGCGTAAGGGGCGTAACCCCAAAACCGGGGATCAGGTTCATGTGCCCGCAAAAGAGGTTCCCTATTTCAAGCCGGGGAAGGAACTGAAGGAGCTTATCAACTCCTAAGGGTCTGCGTAAGAATAACTTGGTAGGATTGACGTTCGGATTTGCACCAGATTTGGCCGCGAACGATTGAGCGAAACCGCAGGCGTAGCCCGGTCTACGTTGAGGATTTCACGATTGCGTAGCGGCCCGAAGATGGTGTGAAGATGAGATGCCAAAATGCCAAGTTGTTCTTGCGCAGACCCTAAGTTCCCACCGATCGGGCCCCCGGGCTTCTGACCCATAACCTAGGATGGACCACCTTTGGGCCCCATGGCGTTTTCCCTACATCACCTCGACCAAGAACCCATCTGGGTGTGTTTTCTGTTCGATTCTTGCAGCTGAGCAAGACCGTGAAAATCACGTTTTGGCTCGGCGGCGCCACAACTTCATTGTTCTTAATCGCTTTCCCTACACAGCTGGTCACCTTCTCGTGGTTACCCGTCGCCATGTGGGCTCTTTGTCCGAGGCCACCTGTGTCGAGATCGAAGAAATGGCTCATCTTTCGCGGGATTGTGAAATCTTCCTGCGTCGCGCTTACAACCCCGACGGCTTCAATGTAGGCCTAAACATCGGACAAAGCGCCGGTGCGGGCATCGCCGGGCATCTCCACATGCACGTTGTGCCTCGTTGGATTGCTGACGTGAACTACATCAGTGTTCTAGCCCAGACCCGGGTAATACCCGAAGATCTGCAGACCACCTACAAGAAACTACTCCCTTTCTATGAGCCGACCTCGCCGCCCACTGGAAATCACCCAAAACGTTAAAAAACACCACAAAGCGCCTCTTGGCTTTGGCTCCTCGTTTGACCCCAAAAGCGTCGCCTCTTCGGAAACTCCCGCCTGCACAGAGAAACCGCCGTTCTTGTTTACAGACTCTCATGTGGTTTCTTAATGTCTCTCCTTAAACTTGCTCCTTGGTCGCCTCTTTCTTTCGTTTGGTGGGTTCGTAACATCCTGCATCTTCGCTTCTTGGCAGAAAAGCCCTTCCTTCCCCATCACGGTGCGTGATACTTTTTGCATCGTTGCTTGGGAGAGGCTTGGTGCTCTAACAAAAGACCCGCGTCGATTTTTTCACGGGGTGTGGAAAAACTATGGGAATCCCACGGGCCTTTCCTGTCGTTGACACCAGTGGTTCCTCTTTTTCTGTCACCGTTTCTTGTTCCTGGTTGGGGCCTCGTATATGCATGCTTGGGATTGTGTTCTGTCATCTGTCGAGAAGCGGATCTCGCCTCAAAACTTCGATTTGTGGTTTCGCCCCACATCTCTTGCCGAGCACGATCTTGCTCTTAAAAAGCTTCTTGTTCGTGTTCCAAACAACCACTTTAAGTACTGGCTCGCTCAAAACTACAGTGTGACTATTCGTGATTCGCTGGAAGAGGTTTCCCTTGACCACCTCCAGGTTCTTTTTATTGTGGGCGAGAGGGATGAGGACTCCCTGGCTCTGGGTGAGGTGGCTTCGGGTGCTCCGAACTTCACTAAGCCTTCGAAGGACGCTCCGGCCTACAATCTGAACACCCGTTATACTTTTGGCTCGTTCGTTGTCGGTCTAAGCAACCAATTGGCCCATGCCGCCTCCATCGCAGTCGCCGAACAACCCTCTAAGGCCTACAACCCTCTTTTTCTCTATGGTGGTGTCGGCCTCGGGAAGACCCACCTGATGCACGCGATCGGTCACTCGGTGAAGATCGTGTACCCCCAGACCAACCTCGCCTACATCTCCTCTGAGCACTTCATGAACGAGCTTATCAATGCCATCCGCTACGATCGAACCCCTGCCTTTCGCGAGAAGTACCGTAACATCGATGTGCTTCTGATGGATGACATTCAGTTCCTGGCGGGGAAGGAACGAACCCAGGAAGAATTCTTTCATACCTTCAACGCTCTCTACGACGCCCAGAAGCAGATAGTGATCTCGAGTGATTCATCGCCTCGCGACATCCCTACCCTGGAAGAGCGACTCCATAGTCGCTTCGAGTGGGGCCTTATAGCGGACATTCAAACGCCGGACCTGGAGACGAAGGTTGCCATCCTTCGTAAGAAGGCCGAGCTACATCGTATCCCGCTGCCGGACGATGTGGCCTTCTTCATCTGCAGCAACACCAAATCAAATATTCGAGAACTCGAAGGGGCCCTTATTCGCTTAACCGCGTATAGCAGTCTCACTGGTGAGAACATCTCTCTGGACCTTGCTCAGTCCGCACTCAAGAACCTTACCGAATCAAGCTCTCGTGTTATTACGTCGGATTTTGTGCAGCGGGTGGTTGCTCGCCACTTTTCTCTCAAACCATCCGATTTCAAAATCAAAAATAATTCCCGGAGTGTGGCCCTACCTCGTCAGATCGCGATGTTTCTCAGCAAGAAACTCACCGGCAACTCGTTGCCTCAGATAGGTAGAGATTTTGGAGGCAGGCACCATACCACCGTTCTCCATGCAGTCCGCAAGATCCAGGATCTGCGCTTGAGAGACCCGCAACTCGAAAAAACCATTAACAAGCTAACTGATTCAATTACATGACCGTACGGTGGTTTTCCACGTCTTCTTCATCTGATTCCTCTGGATCAATATTTTTCTATCTCTTTTCCTGAAACATACACAGCTTCAACAGAAACCATCCACAGGTTCTCTTTTCCAGAAGATGATGAAAACAAAGACTCTTTCACTCCAATCACAGAATCCACAAACCCTACTACTACATCTAGGATAAAAGGATTTATTTTCTACCAATAGGAGTACTCTTCCATGGATGTCATCCTTTCTCGTACAAACCTGTTTAAGGAGCTTCACTACATAAACGGAATAGTCGAGCGCAAAACGACGGTTCCTATCCTTGCGAATGCTTTGCTCGAAACAGTAGGAAATATTCTGAGGATTACCGTCACCGACCTCGATGTAACACTCCGATGCAGTTGCGAAGCTGAGGTGAAAGTAAGCGGGACACTAACTGTTTCAGCCAGAAAACTGTTCGACATCGTTCGATTCGCATCGGAAGGTGCCATAATTCATATAAAAGAAAATAAAGACGAATGGTTGGAAATAAGTTACGACCGATCGCGCTTTAAATTGGCGACACTTTCCAAAAGCAATTTTCCTGACATAGGTGAGTTCAAAGGAAAAACGGTGACTCTGAATTCGGTAGTGGTACGAAACATGATAAGCAGATGTGTTTTCGCCATTACGCAGGAGGAAAGCCGATACACCTTAAATGGTGCGTTGGCAGTAATGAATCGTGGAGGGATGACACTGGTAACCACAGATGGGCACCGTCTCGTTCTTGTTAGGCGGGAATTTGATTTATCGTCAATTGGGGACGAGGTTCGGGTGCTAATACCCAAGAAAGCACTAATTGAGGTGTTAAAGCTGCTCGGCGAGCCGGTAGCAAGTTTGGAGTTTGGTATCGGTGAGAAGCAGTTGTTCTTCAAGATAGGTGAACGCCTGTTGACCTCCCGGATTTTAAGCGGGGAATTCCCTAATTACGAGATGGTTATTCCGAAGGAGAACGACCGAAGAATCGTGGGAAGAACGGCCGATTTCATAGACAGTCTCAGGCGGGTATCGGTTCTAGCGGACGAACTTACCCACGCGGTGAAACTTTCGTTTAGCGAGGGCCAAGTGGAGCTATCGTCGACCAACTCCGAGGTTGGTCAGGCGAAGGAGACGATCGCCGTTGAATACGAAGATGAGCCTGTGGAGATGGGGTTCAATGCTCAATATCTGCTGGACTTTCTCCTTGTTTTAGAAAGTGAACAGTTCGTGTTAGATCTACGAAATTCGGAGACCCAAGGGCTACTTCACCCCCAAGAGGACGGGGGATATCTACATCAGTATGTAATCATGCCGATGAGTATCTAGCCCCAAAACAAGTAGATGGAAGTGGATGAAACCACGTGTAAACACCTGAAATTCCAGACCTGACGGGTATTCTGGAGTTCGACAAAGAATCTTCAGAGAGGGCCGAAAGGAGGCATTTCAGGTGAAGAAAAAGCATAGCGAAATCCTCCGAAAACGGAAAGCAGAGGTGGCCACTCGGTTGAACCCCAGCTGGAACGGTCAAACTCGGAAAACGGTCCTTTCGTCCGACGGGATCAGCTACGACGGGCAGTGGGGCTACGCGCCGCTGATCGTGACGCTGGGCCAGAGGGGCGAAGTGCTCTATGCCGTCAACCGCTCGGGCAACCGACCCTCTCAGGAGGGA
>CAUZIZ010000009.1:0-65607 GCA_963579905.1 Acidobacteria bacterium UBA6911 | reverse complement strand
TGCCATGCTGCATTACGCGCCGATGCCGCCGAGCAGCCTCAACCAGCAGGCGACCCTCGCGTAGATTATGTCCGCAAGGCTTCTCAACGTAGACGTGCTTACCCGCTTCGCACGCCAGAATCGCGGCTGGCGCATGCCAGTGATCGCAAGCCGTGATAACGACGGCGTCCACCGAGACATCCTCCAGAATCCGACGCAGATCATTCACACCGTGGTCCGCTCCCGTGACCTTCAGCGCCTGATCAACCCGCTCCTGATCCGGGTCGCAGACGTAGGCGACCCGCGCATCGCCAAAGGAGCTGAGTTCCTGCCCTAGACGACGTCCGCGACCGCCGCATCCGATGATTCCCAGAACCATCCGATCATTGGCTCCCCGAACGCTCCGACGACCACCCAGACTCGCAGTAGCAGCCAGTCCCAATCCACTTTTTCGCAAGAAGTTCCGACGACTCTCAGCACCCATAACACACCTCCAAACTGTTGAGGATCCGTAACGTATGGTAGCGCTCCAGCCAGGTCGTCACAAGTGCGGGGAGCAGAACCCTGGGTGAAGGGCTTCAACCTGCAACCTGTAACCTGTAACCTGTAACCCATAACTCGCAACCGAAAGCTCGCAACCGAGGAGTTCGCCATGAACCTGACCGTAAAGAGCATCAAGCGAACCTGGCTGGATGTCCCCTTCCGAGAAGTGCCTCGTCGGAATATGATTCGTGAGCTTCCCCATTGGACCATCTTCGAGTTCTGCCAGGTGGAACTCGACTGCGGAGTCCAGGGCCTGGGTGAGACCATGTGCTTCTACACCTGGGGTGCGGTTACCGACGAATCCGTGAGCCGCGCCATCGGAGGAACTGCCACCGAGCTGATGTGGGACGACTCCCTCGGGTCGGGCCTCCAGATGGCTCTCTTCGATGCGGTCGCCAAGGCGCTGGGGACTCCCATCTATCAACTGCTCGGCAACCGGGTCAGAGATCAGGCTCACATTTCCTGGTGGTCGCTTGAGATGCCGGCGGAAGATTGGCTCTCAGAATGCAGGGAGGCCATTGCCGGCGGCTACACCAGCTACAAGGTCAAAGCCCGGCCCTGGTTCGATCTGAGGGAGCAGCTGCGGACGGTCACCTCCGAGGTGCCAGACCACTTCGAAATCGATCTGGACTTCAACACCCTGTGCAACGATTCGGCTCACGCCGTCCGACTCCTGTGCGAGCTGGAGCGCTACCCTCACGTCAAGATCTACGAATCTCCGATCCCCCAGAGCGACGTAGCGGGCAACCAGTATCTTCGGCGTCATACCTCGATTCCCCTGGCGATGCACGTGGGAAATCCCCCCTTGATGACGGCGCTAAAGGAGAATGTCTGCGATGGATTCGTAGTACACGGCGGTGCCAGCCAGATCCTGCACGAAGCCCACATCATCGCCGAGGCCAACAAAGTCTTCTGGCTGCAGTTGGTAGGGACGGGAATAACAGCCAGTTGGGCCCTTCACTTCGCGGCCGTGTGCAGCCACGCGCGCTGGCCTGCGGTCAACTGCCACAACCTCTACCAGAACAGCCTACTGAAACAACCGATCCAGGTCGAGGGAAGCCTCGCTCCTATCCCCCAGGGTCCGGGGCTCGGAGTTGAGGTGGATTGGGATGCCGTCGAACGATTCCGGATCGACCCTATCGCTAAGCCCTATCCTCATCCAAACCTGTTGATCCGTGTCTCCTGGCCTGCCGGAGAAGCAGACTACTACGCCCACGGCCTACAGTATTGGGATGACTTCATGAACGGACGCCGACCCGTATTCGCTCCGGGTGTGAAGATGGAAGTGGTGCCCGACGATGGTTCGGGTCAGTGGAAGCAGCTCTACGCCGAAGCTCTGAAGAAACCCAGCTGGGTGATGAGTCAGAATTAGCTTCTGCGACCTCAGCACACTTGGGAGGGAACCACGAGTTTGCTTCGAGAGGATCTACGCCGAAGGTGTTATTGCGTGTAGCCCCGGGTTGCAATGCGAAGCGAGCTACCCTGGGTCAGATTCGCTAAAGGCCCATACCCCAACGGGGTTATTGCGGACCGCGGCGTATTGGCAACAACGCTTTCAGCGTAGGAAAGGCAGGGGACAACTTAAACCCAGGGCAGCTCGCTTCGCATTGCAACCCTGGGCTACACGCAATAACGCCTTCAGCGTAGATGATGAATTCAGACGAAGTTTCTTTCTCGAATTGGGCCAGCGCTGCTGGGGGTGGGGCTGAGCTGAGACTTCGCTTTGCTTGCGGGATCAGGACGTGGGTTCGGTCTCCAGGCCGAAGTCTTCTTTCTTTCGAGCCTCTGGCTCGAGGGACGGGGGCCTGGAGGCCACCGCTACTACCAGATACCGTCAACCGGTACTGCTTCTTCGTCACCTGGCCAGGGGGGCATCGTGACGATGATGAACCGCAGAGGCCGGGTACTCGTGTTTCTGAACTGGAAGTGGGTTGCTACCGGTAGGTCGAGGGCGGTTCCAGGTCGCACCAAGGTCACCTCACCGGTTGCCGCTCCCGGAGGCCTGCGCCAGACTTCTCCCTGCCCTTCGATGAAATACCAGAGCTCCTCCACCGTTTGATGGCGAACCGGCGCCGATACTTGGCCCGCTCCAAGACTGCAGTGGACCAGACTCCCTCCTTTTCGAGCCAGCAGCAGGCGAATCTCGGAACCGTCTGGAGCCAGACAGTCATAACCGGAGCCGCCTGCATCCGCTGAGGGCTCGGAAACCAGGTCTTCAGAAATCTGTTTGGTTTGGATTTCGGCCTCCCCCGAGCCAACTCATCCCGATATCGGTCAGTTAGCGGCCCTCAACCGCGCTCAATCCAACTGGACAGGTTAGCCCGGTGCCACCCAGACCACAGTATCCATAGGGGTTCTTGGCCAGGTATTGCTGGTGGTAATCCTCGGCGTAGTAAAATTCGGGTGCGGCCAGGATCTCCGTCGTGATGGCGGCGAATCCGGCCTGGGTCAGCATCTCCTGGAAGGCACTTCGAGAAGTCTCAGCCAAGCTCGACTGCTCGCCTGAGAACGTGTAGATTCCCGACCGGTACTGGGTCCCCATATCGTTGCCCTGCCTCATCCCCTGGGTGGGATCGTGACTTTCCCAGAAAATCTTGAGCATGACCTCGTAGTTGGTAGAACCTGGGTCGAACACAACCTGCACCACCTCGTTGTGTCCGGTTCTGCCGCTGCAGACTTCCTGATAGGTGGGATTCG
This sequence comes from Acidobacteria bacterium UBA6911, assembly GCA_963579905.1. Classification (GTDB taxonomy): domain Bacteria; phylum Acidobacteriota; class UBA6911; order RPQK01; family JAJDTT01; genus CAUZIZ01. The sequence continues at coordinate 62,388 of CAUZIZ010000009.1, read as the reverse complement.
GAGTGAGCCCCGCGGCATAACCGACCGCTGTAGAAAAAACGCCCTCCGCCTCCCAGAACTTTCTCTCGGCGCCCCAGAAACAGCCCATACCGAAAAGAGCTAGCTCCATTTCCTCTGGAAAAGAAGGACTCAGAGGGCTTTTCAGAATAAAGTGAGACTCCGCCACAGGCATCTGCTCCTGACGCCCTGGAAGAGCCTCTTCCGGCCCTGGTACCTGCACTTTCGAGAACGAATTCATGGATCGTCTCCTTTGAAGTAATAACCTAGACGTAGCGAGCGGCCTCATACCGCCGACATCAGCGAGGTCAACCCCAACGGGGTTGCGGCGTACAGCCCAGGGTTTCCTAACCCTGGGCAAACAGCCATCCCTTTTGATCCCAACCCTGTAGGGGTTATGGCCTCCTGCTTCAAGCTGTGCGCGATTGCGCCGTGGTCCTCACCTTCCACAACCCCTACAGGGTTGATCTTTAGAGCTACATAGGAGTCCTCAAGGGCTTGATTTATCCCGCGCATCCCAGGGTTCGGAAACCCTGGGCTATAAGACGCAACCCCGTTGGGGTTGACTTATCTCGATACTCGCAGCGATAGGCGTCAGCACGACCTCTACCAGTGTTCTCTCAAAGGCCCAGGACTTTCTCTTGTATTCCACAACTTGACCAGTCTGTGAACTTTTCATCGACCAAGGAACCCTAGACTATGGGGTACTAACGGATACAGAGCACTATTTCAATCCCGGCTGCTCAAGTCCACCAGCCAGATATCGCCCGTCATCTCTCTCAGCGTAAAGACGATCTTGTCCTTGGCCACGTTGATCCTGAGGGAGCCAGGTGAGACTCCTGAGAGCGACAAACGAGTTTCTTCAAAGTGTCGGATCAAGCGTGGGGTACCTATGGGTTTCTTACTGCTGGGTTCGAGCCTCTGGGCCCAAATACCCCGAGACCCCCCGCGGTCAGATACGAAATACAGGAAGTTTCCGTTCGGTGACCATCGGGCCATCCCGTCCCAGCGCTGACCATCAGTCACAGGCATCCACTGGGTCGTTTCAATCCCGGCTTCATCCGCCAGATCCTCCATCCGAAAAGGAGCAATGTAGACTCGGGCCTTGAGCGGCTCCTCCTCAACCGTAAAGGCGATCCAGCGGTCGCTGGGATCAGGGCGAGCCTGGATTACGTCGAATTCCGGGTGCTCCAATAACTTCACCTTCCGAGAGGTCGCCTCCTCCAACATCCACACGCTTCGATTGGATTGGCCTTTGACGTAGAGAATATAGTCTCCAGTCGAACACCAATCGAGTGGCCGGCCACAGTCGCCACAACTCTTCCTTCGGGTCAGATCTCCTTCCGTTTCAACCGTATAGATGGTCCAACGCTCGGCACTTCGGGTTCGGGTACCGTATGCCACCCGGGAACCGGTTAGCCCTGTTTTTGGCCACCGTTCGTCCCCCGGAGTGGCAGTCAGGTTGATCGACGTCTGGGCCTGCAGATCCATCAACCAGATATCAGGATTGCCGGATCGGGTCGAGACGAAGGCAACCTTATTTCCGTCCGTTGATAAGGATGGCTGGGAGTCCTCGCCGGCGTGATTCGTCAAACGCTTCAACTCAGCCCGCTCGGGCACTCGGCCGGCATCCGCATCGATGTCGAGGCTCCAGAGGTCGAGGTTCTCCATTTGGGTTGAGAATACGATCTTATTGGGAGCAACCGCGTGGGGCTGCAGCTCGGGACCTACCCCAGCAGTTAGCTGTTCCAACGGGCCAGAGATCGACATCGTGAGAGTCGATACCGGAACCTGCCAAAGGTTGGTGCTGTCTCCCATTGTTGCCGAAAAAATCAATTCATTGCTATCTTCAACCCACACACTGGGAATGACGGGTTGACTCAGCCCACGCCTAGTCAGTCTCCTGCCCATTCCCAGAGCTTGAGTCTTGCCGTCTTCGAGGCTCACCATCCACCAATCAAAATCCTCGTCTTCCATCGTGTTGGCTTCAGGCCAACCCAGAAACAGAATGTACTCTCCATCGGGCGACCAGACCGGGTGACTAGCCACGGCAAAGTCTGGGGTCAACCGGAGGGGAAGACTCTCCCCCCATGCGATAGTGTAGAGACTTCCCCGTTTGTATCCCGATCCGATCTGGCCAATCCAGTAGGCAATCTGGCTGCCGTCAGGGGAAACTCGAGGCCGACGGCCCTCTTCCACCATCAATCTGGGGCTGGCTTCGTCGCCCAGCGTCGTTGTCCAGTAGATACCTCCGCTAGCCCTCTCGGAACGAAAGACTACTTTGGTGCCATCCGGATGGAACGAAGGTTGACGGTCGTCGGCTAAGTGAGCAGTTCTACGGGAGACGCCTCCACCGATTTGTTGGATCCAGATATCCAGGTTGCCGTCCCCACTGCGATCGGAGGCGTATCCCAATAGGCTACCGTCGCCGGAAAATGCCGGATCAATGGTGAGTCCCGAAACCGAGGTGACACGGCTGAGAACCGGCTGCCGGTCGTGAAGTCGGTGCCGGGCCCAGCGGTAGGTCGACAATCCCAGAGCCAGCACCAGTAGGACACCCAAGGCAACCGCCATCCGCTTCCACAATAGGACTGACCCATCTCGACGCTTCCGAGCAGAAGGAACTTCCTGATCGTGTAGGCAATCCTCGAGCGTCAGCCTCAAGTCCTGCATGTGCTGGAATCGACGTCCAGGATCCTTGCGAAGACATCGGGCGATGATCCGATCCACCTCGGGTGGTGTCCCTTGGACAATCTCGCCAATCGGCTTCGGATCCTTCTCCAGGATGGCAGCCAGAACTCGCGTCTGGGTGTCACCTGAGAACGCCTGTTGAGCCGTAATCATCTCGTAGAGCAGGGAACCAAAAGAAAAGATGTCGGATCGCGGATCGAGCGACTTTCCTTCAGCCTGCTCTGGACTCATATAGGGAGCCGTGCCCAGAATGACGCCGGCACGAGTCGAGTCGTGGGTCAGTGTTGGAGATCGGGTTAGATCGATCCGAGGGGACTCCTCCTCCCGCTCCAGCGCCTTGGCCAGGCCGAAGTCCAGAACCTTGACCCTACCATCCGGAGTCAACTTGACATTTGCAGGTTTCAGGTCGCGATGAATGACTCCTCGCTCATGCGCGGCCTCTACGCCCTCGGCGATCTGAATCGCGACTCTGAGGGCATCTCGTAGCGGAAAAGGCCCTTTATCCAACCGCTGTGCGAGCGTCTCACCCTCAACCAGCTCCAAGACGAAGAACTTCTGACCTTCGGCCTCCTCGTAACCGTAGATCGCGCCAATGTTGCTGTGATTGAGTGATGCCAGCAGCTTGGCCTCGCGCTCAAAGCGAGCCAACCGTTCCGGATCCTCCGTGAACTCGTTGGGCAGCACCTTGATGGCCACCTGGCGATCCAAGCGGTTGTCTCGGGCACGATACACTTCACCCATCCCTCCACTCCCGAGAAGATCGAGGATTTCGTAATCGCCCAACTGCTTGTTAGAGAGGCTGGTCTCGCCTGATCCGCTATTGCTCGCCATTTTCTACTTCACAATCGTAGATTCCGGGCACGGCGGACGCAAGACCTATCGGTTGCAGGTTGGAGGTCGCAGGTTGCTGGTTGCTGGTTGCTGAGGAAGGCATCTCTGGATAATGAAGCCAGCGCGAAACAGTGCCACCAACGGCCAGAACTGCCAGCAATTTGAAGCCCCTCCTCTCTTAGGGTCTGCGCAAAAACAACTTGGCATCTTGGCATCTCATCTTCACACCAGATTCGGCCGCTCCTCAATCGCGAAATCCTCAACGTAGACCCGGCTACGTCTGCGGTTTCGCTCAATCGTTCGCGGCCAAATCTGGTGCAAATCTGAGCGCAAATTCTACCAAGTTATTCTTGCGCAGACCCTTAGGCAATCCTCTCGATCAGGAGAAACGTAATGTCATCGGACTGGGACATGCCTCGCGTGAACTGGTCGAGTGACTCCAGGATCTTCTCTTCGAGAACCTCCCCACCGGAGGGCCCGAACTCCTGCACAAGCTGGATCAACCTCTCTTCTTCGAACATATTGCCATCCGGATCCATCGCTTCGGTCACACCGTCGGAGTAGACAACTAGTAGATCGCCGAGTTGCAGCTGAAAAGGGGTGGTCTCATAGGTAACAAAATCAAAGGCCCCCAGAATCGGATTCTTCGAGGGCAGTTCCTCGACCTCACCGCTCGAAGACCGTAACAAATAAGCGGGGTTGTGACCGGCACTGATATAGGCGCCCTCTCCGCTACCGCTGAGACTGAAGAGAAAGAGTGTTACGAATCGATTGCTCTGCGTTTTCTGATAAAGATGCCGATTGGTGCGATTGAGGACTTCATCCAGGGGGGCCCCAGACTGATACTCCGCCTCCAGCACTCCCTGCAGGAAGGAACTCAAGAGAGCCGCCGACACACCCTTCCCGGAAACATCCGCCAGTACACCTGTTAGACCTCCCGCGCCCCCGCCTAGAAAATCGTAGTAGTCTCCACCGACGTAGCGGGTGGGACTGCTGTAGGCGTGGACTGAGAAGTGCTCCGAGTCGGGTATCTCCTGCGGGAGAAGCGCCTGCTGAGTCGCCTGAGCCAAGGCCAGTTCCTTCTCGACCACTCGTCCCTGCTCCAGACTCTGGATCAGCTCCAGTTTTTCGAAGACGTTACCGACCTCAACGGAGATTCTGGTTAGAATCTTCTGATCGAGTCCCGTCAACGTGTGCATGGTTCTGGTACTGTCGAGGTAAAGGATGCCCCTTACTACCGGAGCCTCTGACTCGGAAGACAGCCATTTCAGCGGCATACAAGCCACAGCACGAAGCTGAAGGTTGACGATGCTCTCCTGCTTAGCAAGATTCTGGTCAATCCCCTCGGTCATGAAAAGCGGCTTTCCCTCTCGGTCCACCTGCTCGACGACACTCTGGCTCGTCTGGAACTCCAGCTCGGAAAGAAGCTGGCTCTTATGGTTCATTCCCGCAACATAGCTGAACCCTTCAGGAGTACGAGTCAGAAGAAAGCCCCGCTCGGCGCCGCTCACGTCCAGGGCCGATCCCAGGAGTTGCTGCAAGGTCTTCTCAGCAGAAAAACTCTTTTCCCATTCATATTGGAAATCGAGGACATGCGATATCTTCTCCAAGTCCGAGGACTTGGCTGTGGCCGAGGGTAGGACCGTGGACAATTGCAGAACCGATTTCTGGAGATCTCGGTCCACGATCATCGTGTTGGGAGCTCCAACGTAGCCGGGGGAAAGAAAAATCAACTCGACATCCCCCCTACCCAGCTGGATACAATCCCCCTCTTTCAGGTTCTGTTCCTTGATCTGGAGCCCGTTGACGAAGGTGCCATGAGTACTCTCCAGGTCGACAAGGGTAAAGCCGCCTTCGTTCTGGACCAGCTTGGCATGTCGCCTAGAAACATACGGATCCCGCAGCACAATCCCGGAGTCCGACCTACGCCCGATGAATGTCTCCTCCTGGAGCAAATCAAAGGTCTCGGGTTTATCGGCTCGGCTCCACTTCAGGTAGTAACCACCCATCGCCTCTCCTGACAAGATTCAATCCATCTTTTCTAGCACAAGACGCAGAGCACGACGCCCCTAAGAGCTTGGCTAGACCAATTCTAGCCTGAAGACCAGTCTAGAACCTCAAAATCTTCTATTAGACGTTCCAGACGCTGGAAATTCTATTCACGCTGACTACGCTGGTATACTCCGGCCAGCGAGCAGCGAGCAGCGAGCAGTGAGCAGTGAGCAGTGAGCAGTGAGCAGTGAGCAGTGAGCAGTGAACAATACGGAAACCTGGGAAGCCAACGAACCCACGGACGGGTGAACTACCCGTATTGCGAAGCCAAGTCCGGCAGAGCCGCGAACGACTTGACCCGCTAGCAATATCAACCCAGATTCCAAAGAGAGAGCCGGTCAGCAGCAAAATCTCCCCCGTACTCAACCGAAGTTTCTTTCTCGACTGGGGCTAGCGCTCCGGGTAACGGGACTAAGGGTCTGCGCAAGAATAACTTGGTAGAATTGGCGCTCAGATTTGCACCAGATTTGGCCGCGAACGATTGAGCGAAACCTCAGGCGTAGCCTGGTCTACATTGAGGATTTCGCGAGCGGCCGAAGATGGTATGAAGATGAGATGCCAAAATGCCAAGTTATTTTTGCTTAGACCCTAAGGTCGAAACAATGCGATACATCCCGATTTTCCTTTTCCTGGCGATGCTGGTCGTGCCTGCATCTGCCGCAACGGAAGTCCCAGCCGACCCGCCTAGCGTCCTCTGGATCATGTTGGACGATGGCCGTGCCGATGCGCTGGGATCGTACGGCAGGTCCTGGGCGCTGCCCCCCCATATGGATCGGATCGCTTCTGCTGGCATCCACTTCGAGTCGGCTATTGTTCAGAACCCGGTCTGCATCCCCTCCCGTACCTCGATGAAGGCAAGCCTCTACGCTCACGAGACCGGTATCATGGCGATGGGAAAGCCTGCGCAGCCACGGGGTCTTTACCGGAAGAAGGTGCTGCCGCACTATCCTTCGCTGCTGAAACTCTGGAAGAAGGCAGGTATCCAGCCAAAGAATGTTGGCAAGCTCCACGCTTTCAGTCAGGACTGGCTCCAGCACGGGAATCCCCCCGCGGATCTGGACAGTCACGGAAAGCCAACCAAGCACTTGAGGCTCAAGTGGCGAGATCGGCTGCTTTCTCGGGTCCTTACCAAGACCCATGAGTGGATGATCGGCGGACTACTGGACATTCCAGCCTCCGGAGTTGAGGACGTTCCTCGAGCGGTTGAGCGCTTGAGGCAACTGACGGCAACCAACCAGCCCTTCTCCCTGCGCGTCTCCTTCCACGCCCCTCACGTTGCCTGCCATATCTCGCCCTCCCACTACGTTGACCCAAATAGAATAGACCTCCCCCTTCCCACAGCCGCGGAACTGATCAAGAAGCCGCGCTACGAGCGGGAGAACATCCACATCTACGGCGGAGCGCCTGATCTCACTACAGAGCAGATTCAGCTGGCCCGTGGAACCTACTACGGGATGATCCGACTGGTAGATGATCAGGTGGGTAAGCTGCTAAGAGTCCTAGAGGAATCCAACCGACTGAGCGATACCATCATCGTCATCAACTCGGATCAAGGCTTCCAGCTGAGAGAGCACGGTGTCTGGAAGAAGCGGGATTTTTATGACTCCAACGTGCGGGTCCCTTTCATCATGAGTGCCTCGGGCCGCTTGCCGGCCGGGAATGTCGTCCAGAAGCCGGTTGAAATGGTGGACTTCCTGCCGACTCTGCTGGAGCTTTCCGGGTTTGATCCTCCTGACAACATTCGGGGAAGAAGCCTTCTGCCTCTGATTCTCGGGGAGATGCAGCAGTGGCGTCCCGCCTGCTTCAGTGAGCACGACTACAGCGAGGACGCCTACGATGAGCTTCGCAAGGATGGGGGCCGCCGCGTGATGGTACGAACCCAAGAATGGAAGCTCGTTTTCTTGATGGATCAGCGAATCCAGCATCAAGAAAGGTCCCTCTACAACCTTCGCAGGGATCCCGATGAGCAGGACAATCTGGCCGGGGACCCCGCGTATGCGGCACCCTGGAAAAGCTGGAGAAGATGGCACACCGCTGGGATCGGGGCAGCTGAGCCACCAACTAACCGTCCCCCGAGGATCTGAAGAACAGCACCTCCTCCAGCAGGACAAATAAGGTAATTCCGGCGGCCCAGATCAGCTCAAAAACGCTGCAAAAGAAGAGCAGGTGCAACAGAAGTATGGAGCCTATGTGGAGTGGGCCGTCGCGATCTGGGCAAGTGCCCGATGGCTTCAATTGGGCTCTACCAGACGCTATCCATAAAGTGTGTCGAAACCCGCCTGGAATAGGACATGAATCAAGGACACGATCGCTTCCAGGGAGCTTGCGCGGCGCCAGAGCTTTGCTTCTGGAACCCGAACATGATTTCATACTGAGAACTGTTACCTGTCCAAAACTTAGGAGACGGCTGAGATGAGATTCGCGACGCTTTTTTCCGTAATGCTGCTGATGGGGTCCTCCGCAGCCGCCGGTAACTGGGGCCAGTGGCGGGGACCGAACTTCAACGGCTCTAGTGACGAAAAGAATCTTCCCAGCAGCTGGAGCAAGACTGAGAACATCGCCTGGAGCAAAAACATGCCCGGGCCCAGCGCAGCCACTCCAGTGGTCTGGGGCGACCACGTATTCGTCTCCAGCACGGATTCGGCTAGCGAAGAACTGAAGGCCCTCTGCTTCGATCGCAGTACGGGGAAACTGCTATGGCACCACACCCTATCCCAGGGCCTCCGACGCGACCATCGCAGTACCTATGCGGCGCCCTCCCCTGCCACTGACGGCAAGGTAGCCGTCTTCTTCTATGGCAACGGCGAGATGGTCACCTACGATTTTTCGGGAAGGCAGATGTGGGCTCGAAATATCCAGAAGGACTATGGTGAATTTGCCTTCGGTTGGACCTTCGCCTCGAGCCCCGTCTTGTACGAGGGAAAACTCTACCTTCAGGTTCTCCAACGCGACGTTCCGGTCAGTGGACGAGGCCTCAAGGATCAGATGAACAAGTCCTACCTCCTGGCGATGGAACCACAGACCGGAAAGACGCTCTGGCGTCACATCCGACCCAGCGAGGCTCAAGCTGAATCTCGAGAGTCCTTCACCACCCCCGTTCCCTTCGAGCACAGAGGGCGTAAGGAGCTTCTGGTCATTGGCGGAGACGATTTGAGCGGCCACGACCTGGCGACCGGCAAGGAATTATGGCGCTGGGGAACCTGGAATCCGACTCGGATCGGCCATTGGCGTCACGTCCCCTCGCCCGTTGCAAACGAGGATGTCATTCTGGTTTGTGCACCCAAACGCGATCCCGTGTACGCCATCAAGACCGGCGGCTCCGGAAAACTGGACGACGATTCGATCGTCTGGGTCAGCAAAGAGAAGGAGGCCCGAGCGGTCTCATCAGACGTCCCCACACCTGCCTACTACGAAGGCGATTTCTTCGTCCTCAGCGATCTCCGGAAATTCCTCTCGCGGGTCGAGCCCAAGACCGGCAAGATCAAGTGGTCCATCCAGACTCCAGGAATGGCAAAATACGAAGCCTCTCCGCTGGCAGCTGACGGGAAAATCTATCTAATCAACTTCGATGGTGAGGTTGTCGTCGTCAGTGCAGCCGACGGTGAGATCCTGGCCCAAATTCCCATGGAGGGCCCCTCTGACTCCCCGGTCCGCTCCTCGGTCATAACGGCGCAGGGCCAGCTCTTCATCCGAACCAACGAAAAGCTGTTCTGTGTCGGAGAACCTGCGGCAGTTTCCAGCCAGGCGACGAAACGCTAGTCGGAAACTCTATCTTCGGCTTACCAGATTGCAGCAGAGGGATACAGATGCTTTGGAACCCACGAGCTTGGACTCTTTACATCCTGCTGGGACTGGGGTCTCCAGCCCTGATACTCGGCTCAGGGATCAAGGACATCACCTGGGCTCCAGGAACCCCTCTTCCCTGGCCCACCAAGGGACAGGCTCAGGCTGTCCTGGGTGACAGGATCGTTGCCGCCTGTGCTCCGGGCTATCCAGGATGGGACCCCAGAAAGACTCGGGATCGAGGCAAGCACAACAGCGTGTGGCTCTTTGATACCAAGTCCGGCAGCTACGAGATCCTGCCCGAAGCCCCGTTGGGTCTGGTCTGGCCCCAAGGAGTCGCGGTGGGTCCGGACTTCTACCTCTTTACCGGCGGCATCCGCTGGCCCGAAGCTGCGTCGGGGATTACCAGCAACCGCATGTTCCGATTGTCATTCTCCTCAGGAAAGTGGAGGTGGGACGAAATGCCCTCCCTCACCACCGGCCGCTTTCTCCCTGCTGCCGTGGCTTCCGGAACCAAAATCGTCGTCCTGGGGGGCCAGGCCTCTTTTGGAGCGGACCGCTTCACCGGAGACCATCCCGGCGTCGATATCAACTCGGTTGAAACCTTCGACACCGACAATCCGAAACAGGGTTGGTACGAGCTCCCTCCCATTCCCAGCTATGGCCGCGAATCCATGGCCGCCGCTGCCATTGGAGAGAACGTCTACATTTTTGGTGGTTTCTACGTCAACTATGCGGAAGCGGGCGAGGACTTTCATCCCCATCGTCGACACGGGGGCGATGCCTACGTCCTCAACCTGAACACGCTGCGTTGGAAAAGATTGCCCGACCTGCCCTTTCCTGCGGGAGGCTGGGAGGCTGCCGTACATCGGGACCGATACATCATCATCGCAGGTGGTATGAGAGACTATCCCGTGGATCATACCTACCTGTACACGGACCGCATCCCCTCGACCCCGTCACCCAATTTCAAGGTGCTTGTCTTCGACTCGAAGAATGAGGAGTACAGCGTCATGCCAACCGCCCTTCCGCCCTTCCAGCCTCCTCCAGAGAAGCGACTGCAGGCCCTCGAGGCGAAGTGGATCGACTTTTCGAAGGGGGTCTATCGACTGGCAGCCGAGTTGAGCGCCGTTGGAGGACGGCTCTACCTGGCGGGAGGAGAAGTCATCAGTCCCGCCAACGTCACTGACGAGGTATTGGTAGGGGCCATCATCGAAGAATAATTCGTCCAATTCCACTAGCAGAGAAGAAAGGGAAAGACATGCCAAAGCTGACCGTAGAGGGTATGGGAACATTCGATGTTGAAGAGGGGAAACGGCTCGTCCTGGCGCTGACCGACGATGCCGCGGTGGACCAGTTACACGCCTGCAGCGGAAACGCGCGTTGTACCACATGTCGAGTAGAGTTTGTCGAGGGTGAGCCCAACCGGATGACCGCTGCGGAAAGGACTGTGTTGGAAGCACGCCAAGCGACTGGGGTTCGTTTGAGTTGCCAGATTCCCTGCACACAAGACATGACGGTGCGTATCATCAGTCGATTGGAAGGCAGCGGCAGAAACGACGCCGGCTCCAGGCCCGACGATCAGATACAGCCTCAGCCGATCGAGTGGTTGAACAAAGAGTAACCGATCGGCGACCCGGTTCCTAAGCTGAACACTTCATTTCCACATTTGGATGGAAAAGGAACGTAACCCAACGATTTCAAAATGGTTGTGGTGTCAGGCGATTGCGTCGAGACCTGGCTTCGGAGGCCAACTCTTTCTGGAATGATCCAGCTCGCAGCAGTCGTTTGGTCTGGAGATCTGAGCACACTCTAAGCCTGCTTCAGCAGGCTGGCGCGAAGTGTAATAGACCGGTCCTTTAGGGCCGGGTATCGGGGTGAAGTGAAACTTGAGCCCGCTGAAGCGGCCTCAACTTCACGCGACCCGATACCCGGCCCTGAAGGACCGGTCTAATACGCTTCGTTCCAGCCGGCTAAAGCGGACTCCTGGATAGGGTTAGCTATAGTAAAACCTTCTGCTCAGGCGATGAATTCAGAAGTAGGAAAAAGTTTCCTTCTCGAATGGGGGCGGGACTAACCAGACTTCGTTGGTTGCAGGTTACAGGTTGAGGGCAGCACCACAATTTCTCTTCCCATACCTCTACTGCGAGCGATAGTTGGTGAACTGCATGTCTATATCGAGATCACATTCCTTCAAGACAGCCATCACCTCCTGCAGTGTGTCACGGTCCTTGCCTGAGACGCGAATCTGATCCTCGTTGATGGCGGCCTGCACCCTGAGCTTGGTCCCCTTGATGATCTTGACGATTTCCCTCGCCTTTTCAATCGGAATGCCCTGCTGCATCGTCACCGTCTGACGCACGCTCCCCTTGGCCGCCGGCTCGATCTTGCCGTGGGTCAGCGCCCTTAGCGGGACACCGCGCCGCGCGAGTTTCTGTTGGACGATCTGGTTGACCGCCTGAAGCCTGAACTCGTCGGCAGAAGCGAAGACGAGCTTGGCTTCAGCTTTGTCAAACTCCACACTCGAACCACTTCCCTTGAAATCAAACCTCTGCAAGATCTCCTTCGAGGCTTGATTGACCGCGTTCGCAACCTCGGCCAGGTCGACTTCGGAGACGATGTCAAATGAGTTTTGTTTGGCCATTCAACTAGCCTATCAAAAAAAGCCGGACTTGTTAGCCCCTCCAATCTGCCCCGACTTTGGAAACCCTTTCCAACTCCGAAGGTAATGTCCCAGATTTTTTTTGCGTGAACTGCTAGTTGCAAGGACGAGGGAAGGTCCGCAAAATGGATCCCGTCCATCGAGGGGCCCATCATGAGTCTTACATCATCATGATCATGCGCGCAAAACGACGTGGAACAAGAATCCTTCGACTTCTCGTCCTCTGGCTAACGCCATTGGCTCTTCTCACATTGCTGGCTCCTGCCCTCCCTCGAGGCCTGCTGCGGAGCGAGCTTGAAGCATCTATTCGAAAGTGGATCGTCCGGGATAGTCAGGGCATTTCTTATCTGCTGTCGCCCCAAGTCGAGCAGCCCGGGTTCTCGCTCCGAGTCTCAGCCGGAATCTCCCCGCGATCTCTGGATGACTTTGGTATTCCCCTTCCCCTCGTCCCACCTGTGCGGGCATTGGACCCAATCTTCAGCACGGGAATGAGCCTCGACGACAGAGATCGACTCCACCTGGTCTGGAGCACCCAATCAGGCCTTTCCGGATACGCTCTGCTACGCCTTCCAGCCTATGCGGGAGGCCCCGCTCTCTCCTGGCATCATCCCCAAACCGACGCTCCCGGAGCTCTGGTCCTGGCCGCCCACTCTTCCCGTGTGGGCGACATCGCGAGGTCCTGCGACGGTAGCGTGTGGTTTGTCTGGATCGAGTCAAGGGCCGGTCATGAGGTCTCAATTCACCTGGGCCGGGTCAATGAGCATGGCCTGGTATCCCAGGAGATGGCACGGGGTCACGGGCTATTTCCGCCCAGCTTGCTGTTGGACGATCAAGGACGCTTTCACCTCGCCTGGCACGATATCTACGAACAGGCTTACCATGCCTCCGGGCTTCTAAATCAGGTTGGAGCAGGCAAAAATCCCAAAGTTCGGCGGCTGCAAAGCCAGTCCTTTCGACCAGTTCTGGCCAGGACCCAGGGCCGGCTCCTGGCCGTTTACGAGGATACCTACTCCCATCTAAAAACGATCCTTCCGGAAGACACGACTCAACCTCCGATCTCCCTCACTCGGGCCAGACCCAGATTCGCCTGGCACACTTTTCACTCCCAACAGATCAGACTGGATCGATATGGCATTGCCTGGCTCTTCTTTGTGGACAGCGCCCGGCAGCACGTCTTCCGGACCCGGTGGCTGGGTGAGGATTGGGGGCCCATCCACCGCACTGCCAAGCTCACCTGGAATTCCCCACGAATGGAAGACAACCACCTGCCCATCGATCGCCTGGCGGTGGAGGTCGAGAACGGCAAGGGGGCCCCCGGAATGGGGATCCTGCTAACCCATGGACCCCACCAGGCCTTTCACTCCATCCCCGTGCCCTCGCTGGACGCCTCCCCGGGAAAGAAGGTCCTCTTTCTGGACCTGGCAGAGATTCAGAACCTGAAGGGGCTCGAACTGGAGCTAAACCAGGCACAGAAAGACCGCGACAATCCGGTGATCGAGGCCGGAGCAGCGGGAGATCCCGATGTCCACGGAGCAGGGAATTTCCTGCGGGTCTTGAAGGAGAAGAACATCTACCGGATGTGGTATTCGGCTTTTCGGCGAGATCGGGACCGTCCCTGGTGGGAGTGGTACCAGGTGGGCTATGCCGAGAGCCAGGATGGCTACGATTTCGAGAAAAAGGGGCTGATCCGAAACACCCCCTACGTCCCCATGGTCCTGAAGGATCCTCAGGATCCGGATCCCAAACGCCGCTACAAGCTTCTCAAATTCCCCACTCACGGCAGCCGGGCTCAGGCCGCCCGTGCTGGCCGCTACGAGCCTTGGCAGGAGACCAACACGGGATCGCTCTCAGTTTCGCCAGACGGTATCGAGTGGACTTCCCAACCCGCCAAGATGCTTTTTCCGGGAGGGAGACCCTTTTCCCTGATGCCCCAGTCGCTCCTCTTCGATCCAGACGAAAGGGATCCTGGCAAGCGCTACAAGACTTATGGCTTCTCTGCCCTGAACCTGGCTCGCCGTGGTGGAGGCTATGCTTACAGTCCAGACGGGATGAATTGGACCTCTCATCCCCAGAACCCGATGCTCGATCCCTTTGCCAGGACCATTCCGGTGGTTCGGGGAGGAAAGATTGAGCAGATTCATGACTGGGTGGTCTGGAAGGATGGCGATTACTACCTCTCCTTCTACCAGTATCAGCACAATGGTCGGGAGCTGGACCTGGAGCTGGCAGTCAGCCGGGATGGCGAGAACTTCGTTTTCGTACAGCCGGGCAAGAAGGTGGTGCCATCAGGCCTCGCCAACGCCTGGGACTGCGACCATATTGCACCCTCTCTGCCTTTGCTGGACGAAAAGGATATCAAGGTCTACTACGGTGCTATCTGTGGCGAGGGTGAACCCCACGAGAAACGTTCAGGCGGCGTGGCGATCCTCAGACTGGACGGATACACCCACCTGCAGCCGCAGGAAGGCCAGAGCAGAGGAAGTTTTACCACCATCCCGATCAATCCAGGACAGGCTTCTGATCTCTTCATCAACGCGGACTGTGGCCAAGGAGGCCATCTCGAGGCAGAGCTATCGGACGCCGACAGTGGAGAACCGCTTGCGGGATTCAGCAGGACAGCCAGCGTCCGCTTCGAAGGAGATTCAACCTCCCATAGGATGATGTGGAAGGGGGACAAAGACCTGTCCTCTATCGACCGTCCATTCCGGATACGCTTTCACCTCGTGGGCTCGAGGAGTTTCCCCAGGTTCTATTCCTTCAGCTTCTACTAGAATGTTCCACCCTTGAGAGAAGAGACTAAGTACACCGTTTTCATAAATACGGTAACGTTTTCAGATGGGGCTTGCGAGGCGAGATCAAGGTAGGAGGAGGAAGACGATGCCTGGCCATCTTCGGCGACGGGACGCGCCGATTTCTTTGTCGCGCCTCCTCGGCTATGGCAAGGCATGGCGTTCGGCGGCGCTTCGCGAACTCGACCCGTCGCGCTCGCCAGATGGGATGGTGTCTTTCTTGGAAATCCGGGGCGGTTTTGATCCTGGTTTTACCTGGCGGATGCTGCATTGCTCACTTATGTCCTTTGCACTTTCCGCGAGGTTTGGTGGGTGGATAGGTTGTTGCCGTTTGGGGTTGGACTGATTGCCGGTTCCGGTCTTTTTCTCGCTGTTGTTCCGGTTATGAGGTGGATTGGAAATCGGTTCTTTCCCCGGTATGAACAATGGAAGCCACACCGACCGCTACCAGACTGGGTCTAAAGTATAGAGTCTCCTTAGCTCCCAAATCGCTAGCCGAAAGGACGAAAGCCATGAGAGGAATCCGTGCAGTGCTTGGGTTGGGGTTGTGCGTGTCGATGACGACGCTCTCTGGCGCAGAGCTGCCGCCCCCGGCGGAGATGAAAGTAGACTTCGATCAGCATGTGAAGCCAATCCTAGCTGCCAAGTGCCACGCGTGCCACGGCACCAAACAGCAACAGTCGGGTCTCCGTCTGGACAAGCGGCAGAACGCGTTGCGGGGTGGCGACTACGGCCCCGTTATCATCGCCGGTAGGAGTGCCGAGAGCAAACTGATTCTCCGGCTGGTGAGCGGAGACGGCGGAATGCAGATGCCGCCGACCGGTCCTTTACCGGCGGAGGACATTGGAATCCTGCGCGCTTGGATCGACCAAGGCGCGGAATGGGGTGACATCGAGTTTGAACCGCAGGAGTCTCCGAAGGCCCTCGATCCAAAGCTCAAGGCATTGATCGTGGCCGTGCGGGGCCAGGATACGGCGGCTGTGAAGAAGCTCCTGCACGAGGACCCTGCACTCGCGAAACAGAAAGACCACAGCGACTCGACACTGCTCCATCATGCCGCCGGCTTCGGGAACATCGAGACGATCAGGCTCTTGCTCGACCATGGCGTAGATGTGAACGCCAAGAATCGTCTTGAAGGAACGCCCCTTCACTGGGCCGTCAGGAGTGATGAAAAGACGGGGTTGCTGTTAGAACACGGCGCACAAATCAACAGCAAAACGCAGGATGGAAGCACGCCGCTATACCTCGCCTCCCGCCGCCGGGACAGCCACTCTGTCTTACGGCTGCTTCTCGTAAAAGGAGCCGATCCGAACCTGGCGACCCTGAACGGACGCACACCGTTAATGGCATCGGCGGGCGCCGGAGACGTGGTGGCGATGAAACTCCTACTCGCCCAAGAAGCCGCCGCGACGGCCCTCAGCGGGAGTGGGGCTGGGACGCTGATGGACGCCGCACGGAGCCGCAACCTCGAAGCCATCCGCCTACTCATCAAGCACGGCGCCGACGTCAACCTGGAGACGAAACGCAAGCAGACCGTTCTTGCCCTGGCCGCCCAGCAGGGCGCGGAGGACATTGTAAGGGTCCTGTTGGAGAAGGGTGCACACGCGGATGGGCAGGATTACCGCGGTTACTCGCCTTTGATGTGGGCTGCTTATTCGGAGGCCATGCCAGCCGGGATCGTGAAAACGCTGCTTGACAAGGGCGCGAACACCGAGCTGAGTGGGGAGGGCGAAACTCCGCGGACTCTCGCCGGCAAACGCGGTGACAACGAGGTTGCCCGCCTGCTGGGTGTTTCAGAAGAGCAGCGCAGGAGTGGAGGCGTTGCCGTGAATGTGGCGCTGTCTTCCGGTGAGCAATCCATCCCCGGCGCAGTAAAGAAGGCCATCGCGTTGCTCGAGAGGCAAAGTCCGCAGTTTGTCAGAAAGGGGGGGTGCAACTCGTGTCACAACCAGTACCTGCCATCCGCGGCGGTTGCGCTGGCTCGCGAGCGAGGGATTCCGGCTCCCAGGGAACTGACGCAGATTCCCTTGGAGCTGCTTGAACGAAGTCCGGAACGCACAATGAACATGGCGGCCTTCAGTCCCAACAGTGTGGGGCATGAAATGTTCGGCTTCGCTGCCAACAAGAGGCCGGCAGACAATACACCGACTCGTTGGTCCACTACCTGAAGTTGCATCAGTCCCCCGACGGGCATTGGGCGACGACCGGCAACCGTCCACCGCTGACCTACGACGCCTACATCACGACGGCAATGGTGATCAAAGCCCTGCGCCATTATTCGTCTCCGACGGAGCACAGGGATACCGGAGAACGACTGGCCCGAGCGGCTGAGTGGCTCGGATCCGCGAGACCGGTGACGACGCAAGGACGGGCGTTCCATCTGCTTGGCCTGAAATGGGCGGGGAGTGGCGAGGCCGTTATCCGGAAGTCGGCTCGTAGTCTAGTGGAGTCGCAGCGTGAAGATGGCGGCTGGTCACAGCTCCCAACCATGGGCAGTGATGCGTATGCCACGGGCGAGGTCCTCTATGCACTTCACCTGGCCGCCAACATGAAGGTCGAGCACGAGGTCTACCAGAAGGGTATGCGATACCTTCTGCGGACGCAGGCGCCAGATGGGTCGTGGCACGTGAAGACGCGGTCGTTCCCGCTGCAGCCGTATTTTGAAAGCGGATTCCCCTACGGGCCTGACCAGTGGATCTCGGCGTCCGGGACGAGCTGGGCCGCCATGGCGCTTTCGCTAGCTGTGGAGCCCGAAAGGTTGAGCCGGCGATAGATCAACCCCTCTTGTGGTAAATCCCAAGCATCTGGTGAGCTTGCGAATCCTGCTCGGCCGGGCAAATTATCGGAACCGGAATGAATAGACATCCGCCGGGATGCTATCAGGTCCCTGTTCTGTTTGTCAGAATAGGCATGATGGCTCAGATCGATGCTGGCGGGTAACGCTTGTGAAGACCTTGATCGCCGGAATCCTTTTGCTCTTTTCCACGGGGTTGGGAGAGGCAAGTGCGGCAGCAATACCGAATATCGTTCTGGTGATGGCAGACGACCAGGGATGGGGAGATATGGCCTACAATGGCCACCCTGCTCTCAAGACCCCAAACTTCGACGAGGCCGCCGCATCTGGTTTGCGCTTCGATCGATTCTACGCTGCGGCACCGGTCTGCTCCCCCACCAGGGCCAGTGTCTTGACTGGACGGCATCCCAATCGCTCCGGCGTTTTCCAATGGGGTTATCCCATACATCTTCAGGAAGCCACCCTTGCCGAGTCCTTGAAGACAGCCGGCTACTCCACAGCACATTTCGGCAAGTGGCACCTGGGCTCGGTACGAAGGGCCAGTCCAGCCCATCCCGGAATGAACGGATTTGACCACTGCTTGAGTGCCCCCAACTACTTCGACGACGATCCTATCTTGAGCCTCAAGGGCAAGGCTGTCCAAACCAGAGGAGAGAGCTCCAGGGTCGTTGTAGACGCTGCCCTGGCCGGGCAGGATGGACATCGGTGGGTGAATCTGGATCCCTTGGAAGCCGAAGAGCCGCTGCTTATTGGCCAACAGAAGCAGCTGCTGGTGGACAACGAGATGCTGTCCGACTGGTGGAAGCTGCGTCGGGTCCAGTCCCAAGTGAAGAAACACCCACGAAATCCCGTCCTGGAGGCCGATCAGCCCTGGGAGGAGAGTGCCCGGCGGAGCTGGGGGATCATACCCACCGCGGTTCTAAACGACGCCGAGGAAGGCCAGATCAAGCTCTGGTACAAGATCTACCAAAAGGACAATGGCACGGTCGTGGGCTATGCCACCAGCAGGGACGGAGTCCACTGGACCAAGCCCCTCCTGGGGCTGGTGGAATTCTCCGGGACTCACCAGAACAACCTGTGCCGCATCGAACCCCTGGGTCGGCCCATGATGGGCAGCCTGCATCTGATACAGGGGTCCCGAGAGAGTTCCTCAGACCCAAAGTACAGAGCCATCGGCATCACCCCGTTCCATGAGGATGGCACTCCGTACGGAGGCTGGCTGGGAGTCGCCGTGAGCTCTGATGGCACGACGTGGCAGCTGCAGCAAGGGGGGCTCCGGGAGGGTGGAGGCGGAGGCAATCCCAGCTGCGTGTGGGATGAGGGCCTGGCCCGCTATGTTCTTTTTCACCGGCAACTGACGGAGCGGGCTCTGGCCCGGGGGTCTGGACGCTACATTGTGCGCCAGGAGACCCGAGATTTTCGGCACTGGTCCCCCCGTAAAACTGTCTTCAATCCCATGGGTTCCCGCTGGCCAGAGGTGGAAAGCATGATGGTCTTCCGCCACGAGGGTATCTATTTCGGACTCCCCCAGATGCTGGACAACGAAATCCGTGGAGAGGTGGAGATCCATCTGGCCACCAGCCGTGATGGCCATCGCTGGGAGCATCCATTTCCCAACCAGGCCTTCATCCCCGGGGGTCCCAGGGGAGACTTCGACGACATGATCACCTGGTTTGCCCAGATGGCGATCCGGGGAGAAGAGATGTGCTTCTTCTATGGTGGAACGAGGTACGCCCATTCCAGACCGGGCCCACCCATAGTGGACGACGGAGAGTACCTTAAGTTTACGGCGACCACGCCTCCTGAAAAGGGGCATCTCGTCCACCGGCAGAATCGTATCGGGTTGGCCACAGTGCCTCTGGATCGGCTCATCGGTCTAAGAGCCGACGAGCCCGTGGGAGCCTTTCTTACCCGTCCTTTCGTAGTGGAGGGAGACGAACTCTACCTGAACGCCGACGTGGACCGGGAACTGCGGGTGGAGGTGATCCGTCCGGTGGGGGAGCTGATGGATACAGGAAAGAAGAGCTGGATCGGTCACTACATCGCAGGCCGGGAGGAGATCATCCCCGGTTACTCAGCCGCTGATTGCCAAGCGGTGGTTGGTGACAGTCTGACCCACCAGGTGCGCTGGAAGGCAGGCTCTCTGGGCAAGTTGAAGGGGAGAGCCGTTCGGCTACGGGTCATGGCCAGAATGGCGACGGTGTATGCCTTTCAGGTGAGGTAGACTCGAAGATCTCTCGTTGCGCCCAACCACACCTTAGATCTGGAGGCTGCCCCAGCCGGAGCGATTGTGGGACAACGTCCCAGAGCAGCTTACTGACCCTCGCAATCAGCTCAGTCGGCTGTTGCTGTTTCCGATCAGTTCCCCCATCGATCCCGGCCTTGTTTTCCCCTTATATCTATAGATGTTGTTCCTCAGTGTCCTGGCCAGAGTTGGCTACCCCGCTCCTACCTGAACCTCAGCGAGTAGAGGTCCGCATCCTTCATCACGAAGCGCAGCCGAACGGTAGTGCCGGCCAAGCGTTTCAGGGGATGTTGGTCGGTCTGGCTGGTCGGATGATTCCAGCGGGCTCGGCCCTCGATCTCGTCTCCCCAGATGGGAATGCAGTCCTGGAGTGAAAAGCCCGGAATCGGGTGTCCATTGGCATCTTGAATCTCTGACTGGATGCTGCCCGCGGCGGAGGTGGAGTAGTTCAGGATCAGCTTTGAACCCTGGAAGATGAGTGGTTTGGTAACCATTTCTCCTCCCGGGTATCCGGCGTGGAGGGAGGCGAACCCGTCGGTTCGCACACTCACCCGAAGCAGGTGAGCCGTGGGATAGGTATAGTGACGAATCACGTATAGCGACAGCTCATCGGGTCCTGTAGCCACCATCCCTCGACCCACGAGATTGTTTCGATGGATCCAGTTGCGCCGGTCTCTGCCCGGCCGAATGAAGGCCTCCAGGAAACGGTACCAGTGGAGGCCATCTCGGCTGCTCATGAAAACTGTATCGGAGATGCCCGTCTTGTTGGGGCCCTCTGTTTCCCGCTCCCCACCCCTTCCTGGCCGCAGGTGCATTGGAATTCTCCATGGGGAGAAGCGATTGGGAAAGGCCAGAAAGAGGTGGGGTGCTCGGAAGTAGGGCACGGTGGCGTTGGTATACAGGTGCTCTCGAGGGACCTCTCCGTAGTCCACCCACCGACCTGTGCTCCATTGGACGAAGTCGCTGGAGGTAGCATATTTGAGCGTGCGGATGCCACTCTTGAAGTCCCGGTATAGGGCCACATAGATCCCTCGCTCTCCATCCCAGAATGAGACGTTCTGTGAGTCGAAGTACCCATCGGTGATGACAGGCTCCGGGCGCATCCACTTCCAGTGAAGGCCATCGGGGGAGTGGAGGGGAACCAGTCCGGGCTTCTCTCCCCTTTTTGTATAGGCCACGGCCTTGTAGCGACTCTCCGCCGGCGCCTGGGGATTGGCATCCTTGAAGGGTACAAAACGGCTGGCTCCCTTCAGGTCCAGGATATTGTTATCCCGGGATCCACGGAATTCAACCTGTCCCAACGACGTCCGCACCCAGCGGATTCCATCCCGGCTCTCGGCGTAGCAGGCGACCTCCTCGTGAGTTGGCATCACCTCCTCTCCCGGCTCCAACTCCTCCTGGATGACGTAATCCGGAGCACTCCTTCCCCGATAGTTCATCCGATAGATATCCCCGTCCCGGTAGATATTGACAAAGTAGGGAATATTGCCCTCCCAGGGCCGGTCGAAGTGCAGAACCTTCTCCTCTTCTCGAGGCCGGTGAACCCTCAAATCCAGACCCTCGAGATCCTCGATGAGGTAGTCATCCACGAACGGCTCCAGCCGGGAGCCGATGTCCAGGGAGTCTTGAGAGCTCGGCTGCTCTGCCAAGACATTCTCACCTGCCACCGTCAGGACCATCGCAACCAGGCAAACCGAGGCCAGTCCTCTCTTCATTCCCCATCCTCCTTTCCGAGGGCAGTCAACGTTGTCATTCTTCGAGTGCCATGATGGGACCTCGATTCTGGTTAGTCTACACTCCACCTGTCGACTTTCATCCTGGTCTTGCTGACTTTGTGATTCTGGGCTCAGAATAGGATCGCATCTCTTCACGGTGACCACTGAAAGCAGGAAAAGAAGGAGGAAGGACTGATGTCCGTAGGTGGATCGGAGCCCAGGATTGTCGGCACAGGTAGCTTCGTCTATGAAGCGACCGATCGATGGCACCGACTGCCCTGAGGTATGACCATGGGGGAGACGGTGGGCATAGCAACGGATCCCCAGGATCGCGTCTACGTTTTCAATCGTGGTCCCCAGCCGGTGATGGTCTTCGAAACCGACGGCACCTTCCTTCACTCCTTGGACACGGGTCGATTCGTGAGACCCCATGGGATCTGGATCGGGCCAGATGACCGTTTGTACCTGACGGATGACCAGGATCACACGGTTCAGATCTACTCCACTGAAGGTCAATTGTTGTCGAAGCTGGGAAGCAGTGGGCGGCCAAGCGATTCGGGTGTGGAGAACACGGATTACTGGACCATCAAGCGGGGGGCTCCCCCATTCAATTTGCCGACCAACCTGGCTCTTTCGCCTGATGCTGAAATCTACGTCAGCGAGGGGTGAACTGTTGATCTCATGGGGTGAACCGGGAAGCGGTCCTGGACAGTTCCGGCTTCCTCACGGCATCGCGGTGGACAGCGACGGCCGCGTCGTGGTGGCCGATCGTGAGAACAGCCGCTTGCAGTAGTTTACTTCGAATGGAGTATTCCGGGAGGAGTGGACGGATGTAGCCAGGCCATGCAACGTGTTCCTGGATGACCAGGACAACGTGTTCGTCGCCGAACTGGGTTGGCGGGCCGGGACACCTGATCCAAAACCGGAGCGGACGGGTGGGCGAGTCAGCGTGTTCCGCCGCGACGGAGAGCTACAGACTCGCTGGGGAGGTGGAGACAATCCATACATGACCGGTGAT
The DNA here is from genome assembly GCA_963579905.1 of Acidobacteria bacterium UBA6911. GTDB lineage: Bacteria > Acidobacteriota > UBA6911 > RPQK01 > JAJDTT01 > CAUZIZ01. The sequence goes on along the minus strand of CAUZIZ010000009.1, from coordinate 39,811 downwards.
TTTTCCGCTCCACATGACCTTTGGATGGATTCTGCCGGTGACATCTACGTCGGGGAAGTCATCATCTCGGCCGCTGTAAAACCTGGCATTGTTTCGGCGGATTGCCCCTCATTGCAGAAGTTCGTGCGAAAGTAGACAAGAAACCCATTGGGGTTGGAGTCAGGAGCATCGCGATGAATCATCAATTCGTACCCACCCACTACCACACGACACCTAGATAATCGATTCCGAAATAACATGACAATTGTTGCGCCCATAATTTGAGCTGAATGTTTCTAGGGAACTTGTCCGCACAAGCGAGAGTCTGGCTTCGTACTCGGGAGCGCAACCCGTTGGTAAAAAGAAGGTTGCGGTCGATCTCTTCGTTGGTCGTCGTCGAAGATAACAGAACATCGACTTCCTTCTCCCGCCTTGACCTCGCCGCACAAGCCCCATCTGCAATTGGCATGCTATTTCGGAATCGATCATCTAGAACCCCATCCTCCCTCCCTCCATGGCCAGGATGGCAACACCGTTGAGACGACCACTGTTGATGCCCATGGATTCGATCAGCAGAGAGAGCAGGTGGCACCTCGGGAGAATCCCCAGACTGGACCCTTTTACGTCGAGGGAGCCGAACACCTACCCTGCCTTTAGCAGCCTCCTTGGAAGGGCCTATCACAGAAGTGGCAACTAGACCTGCTCCGTTAGCATCCCGGATTTTGATGTGGACTTTTGCGGCACCCTCTCACGGTCACGGCTCTTTCATTTGGCGGCACCTGAATGATCGCCTAGCCAAGTGAAGTTCCACCTTCTGAAGACTCTCTGCCGCTGGGCCAGATTCCTTCGGTTGCTTCACGCTACACAAGTCTCGCCCCCAGGAAGCGCTGGTCCCATTCGAGAAAGAAACTTGGAGTCCCGGCCGTGGTGGCGGTCTCCAGGCCGCCGTGTATCGAGCCAAAGGCTCGAAAAAGAAGAATACTTCGGCCTGGAGACCGAACCACGTCGATCCACCGGAGCCTATTGAAGTTTCAGGTTAGTGCAGCCCCCAGCCACGCTGGATCATTCAGGAAGAAACGTCAACATCCCGTAGTGGCACGGGCATCCCTGCCCGTGATGGCCGGCCCGTGGAGCTAGAGGCTCCACAATCACGGCCTGGAAGGCCGTGCCACGGTTTTCACAGACAAGGGACGTGCGACCTTCAGACGTGCAGACGATTCTTTGAAGTTTCAGGTCAGAGATCGCGCATAGTCGAGTCCAAACCTGTGGCAGCATCGACGAAACAACTCCTGATGGCCCTCATCCTCGGCTCCTTTGTTGTCTACGGGCGATAGCATCCACAGGATTCCAGATCCTTAGCTCCGTTCGATTGGGGCAGCTACTGGAATGTGGAAAGCCAGGCGAGCCATGGAGTGCGGCGGCCATGCCGCCGCCTTCGAATGCTGTCGGCATGGGCCACAGCACCCAAAGGCTTCGCTGGCGTCGGACATCCTGTCCCGAGTAGAATCATTGCCATGTTTAAAAGGACCATCGTGGCGATTGGCTCGATGCTGATCGTTTTGGCTCTCGGAAGCTGCTCCGGCAGTTCGGATTCGTCCCCCGCTGGTTCGCGGCAATTCCTCAGCGTGGGTACTGCTCCTCCCGGTGGCGCGTTCTTCATCGTTGGAAGTGCGCTGGGTGAAGTGCTCAACGAGTTCAAAGGCGAGAATCGCTGGGACGTGACGTCCGAGGCCACCCAGGGGACGATGGAGAACATCCGTCGAGTCTCCTCGGGTCAGCTGGACTTTGCCATGGCGAACGCAGCGATTACCTATTTTGCCGTCCGCGGGGAAGCAGGATGGGATCGGCCATATCCCATGCAATCCGTGATGACCTTGGCGCCTAACGTCGCTCTTTTCGTCACCCTTCGAGGCTCGGGACTCGAAGATCTCGCCTCGCTGAAAGGAAATCGCATCGTCGTCGGCCCGCCGGGAGCGGGTTTCGAGTTTTTCCTGCGGCTGATCCTGCAGGCTCATGGCGTGACGTACGAAGACTTCACGCCTCTGAACGGTAATCAGCTCGCTGCGATCGACATGCTGTCGGACGGAGCGGCAGCGGCCGCTTTTCTCGGGGGAGCTGTGCCGACCGCATCGATAACACAAGTCTCCAGCTCGCAGGATGTTTTCTTTATCCCTTACGAGAAGGCGGCCATGCGGGAGCTTCTCGCCAACTACACCTTCTTCACCGAAACCACGATTCCTGCCGGAACTTACCGTAACCAGGACGAGGACTTCAACGGCCTAAACGTCGGATCGATGCAGTTCATCACTTCTGCCGAAATGGACGAGGACCTGGTCTATCGGGTCACGAAATGCCTATATGAGAATCGGCAGTCCGTGTTGGAAAAGCACGCCGCCGGCCGAGCTATCAACCCCCGGAATGTAGTCCGGGACACGGGCACCGAGTTCCATGCCGGCGCCATCCGCTACTATCGAGAGATCGGAATCTGGCCGGAGCACTGAGCTAGGAGCCTGAGCAGAATACGGACGAGACGGAGTTCCATGCGGCGCCAACTGGTCAGGTCCCTTGCAGTTCTCATCTGCCTGTCCACCATCTGGGAAGTGAACTATCCCCTCCTTCAACCTCAGTCTCAGCTGGCGATTTTTTCGCTCCTAGGCATCGTCATCTGCTTCCTGACGTTCCCGGCTCACCCTATGTTCACCGATCGCAAAGCCCTCCAGATGCTGGATCTCGTATTCGCTTTGCTGGCGGCGCTCTGCTGCGGGTATGTTCTCGTACAGACTGAGCCGATCTTTCGGGGATTGTGGCTAGACGGTGTCGCTCTGGGTGATCGAGCCGGAGTCGAGCAGCCCCTCGATTTTCTGGTCGGGGCCGTGGGGATTGTGATCGTGCTCGAGGCCACCAGAAGGAGTATCGGGCTCGCCCTTCCGATTCTGGCAGCGATTTTCATAGCCTACGCCATGTTCGGAGCGTGGTTGCCGGACTGGCTTTTCCCGCACCGTGGCTACGACTGGAACCGGATCGTCTCGACGACTTTCTTGCACAGTCAGGGCGTCTTTGGAATGGCGTTGAAGGTGATGCACACGTACGTTTTCCTATTCGTGATCTTCGGCGGATTTCTAGAGGCGACCGGAGCAACTCAGTTCATCATCGATCTGGCCCGGCGAGCATTCCGGAAGAGCACCGGCGGAGCCGCCAAAGTCTCAGTGCTCAGCAGCGGACTGATGGGCTCTTTGTCGGGCAGCGCCGTGGCGAACACCGCGGCCACCGGTACCTTCACGATCCCGATGATGAGGAGTTCGGGGTTCGAAGCTCACATCGCCGGGGGAGTGGCGGCCGCGGCCAGCTCAGGTGGAGCTCTCATGCCCCCGATCATGGGAGCCGGGGCCTATATGATGCTGGAGATCATCGATCCCCCCGTGACCTACCTCGAGATCATTCGGGCCGCGCTGCTTCCGGCAATCCTCTACTACATATCCCTGCTCCTGATCGTTCACTTCTATGCGAAAAACGCCGGAGCCGCTGCGGCGGCGAGCGAAGAGGTCTCGCAAGGGTCGCGGAGCTCCACGATGGAATCGCCGGGCGCCCTGGAAGGAGCAATCTTCTTCGGAGCTCTAGGAGTCCTGATTCTTCTGCTGATCGTCGGCTACACGCCGTTCCGGGCGGTCACGCTCTCGATGGTGTTCATCTTCGGACTCGGCTTCATGAGTACCCGAACGAGGGTAGGGCTGAAGTCCTTGCTGAAGATCTTTGAGAAGTCCGCGCGCAACGGAGTCGCGCTGGTGGCGGCGGCGTCCTGCGTCGGTGCGGTAGTCGGTGTGGTGACGCTGACGGGAGTCGGCACCCGATTCGCGAGTCTTCTGATGCTGCTGGCCGAGAATAATCTGCTGCTCGCCCTGGTACTGATCATGGGCGCTTCGATCGTCCTGGGGATGGGTCTCCCCTCGGCGGTCTGCTATCTGTTGATGGCAACCATAATCGGGCCGCCCCTCAGCCAGCTGGGGGTCGTGCCGCTGGCGGCTCATCTCTTCATCTTCTATTTCGGCATGATGTCGATGGTGACGCCTCCCGTGGCACTGGCCGCCTTCACCGCTGCGTCCCTGGCCAGGGCACCCGTCATGAAGACCGCGCTGGCGGCGTTTCGTTTCTCCCTGGTGGGGTTCACTTTGCCCTATGTCTTTGTCGCCCGGCCTCAACTTCTGATGCTTCAGGCGGACGGTTCGACGGCGGCCTTCCTGGATGTGGTTCCGGTGTTTCTGTTGGCTCTCTTGGGAGTCGTTCCGCTGGCGGCCGGAATCGCCGGCCACCTCTTCGGGCCACTGGAGTGGGCTCCGAGGTCGGTTATCCTGCTTTCTGCGGTCCTGATCCTGTATCCAAGCGGAGCGATCGGCACCCTGTCGCTCAGTCTGCCGAACATTATCGGTGTCGTCGCGCTGGTGGCAGCTGGAGTCTGGAATTGGATGTCAAACGCAAGCCAGCGCCAACCGTGACAGGATGTCGCAAGCCCCATCGCCGGGAGTGACCGCGCTACGCATGGAGATCGGGCGGCACGTGATTCTGGGCTATGATCTGAAGCTTCCTCCCTCCGACGGGGACTCCAGCACGGCACAGGACCGGACTCGGTGGGAGCGCTCGTTTGGCCGCTTGACCGAACGTCAGCGGGAAGCCTGGCACACCGCTTACGCCGCCTCCAACCGCGCCTTTCGGGAGACGAAGCTGACCGGGCAGGATCTGGTGCGATGGAAATACCAACGCTACATCGTACAGGACGTCGAGAATCGCAAGGCGCGCGTCGGGTCCGCGGAGCGCGTGGCGGAGCGCCACGACAAGACAGCCGTAGGCCGTGGGGAGGTGGGATCGCCGATCTCTTCGAGAAGATGTGCTCGATAAGTCTGAGTTGGTTACCCTCCTCGGAAAACGTCCCACTTCTGGTACAAACTCAAAGCGTACAGAACTATTTTTTCTGATAGCTTCTGGTTTGATAGTTGAAGAGTCGCAGCTGTTTTCTCAGATTGGCGATTCGAAATCGATTCTTAGATGCGGTCTCCTTTTGCAACTGAGCTTGAAGAGTTCTTTTCCGGGAAATTACTTCTCGCAGCATTTCTGCCGCGTCCTTTTGCCCCCACTTTACATCGAGCTGCTCATCGCTCCTATACTGAACCAAACCAACAAGTTGATAATTTTCTTTGGTGTAGCTGTTGATCTATTTGAACAATGTCTGGTCGATACCTTCTTTGACCATCCATGACCAAGGATGTCCGAAGAAAACAAGATACTTCGGTTTGGCAGTTTCCACATCTGAGATAAATTCTTTTTGCCACAGGGAGTGCCGCGGATAATTCTTCACCAGATATCCGAGATAATTATGTTTCGAAACTCCTCTGCGGTTGGCGTAAAAATAAACTTGAGATTCCGAGCTAAAAACAGAGATATTTTCGTTCTCATTTGAATTTCCCTTGATTTAGTCACCGACGATTTTTTGCCTCGGGAAGGGATTGAGACCGTAGACATTTCTCGAAATATTCATCGAGTTGGGGTGGGTGTAATAGTTCTTAATTTTATCATCGCCCTGAATCTTTACCAGATGATGCATAAATGCGATGACAAAAATCCAGAGGGCAAGAGTGCTTGTAGTTTTGCCATGGGTAAATTTCTGCAATTGCTCGTTGCAAAAGAGAACTGCAACCCCGACGAGGAACGCCACAGCTGGCATGAGCAAGATCCAATAATGACCATAAAAGCGCAGGCCGGGGGTGATGGCGACAAAGGATAGAACGGAAAAACAAAGAATCATGCTCTTTCTGTGCAAGTTTAGTTTCGTGAAGGCGGTTGCCACAAAACCGAAGATCGCCAGTAAGAATAAGAGATAGTGATTTTCGGATATCCTGGTCCAAGTCGAGTTCAGCATTCTTTTGCCCGTAGGTTTCCACTCTTTGGATGCTCCGTAATGGTCTTTGGCATGATTGTAAATCCAGTAAATGAATTCATCTAAAGCAGAGTTCATAGACATGAGAATGAGAGTGAGTACGAAGGGAATGATGACTCCCGCCGAATAGATTAATCCTGAGCCCACAACTTTCTTCCAATTGCGATTCTCACCGAGTAGTAGGTGATAGCTAGTGACAGCCAATCCTCCGAAAAAGGCGGAAAAGACACCGTTCTGTTTCACCAGTAGTGCCGCGCAGAACAAGACTCCACTGAAGAAATAATAGGTCCTGCTTTCTCTTTGAAGGCCCTTCAATAAAACGACGAGGCCCGAAGTGACAAAGAGGGTCACGATGTGCTCAGATTGGGTGGTAAAGCCTGAAAGATAGGGATTCATCGGCAAGAACGCAAAGGCCGTGACGACGACCAGGCCGATCGGCCCTTTAAAAATCAGGGCACCGCTGCGAAAAACAAAGAAAACGGACAGGAGGTTGATGAGCAAAAATCCAATGTGCAACCTTCAAGGGTTAGTTCAAATAGCGAGATGATAAAGGCGTAGCAATAAAATGTTCCGGGAGGTTTTGTTTCATAAAAATCAAGATAGTGAATCTTTCCATCAAGTACTAATTGTCCAAAATAGTTATAGGCGCCATCATCGCGTTCAAAAGGGATGGAAAGAAAATTCATCCGGATAATCAGTACGACAAGAATCAGCAGTGAGAATAAGATCCACACGATTTTGGGATTTTCAACCGGAACTTCTTGAATCGAGGACGGATGCTTTTTCCGTGTGGTTGTCAACTTCTCCTTTTCGGCCATACTTTTCCCAAGGATTTTTAAACGTCACTGATTTTTAAACGTCACTGTAGTAACTCTTCTTCTTGCAATGCTTGTAGGGTCGCCCGTAGGAAAGCCGGGTGGTGCCCGGTACGATCTCCCACTCCAACAACGGCCAAAAACGGAAGGGTCTGCAGATAGCCGTTCTTGCAGCCCGTTGTTGGCTATACGGGTCGCACCAGGTTCCCGGCCAGCCTCCCTCAAGTTCCACCAACGGCTCGGCCTCGTCGCTCCACTCCAGGACGACCAGATCGGCGCAGGCTTCGGGGGCCAGGGTGCCCACTTCAGCTTTCAGTCCAAGTATCTCTGCCGGGCACGGCTTGGGGCAGATAGATCCTGGCCGCGGCACCCTTGCCCTCCTGGCTCTCTATCTCGATGCGCCCGCGGTGATTGGCCACGATGCTCTGAGCGACGAAGAGACCCCAATTGGTGGTGCCGACACGGTTCTCCGCAACCTGAAAAGAGGGATTGAAAAGGTGAGGAATCCGATCGGCAGCGATGCCTATTCCCGTGTCGCGGACCTCAAGAATGAGTTCACCGCCGCCAACGCTGCTCGTCACAACAATGCTTCCAGAGGAATCGATGGCAGCTGCAGCGTTCCTCAGTAGGCTCGTGAAGACGGTGCTCAGCTGCTGCGGATTCCCCTTGAAATCGGGCAGCGGACTCAATGCCAGTTCGAGCTTCAGGTCCTCTCCGAACTCGTCCCGGATGAAGGTCACCGTGTCGTGCCAAAGCTGGTTGAGATCGACCAATTGGCCCCCGGCCCGACTCAGGTTGCTCAGACGCTTCATTCTCTCTACGGTCTCCGTCAGCCGGCCCAAAGCGGTCCGGGCGACCTGGAAGGCCTGAGAGAAAATCTCAGGATCTGGAGACTTTTTCTGACGCTGGTGCTCGTAGACGGTCACCAGCGTGTCCGGGTACTGTTGAAAGCACCCAGGGGCGTATTCAACTCATGCGCAAGCAGCGGCGGCCAACCGGCCTTGCGAAGCTGCCATCTCGGAGATCAGGAGCCTGGATTGGGTCTTTTGGAGCTGCTCGAGAGCATCGACTGCCCGCCGCCGAGCTCGAAAGGCTTCCAGGCGCCGCCGAAAAATTACCGCCGTCAAACCGGTGCTGATGAGAATCACAAGAACCACTGTTACCGAATGGGTCAGATGGAACTTCTCGTCGATCGTTTGGCCTGCCAGCGGGAGCAATATCCAGTAACTCACGCGCAGCGACGAGCCTAGAAAAGTGGTCTGTAGGGGGCGCAGCGGAAGCGCCGCTATTCCCACCAGCATGACAAGGCCGTTGCCACTGCTCCGAGGGTGAGGATCGCACAGATGGCGAGGAGTGCTGCATGCTCGAGCATCTCCGGCACACCCAAAAACCCAGCCAGCATAGCGAACAGCGGCGCCCCGATGCAGACCGCGCCAATCGGCAGAAGTCCCCTGCTGGCGAGGCTGATCAGTTCATCGCTAAAGTCTGGATCTTTTTCGACGCGGGAGACAAGAAGGTAGTCCTAAAAACGCCACTCTCTCCAACTCATGGATCTCACTCGACGAGTCTCACGGGATCCGATGATCCTGGGGCCTCACGCCCCGACGATGGCCGCCAAAACCAATCGGAGAAGGTGCATACACCCCCACCAGGTCCACCTTGCTGGGCACCGAGATCTCACCCTCCATCCGCGCAGCCCAATAGCAGGCATTCACCACCAGCCGCCGAAATCCTTCGCTCTGCAGATCTTCGGCGTGGCCCATCGTAGTCGTAAAAATGCGTGAAACCTTACCCTTTTCACCTCGATGACTCTTGGTCCAAGCCACCGGAACCAGCTCTTTCTCTGGATTCGGTGCGTCCTGGGGACTCATTCCCGTCAGGACCTGGCCCAGAATCAAGGGTCTACTATCTCCGGAAAGCGTGCTGATGGCATAAACATCCGAAGGTCCCCAGATATCCTGGCAGCCCTGGACGATGGGATGATCCTTCGCCTCTTCCGGAATCAGCCCTCGTGTGCTCTCCTCCTGGTGCTTTCCGTAGTGCGCGACCCAGGTCTCTCCCAGAATGTGTCGCCCAAATCCACCCTTGGGCTCCAAGCTGTCAAAGCTATAACGGGCATAGGGGCTATCGATCCGATCCTGGTAACGGAAAGCGTGGGTCGCCGTTCTCAGTCCCACGACTCCCCTTCCCGACTCCATGAAATCCATGATCCGCTTCATCTGGGAGTTGGGAAGCTCCCGAAAGCGGGCAAATAAAACCATCAGGTCGGCTTCTTCGAGAGCCTTTAGACCTGGAATGTCGTCGATAACTTCCGGATCGATCACGCCTTTCTTACGATCCATCGCAAACAGGACGGTACACCTGAAGCCATGGTTCACCGAGAGAATCTTGGCCAACTGTGGGATCAACTCCTCCGATCGATATTCGTCATCGGCAGCGATGAGCACGATATTCTTCCCGGCACCCCGCCCCTCTCCACCGGGATAGCTGATCCACAGCTCGGGTACCTCCGGGGCATCTGTGCACGCTGTCAAGAGTCCCATGAGCGTTACCAAGAGCACGAGTCCAAGGGCCTCTTTGCGCTGACTGGATTCCTTCAAGTTCTCATTTCTGGATGGTTACCGTCTGAACACCAAAAAAAACTTATCCTCGAACAAATCGATCTGCTGCGACCGCTGGGACCCAGCCGCCTTCATCCAGCCCACAACCGACTCGACATCGATCTGCATTTCGGGATCGTCCTTGTGACCATCGATCATGTCGATGACGACCATCCTGCCCTCCGGTGTCAGATGCGACGCCAGCAGTTTGAGGTAGCCCACGCGGTCCTTGATGTGGTGCAGTGTGTTGTGGAAGAAGGCGACATCGACATCGTTGATCGGTAATTTGGGATCCTGAAACTCTCCGAGTACGGTCAGGATGTCACCGAGCTTCTCCTGCGCCGACCTCTCGTCGATGTAATCCAAAAGTTCCTGATCGACTTCAACCGCAAGCACCCTACCCGTAGGAGCAACCTTCCGGGCCATCGGCCGACTGAGAACGCCCGTGCCGGATCCGATGTCGGCAACGATATCGCCGTCCTTCAGGCCCAACACCTTCAGGATATCGTCCGCCCGCAGGCCAGCCAATCGCTCGGGTCCCTCCAGCTGCTTGATCCACTCCTTGGCAGAACGGCTTCCTAGCTGCAAGGCTTTCAAGTCCACCTGCTGTGCTAGAGCAAAGGCTAGACCCAGCAACGAAACGATGTACAAATTGCCTTGAAGCTTCCTACAACCCTCTCCCTGGAGTGGCAGTATCCATCTCTCGAAGTGTCCCCACGATTCATTTAGCAGCCATACCGCGATCTGGAGTCGACCGGGAAGCGCCTAGAGTTTAAGGATTCGATCCTTCCACTGCCGGTGTAGATCCAACGCCTCGTCCAGTGCCTCGAAAGGCTTATACACCACCCGTACCTTGAAACTGTAGCGGCGACCGACCCTGGGGTTGGGCACGACGGCCTGATAGTCCCAGGCGGGCACTCCAACACCACCACCCTGACCATTGAAGGCGGGCCGGATCTCCAGATTCTCCGAAGGCTGAAAGAGGAAAGCCAGCAGCATCCCATGGACTCTACCCGCCATCAGGGGCTCTACATAACGAACCGGAGACAGATCAAAGAGGAGTCGCTTCGTTCCTCTGAGGCTCCCTCCGACGGGTCCCGTTTCGGCTCCAATCACACCCACGGTCTCCAGTTGGAGGGCATCGTAGATGTTGTGCCAGGAAGCCCTTGCCCGCGGCGACACCCTACCCCAGATGTAGTATCCGGGATTGCGTGGCGCTTGGATGTAATTGGCCCAGAAGGCTCCTAGAAAATTGCCGCCGAGCTTGTCCTCTCGTGTCGGGGTGAACGAGTGTTCTATATCAAGGAAGTAGGGGGCCTCCAAACGATACGTGGTTTCGACCTCGACTCCCCAATCCTCACCGGCGTCGATTTCCAGATGTGCCTCGTGGTCAGAGATCCACTTGACCCGAGAAGGCTGCGCCTGAAACCGATCCATGTCCTTCCACCGAGGCTCAAAGGACCAGCGCTTCTCGTCGAAGAAGAACTCACAATTGAGGCCCGATGCCGAGGCGAGAAACGGATGGGCTGAGTCCCGGTACTTGAGCCGTGGAACCCCGTTGTAGCCGTTGAACCGCTCCTCGAAGGGGACGGTACAGTAGAGCGATCCCAGCTTACCCGGAAGCTCGGGGATGGCCGCTCGCCGCTTTTTCTGCTCCTCACCCGCAAGCCCATCGTGGTTGTCGACCACCATCGCCTCCAGATCCCCCGCCCTGAGCGTGACGCGGTGATCCGAAGTCGAAGCCTCGGTGCCTGCCTCCAGGCCTTTTAAACTAGCGCTCCCAAGTCCACCTAGAGCAGCCAGACCCATCCACTTTCGACGTGAGATAGATGTCTCGAAACGCTTGTCTTCCATATCTTTATCTCCCTATCTCCATTCCGCGGCCCAGGTCATCAAAAGAGAGCTGTGGCGGAACCTGGACGAATGACCCGAAAACCGTACAGTGTGGCTCTTTCCAGTTGGAAACGTACCTGAAACGCCCCCTGCTCCACAACAGGCTTCAGACTGTCCTGACCCTTCCATGAAATCTCGAGCGCGGTTCCCTTTCCGGTTACGGGCTTACAGCTCGCCAGAGAAAATCCGGGAATGCCGTTGCCTCGAGCGTCCAGAATCTCGGCCCCAACCTCACCCCCTTCGGCATCAACGTTCAGGAGCAAGGAAGGTTCGGAGTGTTTCGCCAAGAGAGGACGGGTCAACAGGCTTCCCTTGGTGGCAGCCCTCCACCCTGCAAAAGCCCCTTGCTGGAGCGAGGCCAGGCCGACTCCTCGGGTTCCTTCCCAGTCGTGAAGGCTATGGTCGCTACCGGTATAGAACACCGCCATCTGCCCGTCCACCACCGCTTCTGCGGGGATCGGTCGGACCGAGCCTGCGTCCCAGGTACCGGAAATTCCGTCAAGAAAGTAGCCGTCCTGAAAGCGATGCCAATCAATGCCATCTCGACTCAACCCCAGCTGTCCACGGAAGACGTCCGATCGAGAGTCGAAGCCCTCTCCGTACATCACATAGACATCCTTGGCCCGGCTGTATTTGAAGATACCCGGCCCGTAGATCTGCCAGTCCGGGGGATCGTTGTGGTCGAGTCCGTGAACCGTCACGGGGGCGGACCAGTGATAGGCGTCGGGACTGGTGGCCCGGCCGATCGAGCGTTTCCCCAGGACATGGGTGCGGAAGTAGCCCACAAACGCACCGATCCGATCGTCCCAGAAGAAAAGGTTGTGGGTGTCAAAACCTCCCAGCCGGTTCACATAGGAGGTGAATTCCCAGCGAATCCCGTCGGCTGAGTATCCCATTCCAACCCCCCGTCCACGAAAGTCCCAGCGGTTGAGCATCATCTTGTAACGCTGCGCCGGATCCCGCTCCGCATAGTCCTTCATCACCCAGTAGACCGGCGTTCCTCGAGGACGTTCATTGGGATCCAGAAAGAGTATGTTGTTCTGCTTTGATCCCTGATAGTCAACGAGGCCCAGATCCGGCTTCTCCCAACGGATGCCATCGTTGGACTCAGCGTAGAGGCAGTGACTCTGGTTGACGCCCTCTTCGGTCGTCCCCAGGATTTGATAGTACATCCGGTAAAGACCTTCTTCTTCGTCGTGAAGCAGCGCGACGTAGTTCAGTATGCCCCTCTTCTCCCAGGGCCGCTCGATCCCGAGCAGAGGATTGGCGGAATGTTTCCGCAGCTTGGCAGGCAGCAGCTCCAGCCCCTCCCGCTGCTCCACCAGCCGATCGTCGTGCAGTAGAAGCTCTGCCTGGTGGTTGAGAACGACAGGCTCCTTTTCCACCCCTGCAGTGCCTACTGCTACGGAGCCGCAGAAAAGCCAGATCGGCGATGCCCCAAACAACCGAGAGAACCCTGCGCCGCAAACCCTTGAAACCCGTCCCCCCATCGTCACTCTCCTCGTCTTTCAAGACGTTGGCTTCGCCGGCACCTCTAAGTTCACTCGGGCTGACCATCGGGCTAGCCTGAGCAAAAGAATGCCTACAGATATGATGCTGATGCCTGACTGGAATGTAAACCTTGCGAGACCCACGGAACAATCTAGAAGAGCTGTCCCCAACGCGCAAAACACATCGGAGTCGCCTGCCACTACTAGTGCAGCTCGCCATAAGTTCTGAGGCAGGGGGCAGTAGTTAATCGTTGTCGCTGGCTAGGCGTCGCGAGCGAGGCATATCGGGCTATATTCCGAGTCGAGCGCAACAACGCCAGCGCCGACGAGGGGTTGCTGAACCCTGGTTCAAAACTTGTCGCGCGCTGCACTAGCGTTCGGAAAGGAGCCGCTCAATATCCTGATTGATCTGATCGTAATGGCCCGCGCCCACGTACTTACTCACCAAGCGCCCCTCACCATCGACCAGAAACGCCGTGGGCAAGACACTGACCGTTCCCAGTGGTTCCAAATCGATAACGGTAGGAAGCAGCAAAGCCGGCTCCGGTTGAGCCCTGGCAATCCGAAAGTTGATCTCAGGATGTCTGGCAAGGAAGGCCTCGACCACCTCCCACCCGCCCTGATCAACATTGAGCCCGACCACCTCCAGTTCGGCACCGTAGTTTTTCTGCAACTGGAGAAGTTTGGGAATGGCGGCAACGCAGGGTGAACACCAGGAAGCCCAGACGTCGATGAGGACAGCCTGTCCTCCGAGATCGCCTAGCAAGAGGCCTTCCTCCCGCGTGCTCAATCGAAGCGCCCTGACCGGCACTCGAACCGACTCCTCGACATACTCCAACTCGGCCCTGCCAGCCGTGATGTAGCGATAGGCGAAAGCGGCGACGAAAGCGATCGGAACCAGAGCGATCAAGAGAAGGCTTCGAGTCCATGGCATACAGGTGTATTTTACCGCATCGTACCCAGGACAAACCAAGGTTCCAATCCTAGGCTGAAACTTCATTGACAGGTGGGATGGAGAAAAAACGTAACCAATGATTTCAGTATGGTTGTGGCGTGTTACAGGCGATTGCGTCGAAACCTGGCTTCGGATGCAACTCTTTCTCGAATCATCCCGCTCGCAGCAGTCGTTTGGTCTGGACATCTGCCCGCTCTCGGAGCCTGCTTCAGCAGGCTGGCGCGAAGCGTCATAGACCGGTCCTTCAGGGCCGGGTACTCGGGAAAAGTGCAGACTTGAGCTCGCTTCAGTGGGCTTCTCGAGTGGGGGCTTCGGCCAAAGTCCGCTCCGATGCTCCTTTGTACCTCATGATGACGACCCGAGCGAATCTTGGTTGCCTTTGAGAACTGGATCGAGCCTTGCTAGTGGAGATCGGAACGGATCCTGGCCAGAGCCTTTCCTCGAGAAACCTGCTGAAGCAGGCTCTGCCCCTCACGTCGCGCGGATACCCGGCCCTGAAGAGGGTGTCGTAAGAGTCCACCTCAGACTCCACGACACAAAGAGAGCAGTCTAGATGATCGATTCCGAAATAACATGACAATTGTTGCGCCCATAATTTGAACTGAATGTTTCTAGGGCACTTGTCCGCACAAGCCCCATCTGAAATTGGCATGCTATTTCGGAATCGATCATCTAGGAGGCTGCTAGAGCAGCGTTCTCTTGCAGCTTCCCCTTGGACCCGATTCAAGCGCCCAAGTGGGTTCGAATCCTGAAGGGATTCCGGATTTCAGCCCAGGGTTTCCGAACCCTGGATAACAGACAGCCCCTTTGTAGCTCCCGATTCATAGGCAACAATTTCTCCCGGGCACACCGGGCACATAGGTTACACTTTTGGAGTCTTGGAGTTTCATTCTTCGGTGGGTGTATCTCGTCGTAGAAGCGGTGGGAATGGTGGGAAACTCCGTCCGGAGGAGTTTTCCAAGCGTTGTGGGAACGGTGGAAAAACTCGACGCCAAGAGTCGTCTGCTTGATGTCTCCGTTTTTCCACGGTTTCCACAGCGCGCCAGTTTCCACGGCTTTGCGGGTCATTTCTCTTTAGCGCTCCTCAGATCGTGTGGCAGGCTTTTGTTTCAATCGTTTGGCAGAGGAAGCACCCTTCCCAGCCGTTCATCGAACAGACCGAGCTCCAGGTGCTCAAAGTAAACAGCCCATTGTCCCTCTGTCACCGGGTCAGTTGGATGCGCTGCAGCTCGCCTCCTTTACGCTTTTCACGGTCACGCTGCTGGTGGTGGGTCAAGGGGACGCCTCCCTGGACATTCTGCCCACTGCTGTGTTAAGCGACGGACTCGGAGATTCGCTGCCAAAGGGTTCAGTTCAGGGTGGTCCGTTCACGGGCATCGCACGAATACCCACTCTGTCGCAATCCGGATTCCTGCTTTTGATTCTTGCCCTGCTGAGTGGCGGTCTTTACCACCTGCTCCGCCGCAAGGTCTACTAGGCGCCGCGGTTGACCGCTACTCCTCCTCTTTCACGGCCGGCCGCAAGAAGTATTCCGGAGGAATCTGCACGTTGAAGTGGATTTCTTCAATGTACGTTTGTTGGGCCATCTCACCATCGTGGTAGGTATCACTTCGAAGAGGTGTGTAGACCCCATCAATGGTATGCCAGTTGGAGAGCTCGACCTCTTGCTTGAAGCGTACACCGGATTTGCGGTCGGTAACCTCGGACTCGATCTTCTGGGGTAGACGGGTCTCCAGATCGAAGAAGACTACGCTGGAAGCATTGGTGGGATCCAAAAACTCCACTGCTTCCCAGCGACCTTCCCCTGCCACATCATCTGCGCCGTAGTAGAAAAGGCTCATGCCTTCTTCGTCGATCCGTTTTTTCAGCAAGAGACTCCACTCCCGATTGACCGCCTTCTTGAAGTTCTTGATATCCTTTTCTTTAAGCTCTTTAACTTCGTTCTCACCTTCCAGCTTCCACGCCTTTCCCAACTCTAGATTGTAGATACCCACCTCCTGGTTGTCTCCCTTGCCAAGCTGGAATCGGGACTTGACGGGATCGTAGACGGTCCAGTCGTGGTAGCGCGCAAAACCCTTTTTTCCTTTGCTGAAGATGAAGTATCGACCTATGCTCTGTGAGTTCCGGACATTCCGGAAAGCATCCCCACCCATTGCCTCAATGGATCGATTCACTGCCTCGCGGGCCTTTTTCTCTGTCCCATCCTTTCCTTCCGCAAGAGCCTGGTGGGCAAAATAGCTGCAGAGTATAAGAGAAAAAGCACCGATGGCTATCCGTATTCCTGGCCTGCTCAGGTTCAGAATTCGCCACATAAGGTTCACTTCCTCCTTTGGAAGACGCCCTCGATTCATCATGAATCTTCTTTCTATCATACCGGACCTCCAGCCGTTCCAATCCAGTACATCCCGAGGGCGACGCTACTGAGACTGAGGGTTAGGCTAACCCAGTGGCCCGACCTTTCCCCCTTGAGAGCGCTGCCGACGATCAGGCCCCAGACGGTCATGGAGAGGACAATTCCTAGCCCGAAAACGCCCAGATAGAGCAGGATCAGCCAAAGAGACCTACTCTGCATAATCGGAACGGCGGTGATCAGGAGGGCCCGCAGGCCGCTAAATGCAAACAGGGCGCCTAGAAGTGTAGAAGTGTGGGGATGGGTGTGCTTCTTCGGATGATCTTCCTGTAAATGGAAGTGGTAGTGGGTATGGGGGGGGGCGTCAGGAGCATGCGTGTGTTGATGGGAATGGATGTGTCCGGCCTCCCGCAGCCACTCCAGGAAGGTCCAGGCCCCCAGTAGAATCAGGAGAGCCCCTCCGAAGATTTCTGCTCTTGATTCCCAGGCCGGGGACACCGAGAAGTTCCAGATCACGGCCACGGTGCACAAGACGAGGAGCACACCCGCATGTGCCATCCCGAAACGCAGGCCTAAGCGGGCCACGTCAGCACGTCTGGCTCCCTTTCTGGCTAGTGTCGAAACCGCCAACATGTGGTCCGCTCCCATGCCGTGGTAGATTCCGTTCAGGAGGGAAAAGAGCAGAACGAAAGACGAATTCTCTACACTCACCACTATTTCTTATCCTAGGTCTGGGGATTGCGCCCCAGTCACGCTGGATCATTCAGGGGGAAACTTCCAAAGCGAAGCTGCCAGGTTCGGTCCTTGATCAGGGCTCGCTCCCTCACGGTCACGGCTCTGTCAACCGGAGATTCGTCATGCGTGCCTCGCCGCTCGACGTTCAGGTCTAAACCGTTCGTAGCACTTTCCCGGGAGCAGAGACGTGCGACGTTCAGACGTTCCGACGAATCGCTGAAGTCTCAGGTCAGCTCCCAATATACCTGGCATAGACTGCTCGAGCCTCCGAAAAATCGTCGGTTCCCTTGATGATCGAACGGCCGTCGGGGAACAGGGCGATCTCATATCCGTTGATCTGAATTCTCATCATGTGTTGGTTGTAACGGACTTTACCACTCTTCGTCAGGCGTTGGCTCAGCTGTGAAAAGTCAAGTTGGGTCATCCGGCTGGGACGGACCTGAACTGCATCCCTACCACACAGGCGCATCAGGTGAGTCCGCTCCTCCGCCTCCAGGAAGCGGAATTTTCGTTTGCCGCAGCAAGAACAGTCCTGGTTTCGGGCCCCTGCCGCTGAGATCAGCTGCCAGTGATCCTCCCAGACATCGACCTTTAGCACCCGTTCCCCGGGAGTCTGTCCGACCAGGATCTTCAGGACCTGAGCTACCTGAAAGGAAGCCACGGCGTGGACTACCGAGCCGAGGACTCCCGCAGTGTCGCAGGTCTCCACGCTTCCCAAAGGCGGGGGCTCGGGAAAGAGGCACTGAAGGCAGGAGGTAGCTCCCGGACGGACCAGAAAGGCAGTCCCGTAGCTGCCTACGCAAGCCCCGTAAACCCACGATACGCCTCGTTTCACGGAGAAATCGTTGATCAGATATCGGGTTTCGAAGTTGTCGGTTCCATCAACGATGATGTCGCTCTCCCGACATAGGTCTTCAATATTTTCAACGGTCAGATCCTGGACGATTCCGCTTATGTCCACCAGGGAGTTGATAGATCGGAGGGCCTTTTCGGCAGCAACCGCCTTGGGAATTGCAGAGCGTGCATCCGCCTCGGTAAAGAGGCTCTGACGTTGAAGATTACTTTCCTCGACGAAATCTCGATCGATGAGCTGAAGCCGCCCCACGCCAGCGCGGACCAGAAGTTCGGCGCTCACCGTTCCCAAGGCTCCGCAGCCGATCAGAACGACGCGGGCATTTTGGATTTTCTCCTGTCCCTCCGGGCCGATCCCCGAGAACAGAATCTGGCGCGAGTAGCGATCGGTCACGGGCTTCATTGTAACACCACCATGGTGCGGGAAAGCCTATTCAAACTGGAAGGAATACAGATCGGCGTCTTTGAGCTCGAAGATCAGGCGCACGGATTTTCCGGCCAGTTTCGACACGTCGGACGTGACCGCTCCGGATCGCGTCCACTCCACCTCTCGGGCCAGGGAATCGCCGTAGATCCAGGGGCAATCGTCGAGGGTGTAGCCTGGGGTCGATTCGCCGGCGGGACCGTCGATCCCGACGCGGATTCCTCCCCGGGCCGAGCTCGAGTAGTTCAGCGTCAGCTTCTTTCCCGAGAATCGGATCGGCTTGGTAAGAAGTTTTCCGCCCTTCATGGTTGCATTGATGGAAACGAACCCGTCGAGGCGAAGCGTGTATCGCCGTAGCCTGGCAGGCTTGCCGTTCTGGAGGGTCGCCTCGGTCACGTAGATGGAGAGTTCATTGGGAGCATCCAGAGCCACGTGGGACCGCGTTTCCACCAGTCCCCAGCTCTGGTAGTTATCCCCGTAGAACCAGCTGTCCTCGGTCCTCAGTCCGGGCCGGATGAAGGCTTCTTCGAAGACTCTGAAGTTTCCGCCGTCGCGGCTTGCCATGAAGAGGCCCTCGGTAACGGCTGTGCCTTCCCGTTTCGACAAGGCACTTCGGTGCTGTCGGTAGCCCCACTGGGGGAGATGCCTGGTCGAAGGGTTCAGTCCGCGATCCTCGTATCGAGTCGGAAAGCCGAGCAGGTAATGAGGGGCTTGGTGATACTGCGTGATCTGATTCGTGTACAGCTCCCCTCCGCGACTGGGCTCATACTCCAGGAAGACCGGCTCGGTCCAGCCCTGGGAGAAGGTCTTGGAGGTCTCGGTCATGATGTCGCGCCCATTCCTGCTCTTGCGATGATAGGCGCGATACTCGCCCCGTATCACATCCCAGAAGGCCAAGTTGTGGGAATCGAAGTCGCCGAAGACAATGATCGGCTTCTGACTGGCCTTCTGCCAACGGATCCCATCGGCCGACACCATCGCATAAAGCGGTCCGCCGCCGATCGCCTTGAATCGCTCTGACCTGGGTGTGGCCGGGTTCAGGTCCAGGAAAGGACTGAAATTGTGACATATGTAGCCCAGCTCCTCATCCTTTTCACTCAAAAGGATGTTGTTCTTCTTCGATCCTCCGAACTCGACCAGTCCCAGTTCGGGGCGCTTCTAGTGAACCCCGTCACGGCTTTCTGCATAGCAATAGGTCTGCTCGTGGTGCGAGGTCACACCCCGGTCATAGTCGGCGCCTCGGTAGTACATTTTATAGAGGTCGCCGTCCCGGAAGATCGTCACATAGTTGAGCCCATTGCCTTCCCAGGGCCGATCGCACACCAGAACCACTTCGCCCGGGGTAGGGTGATGCAGCTGTTGCCGTACTTCCCCTTGCAGCAAATCGATCAACACCTCGTCCACGAACAGCTCTCGCCGTCTCCCGATATTGATGGGCTCGTCAGAGGCGGCAACCGGAGCGCTGTTCAAGCAGATGGTGGCCACCATGAAGGCAAGTGTCAATCCGAGCTTCAACCATTTCAAAGCGCCAATCGGCGTTTTCATACAGCTCCTCATTTCCAAAAGACTAGAAGGCGGTAGGTCGTTTTTGTCCCTCGTCGGAGTACTGCTTCCGTCGTTGGGAGATCATGGTTTCGAGTGAATTCTGCCGCTCCGGCCTTCAGGGAGAGCCTTCCGGTGCTCAAGTTGAGAAAACCGTCGGGGGCTACCTCACGACGGGAATCTCTCTGTCCTCCAGGAACTTTCGGATATCCTAGATCTCCTCTTTCTCCAGCGCTCGGTGGGGTCTGCGGCCGATGTTGCTGTTGAAATGTTCCATCAGCCACAGGAGGGCACGGAAAAAGGGACGAAAGCCTGTCTTGCTCTTCCTGTACAGGTCCAGGAGCGGCCGCTCATACTTTTCGATGTACGCGACCACCTTCTCCTCCTTTCCGCCGAGGTGGTCCTGATAGGCTGCCAGTGACTCTAGCACTTTCAACTTCACTCGAAGATGACCCTACCGTCCCTGCGGGACTTCGGGGACCTTCTCTTCGCCTGAAGGCGAGGGGTTTCACCATCCCCGATGGGGACACTAAGTCAGACCGCGGTTGGCCGGAACTGCGGGACTAGGCGCACCTGTGTGACCTGCTCGAAGGCGTAGGCGACTCGGATGAGCACCCCCTCCGTCCAGGCCCTTCCGAAGAAAGAGATGCCCACCGGAAGCCCGTGGACGAAACCCGCCGGAACGGTGATGCTGGGATAGCCTGAAACCGCTGCCGGGCTGGAACTACCTCCGCCGTAGTGATCGCCGTTGACCAGGTCAGTGACCCAGGCGGGACCACCCGTGGGGGCAACGATGGCGTCCAGTCGGTGCTCGTCCATCACCTTGTCGATTCCCCTTTCCCGGGTCAGACGGTGGTTGGTGGCCAGCGCCTCCCGGTACTTTTTCTCGCTCAACGGTCCCTTCTCCTGGGCCCGGATGAAAAGCTCCTGACCGAAATAGGGCATTTCGCGCTCTTTGTTTTCTTCGTTGAAGCGAATCAGGTCCTCCAGCGATCTCACCTGGGACGAGGCTCGCAGTCCGGCCAGATACGTGTTCAGGTTGGCCTTGAACTCGTAGAGCATTACCTCTAGCTCGGTCTCTCTCCACTGCCCGTGGGTGGGAATGTCCGCAGGATCGATGATCTCCGCCCCCTGACTCTTCATTGCCGCGACCGACTCTCCGACGATCCTATCGACTGCGGGGTGAAAGCCCAGGTATTGCCGGGCCAATCCGATCCGGGCACCCTGGAGTCCGGACGCGTCCAGAAATCGACTATAGTCGGTCTGGGATCTGCCCTGGCTAGCAAGGGTGTGGGAGTCGTGGGGATCGATGCCCGTGAGCGCTCCCAGAATGGCCGCAGCGTCGGCCACCGTTCGTGCCATGGGCCCCGCGGTGTCCTGGCTGTGGGCAATGGGAATAATCCCAACGCGGCTCACCAGCCCTACAGTGGGCTTGATGCCCACAATGCCGTTGGCGGTGGAGGGGCAGAGAACCGAGCCGTCCGTCTCGGTGCCGATGGCGGCAGCGCACAGATTGGCCGAGGTCGCTGCCCCGGAGCCCGAGCTAGAACCGCAGGGATTGCGATTGAGGAAGTAGGGATTCCGGCACTGCCCACCTCGTCCACTCCAACCGCTGCTGGAATGGGTGGAACGGAAGTTGGCCCATTCGCTGAGATTGGTCTTCCCCAGGAGAACGACCCCCGCCTGACGCAGCTTTCGGGCCACGTAGGAGTCCTTGAGAGGGATGGATCCCTCCAGTGCCAACGAGCCGGCGGTGGTGGTCATCCGATCGGCGGTGTCGATGTTGTCCTTGAGCAAAATGGGAATACCGTGCAGTGGCCCTCGAGCGCCCGTAGAGCTTCGCTCCTGGTCCAGGGAGTCGGAAATTGGAAGCGCCTCGGGATTGATCTCGATCACCGAGCGCAGCTCTGGCCCCTGGCGGTCGATCTCCTGGATGCGCGCCAGGTATTTCTCGACCAGGGAACGGGCCGTCTCCTGTCCCGAGCCCATCCTCCTCTGAAGTTCGGCGATGGAGACCTCGTCCAGCTCGAAGGAAGAGACGGAAGTAACGGCGGAGGGCTCCGGTGCAGGGGTCTCCTCCGATCGACAAGCCACGGGCACGGTCGCAGCGGCCGTGCTCAGGGCAGCCCCACCGATGAACGCCCGGCGGCTAACCCTCGAAGTCACAGACTCTTTGTCGGAGGCAGAACGCATCGGGGCTCTCCTTTGTCGGGGCTGAGTCAGGCGAATGGATGCCCTAGGAGTCGGCGTGCTAGATCGACTAGCCGCTGATTACCTGGGCCATCGTCTTGTCTTCCACCACTGGCAGTACCCGAAAAGTCAGAAGATCCGACCACTGCTGTATCCAGGTCGCCAAAGCGGTTGCGTCATCGGCTTCGCAAACAAGGAATCCCTCCCTGCCGTGCACACAATGCCAACGGCCAGTCATGGTGACACCCGACGGCGGCGGCGCACCGGTTTCGGTGAAGCGGGTTTGAGCAACATCACATAGTTCCGGCGTAATAGAGTAATGAACGACAAATTGCATCCTTGGATCTACTTTAGTTCGTTGAAGGCCCAATAGAGCTCGACTCTATCGCATTGGGATTACTGGCGAGAACGAGTCTCGGACCAGTTATCCACGGCCAATTCTAGCGCAATCGAATCGCTCAAAAAACCACCCTCCCCTCCTCATTTCTCCGAATTCGCATACCGGAGCGCTTACACCACTATCTCCGCAGTGGAGCCAAATGTAGTTCTCTACCAGTCTGAGTTGGAGCTTTGAAGGGTTGATTCGCAACCCAGGGCAGAGATAGGGCCTGATGTGGTTGTGGCGTGCTACAGTGTGGAAACAGGGGTAGCGCTCTAGCTCAGACTGCTTCGTGGACGGCCTACGGTTGACATCTTGAGGCTTGGGGCTTTCCAACAGCACCAGTGCTTGGTCACAGACACCCGCTTGTCCGTCATGAAATGCCGCAACGTCAAGGGAGGTTTCAGTCATGTCCCGACCCTTCATCTCGATCCGAATCCTGAGGGTTTACTTTCTACTGCTCCTGGTCTTATCTTTTGTCTACTCAGCCCAGCTTCAGCGTCATCGAATGGTGGAGGAGTTCCCGGTCGGCGGGGTCGACCCAGGACAGGGCTTTGAGGGTCCTCCCCTCCCGCCTCCGAAAGTCGACCCGGGCCCCGATGCGGCAACTCTCGACTTGATTGTTCGGGATCGAGATACCGGAGAACGGCTGAGTGCTACGGTAAGCGTCAACCGTGGAGATCAGGAGCCGGAGAACGATCCCTACGAGCCTTACTCCCTTCGGATGTCCGCCAACCGGCACAAGGGCCCGATACGGTTTCGCAGACTGAACTACTATTTCTTCACCGACGGATCCTTTTCGGTGAGAGTCCCCTCCGGAACCTGCACGGTGGAGGTCCGCCGAGGCTACGAATACACTCCGACCCAGCAGACCTTTCGCCTGAGAAAGAACCAGACCGAGAAGGCGACGATCTATCTCAAGCGCTGGATCGATATGGCAAAACAGGGGTGGTATTCGGGAGACACCCATATCCATTTCGAGCGAACCGGACGAAACGACGACACGCTGTTGACGCTGACCTCGGCTCGCGACATCCGCTACGCCTTCAGCCTGTCCATGAATACCAAGGGCTACGGCCTGGGCCGGAAATTCGAGTCGTGGGGACAGGCTTATGGCCTAGGCGAGAAGTCGATTCGGCGGAAGGGGCCCTACCATCTGATTTCCGGCCAGGAGTACCGGGCCGACTATCTGGGGCACGTGATTGTGTTGGCGAAGGACTATGTCCCTGGTCAGGGACCATCGGATGATGTAACTGAGACACCTTCGCTCGGGGTCATCGCCGATCAGGCGCACCTACAGTCGGGAGTTATCGGGTTCGCCCATGGAGGCTCCTCCCACCGTGAAGCGGATGCCTTGGCCCTGACTGGAAAGATGGATTTTCTGGAGCTGCTGCAATTCGGAGGATACCGCGGCCTGGGCCTGGACGGTTGGTATGACTTCTTGAATCTAGGATACCGCTGGCCCATCGTTGGAGCGTCAGATTTCCCCTATACTCGGGAGCTGGGAGACTGTGTGACCTACGTTCAATCGGACAAGGAACCCACCGCCAAGGAGTTCCTGCAATCGCTGGCTTCCGGGCGCAGTTTCGCGACCAGTGGGCCCATGATTTTCCTGGAGGTGAACGGAAAAGGGCCGGGAGGAGTGATCGTCTCGAAGGAAGAGGCGATTTCTCTGGAGCTGGAAGTACGCGTGCTGAGCCCCCTCTATCCAGTGCGGTATGTCGAGATCATCTGGAACGGACAAGTAGTATCCCGAAAGTTCGACCCCGCTGGTCCGTCGAGGTGGGAGATCTCGGAGCGGCTCCAGGTCGACCGCAGCGGCTGGGTTGCCGTTCGAGCCTACGGGGACGCCGGAGCAGATGCCCACACCAACCCAGCTTACATTTACCTGAAAGAAGAGCTGCCCTTTGATGATGATGCCTGTGGCCAGATTCAGGCACGGCTGGAGGGCTCGATCCGAGCCATTCCCAATCCGGAAATCCAAGCAAGGTTGCGGGAGCTCAAAAGGCGCCTCCAACGTTACCGCGACACCCGAGATCCTCAGGGGCTGGCTCTCCCAAGAAGGCCTCTATGAGTTCAATTAGATCCTTCATCAGCGAGATCCCATCTGCAGCTAAACTACCAACTGCGAAGCCACGCCCGACAGAGCCGCGAACGACTTGAGCCGTTAGCAAAATGAGCCCAGGTTCCGAGGAGAGAGCCGGACAACCCTTCCCCACGCAGTGACGCACAAATCCCCGGTAGCCGGAAGTTTCGTTCTCGAATGGGGCAGCGCAGCGGGGGTGGGACTAAGCTGAAACTTCATTCGGAACTCGCACCTCCAGGTCGCCCAATAATACGAAACGTGAGGAAGCCTGAAGCGCGAGCGAGGGGTTGGAGGGCAGTGCAATGGGAGGACGAAGGGGCCTGAGGCGCGGCAAGCAGCTAAGCCGGGGGGATTCGGGGTGTTACCCAACCCCTCGCTTGCGCTTCAGGCTTCCAGGTCGAAGGGGTGCGCACAGATGTCGATCGGAGTGTGCCCCTTAAGTTGGATCTCCGGATCCCACTCCCTCACGGTCATGGCTCTGTCAGGGTTGCTAGCGATTATCATGGCTGAGGCAATCCAAGTTTCTTTCTCGCATGATCCGGTGCAGCCGGTGGCGGGGCTAGCATCGTGACCACTGGTCTCGCGATCTGCACGTGGTTGAGACAGCGCCAACTCCGGCCCACCAGCCGGCTTCCATGCTTGCTCTCCAGAACTGACAGATCGAGTCTCAGCAGGGAATGGAGGTAAAAAAGCAAGGAAGTAGGTTGCCCATCGCGCATCAGTTAAACTAGGATCGCTTCCGGTGTTGCCCGACGATGCTGTTGCTGTCGTCTACTGCACCAGCGTTGGAGGCAATGGTCAGGTCGTCTATAGCGGCAAGGAAGGGATTGGCATCCAATTGCTCCCAGTGGCGGAAACCTCCCCTTGCCCAGCAAAGCCAGCAAACACAGGAGCGAATCATGGCGCCCACAAAAACACTCAGACAACGCATTGAAGACGGTGAAGTACTGGTTGCCCTGCGTGGCTCGCTGGCCACCAGTAAGGACCAGTTGTCCGGTATATGGTCAACTGGTAAGTATGACTATATCTGGATAGATGGTCAGCATAGCCCTTTTAGCGAAGAACAGTTGGTCACTTACTGCCGTGCCGCCGAAGAATTGGGCATCGACGTGCAACTGCGCATCACCCACACCCGGCACGCCTACCTGCTCGGGCGCTATCTGGACTTTGGGCCCAGCGCGGTTCTGGTCCCGGAAGTAATGGAACCCGAGACCGTAGACGACGCTATCGCCTATGCCTACTACGGGCCCATCGGACGGCGCAGCTGGGGCGGATCTAACCGCCGAGGTCTGCGCGGCATGGCCCAAGGGATGGATCGGCGCGCCTACGCGGCGTGGTGGAACGACTACGTGGTTTTAGCTATCCAGGTAGAATCCGTCGAAGCGGTGAGCAATATTCGGAAACTGGCCAAACCAGGAGTGAGCGTGGTCACGTTCGGACCAAATGATCTCTTGTTCAGCCTGGAGGACCACCCGGAGTATCCGCTGCAAGACGTCGATGACTGTATGCGCAATGTGGCCGGCCAATTAGCAGGCACCGGCATTCGTCTGGCCATGGGTACGGCTACAACGCCAGAAGAGCGCAACAAGTATTTAGAGATTGGGATTACCCTCTTTCAGGAAGATGCTCCGGCCTAGATGAGTTTTGAGACTCCTTGAGACAGGATCGGGAACGCCGGCGTAACTAGCACGCCTGAAATGATAACCCACCTTACCGCGGACCAGGTACTGGCTTCGTTACGGCGCTGTTCGAGAGGGAGACGAGCGAGACTTCAGCCCGAGGGCCAGCTGGTGCGGCCGGCTGGAGGCCGCGACTGACAGCGGCAGTGAACAATTCCCTCCTCCCCTGCCTCTGGCTCACGGACCCCGTAGAGAAGCCGGCTCCGAATCTCGATGCTGGCTGACAGCTTTTCGGCTAGATCCAAGGCCTCGAGCGCGGTCTGACTGGTCACTCGGGTCAAGTAGTCCGCAGCCAGATCGTGAGAAGCCTGCAGAAGGGTATGGGCCGTCCTCTTCACCCCAGCCTGCTTTCCTATCAACTGTGCCTCAAAGGCTGTCAACGCCCCCTTTACCTCAGCCTGAAACTTGCAAGGGTGCTCACAGACCAGGTGGAAAAGTCGCTTGTATACCTGAAAAGCGGAGCGGGTGGATTCCCTTCCCTGGCGATTTCTCGGGATGAATTGACTGGCCTCACCTTTTGTCAGATAGCGGTGTTCCTTGTACTCCGCGGGCACGTCAGTAATCCCAAGGTAGAAAGGCAGGAAAGGCTGGCCAGGGATGGAGCCAGGGCAATCCAGAGTGGCGCCACCTCACTCCTGACTCCCCTCTTGAGGTGGGCTACCTGACCATATCCGGCCGACTCGCGGGTAATGACAGAACTGCGGACTGCCTCCATCATGTCCTGAAGTGTCAACCTGGAAGAGCGCTGCCGAAGCCACGCCTCCATGTATTCCATCGCCTCGGTACGGATCTGGCTCCCCGCCAGGTTGGGCTGCCTGTCGACACCATAAACGGCATGAACATTGAATGGCTTCCCTGATTGAGAATCGTACCAGCCCTGCTCCACCGCAAACGAGATCAGGTTCTCGGACCCCATATAGTCCGGATGGGTTCGATAATCCAGGGGGATTTCACCAATGTAGCCTCCCCTGAAGACGCGTATATCGTCCGCACCCAGACGCTGTGCGACCCAGAGGCCCTGGCCCCCCGCAAACTCCAGCACGATCCAGCCCTCTGTAGTATCAGCAAAGATATGGGAGTTCCCCCCAAAGGTAGCGTAGCCGTGCTCCTCGACCAAAGAGCCCACAATCTGGGCAGCCTCACGAGCAGTCCTGGCTCGCTCCAGGGCGATCCGGGCCAGGTCGCTGTAGTTAAGACCCCGCTGTGGGTTGGAGGTCATCTGGCGCAACTCGAGCCGGGCGCCCGCAGAGACATCCCGTCCCGCCACCAGGTGCTGATTGAGTCCGCCGTTGGTGAGGGGAGCAGGGAAACCTGCAAAGGAGGAATACGAGACAGCCAGATACTTGTGGGTTCGAGACACCTGGGAGATCCGAAATCTCAGGCTGGGATATCGGGACGCCGCAGTGACTCCGACCTCCAGGTAGTGCCATCCGGGTGATCGATAGCCGGAGTGACTTCGATCCAGTGGCTCGAGGGCTCGTCCCCGTAACCTCCCAGCAGAACGCTGCCATCCGCAGTAAGATTCCGACCCACATAGAGGGCACAGCTGCCCCCGAGCTGGGAGGGGAAGGTGCCCACCATCAGGAACGAGGTCAGTAGCGTACGGGAAAAATAGATCATTTCCAGCAATCCCCTGGCTCAGAAGTGCCAAGCGGGCAGCGGCGGACCGGACGAGAGGACTTCCTCGAGGTAGGCTCCCGATTGGGGCGCCGGTGCGATCGCGTGCGTCGCCTCTGCGCGCTCCAGGACGCGGTAGCCGAGGACGTTGTTCCAGCGTCCGTCGCCGAGCTGGAGGTTCATGGCCGAGGGGTGATCAACGTGCCAGCTGCTGCCTCCCGGGGGCAGTCCAAATTCACCGCGGCAGTCGCGGGCGACAATCGGCGACGCCAGGCGCTTGCGGTCGGGCGAGAGCGGCCAGAGCACCAGGCGTTCCCGCAGCCACCCGCCGAGGCGCATCCGTCCACCATTCCCGGTGCCCTTGTACGCGCTGTGGTTGTAGCGCTCGTCGCCAATCGGCCAGAGCGGCACCTCGAACAGGTTGGCGGCCACATAAGGAGTGCCGTCGGCAGCCTGGTTGATCGACACCGGCGACATCGAGATGACCCCGAGCGCCTCGATCTGCAGCCGCCAGGTCGAGCCGTTGTCCGCAGAGCGCCAGACCCGAATGCTTGTTCGGTTCGGTTCCCCCTTACCCCGTGCGCAGAGCAGCAGCGCCCCGTCGACGTCGCGCACCAGGGTCGGCTCCCAGGAGCCATCCTCGGGAGTCACCGGGACAAAAGAGTGCGGTTTCCAGAAACCCGTAGTGCGGCGAAAACGGAGGACACCGCTAGCGACCCGGGACCGCTGCGGGCCGGCCGGCTCCCCGCGGCGGCAGCTGTACGGGAGTAGGAGATCGTCGCCGTCGGCGATCCCATTCCGAATCGGATTGCCAGCTAGGAACCAGTCTCCAACGCTTGCTCGACCCTCCACCAGCGCCTTGGCCTTCTCCGCCCGGAACCGGCTGCCGTCGTAGGAAAGCTGCTGGAGCTCGAGGTACTCGTGGGCCTGGGCCCCCGGGTAGGCGCGGCGCCCGATCCGGTCGGCGTTGTGTCCGAGGTCCCGGTCGTGCTGGGGCCAGGCCTGGGCGGTCGAGAGGCCGAACCCGGTTCCGGCATGCGGGTGGGGCGAGCCGTCGGCGCGTTTCGCCCCGGCGGGCACGAAACCGCCGGCCACCGGGTACTTCACCATGACCGCCCTCTCGTTCGGAGGTCGGGAGTTCGGGTTCGGCTCCTCGTGGTTGCGAGAGATTTGGACAGCCGTGTCGCTCCGGATCGCATCGAGGCTGTCGAAGAGCAGCACGTCGGAGCCGAGCTCGAAATCGACACCGGGATTGAGTGCCTTGCGGATGTTGCAGAACACGGCAGCCAAGCGCGGCGCAACCTGGAACGGGTAGATAATTCCGTAGCGCCAGACCTCGCCAGCCGGGGCAGAAACGGGCGTGCTCAGGAATGCCGCACCCCGCGTCACGCGAACCAGCCCCAGTCGAGGCTCTGCTTGGGACCAGCTCGGGACGGGGGCAAGTGCCAGCGCCGCTCCGAGCTTTCCGAACTGCCTCCGTCTCCAGAGTCGATCCATTGCACACCCCCTCTGGCGCGCGATTCTAGCACATCACCGGGCTCTGTCACCGTACTGGATCGCAGTCTTCCTTGCCCTATCAGAAGCCCTCCACCTAAACCTCCTCGTCCTTACCCGGCCAGGTCGTGCTGCTCTTCTTCAGAGGCCATCATGAGTTTTGACCAGTTCCTGGCGATCCTACGCGAGCTCGACGCGCGAGGGGTCGAGTACGTACTTATCGGGGGTGTGGCACTCAACCTCCATGGGATCGTTCGCGCCACAGAAGATGTCGATCTCTTCGTGCGGGTGGAGGAGAAAAACATCGAGCGCCTCAAGGACGCTCTCAGGGCCCTCTGGACGGACTCCAACGATCCCCGTCTCACCACGCGGATCAGACGCCTGTGGAAATTCTCTATGCGCTTGTCGCTACGCAGAGCACCCAGCGGAGTTCAGCGGTTTCGATCCATCGCAATGGCGAACCGGGAGAGGGATGCAAGATCTCCAGCTCGGTTGCGAGGTACATGACGACCACCAACTTCGCTACCGGCCCCGATCCGCTAATGGTTAACCTGGCCTGGTACGAGAACCTGCCTCCTAAGCTAAAACTTCATTTGGTTCCAGGTTCAGGATTCCCAACCGTGGCACGGCCTTCCAGGCCGTGATTATCGAGCCCTTGGCTCGACGGATCGGTCATCACGGGCAGGGATGCCCGTGCCACTGTGGGACACTGAAGTTTCTTTCTCGAATGGGGTTAACTCTGCTGGGGGGAGCACTCCTGACAATACCATCTGATGGGTTGCCCAGGCGCCCCTCCAGTTGCAGCACTCCGCCGCTGGTTCCCAGCAGGGCCGCAAGATGCCCGCCGCCAAGGCCCCCATGCCGCCATTCTGGCCGGGTCGAGTCCGTACAACGACGCCTTCGTCCCCAGCCAGCGGATGGCCTCCTTGCAGTCTTCAATCTGCGCAGGGAAGATCGCCTCTCCGGTCAAGCGCTACTCGATGCGGTCCACTGCGTAGCCATGACGGACGAAATCGAGTACTGGACTCCAGCAGCTGACCAGGGCCAGCGTCACGCATGAGAACAATAGCATCGCAGCAGCACGACGCTTCATGGCTGTATCTGGAAGGAGTACAGGTCGGCGTTCTTGAGTTGAAAGCGGAGATACACGGGATGTCCCTTGAGCCGGCTCAGATCCGGATCGCCTTTCCAGGTCACGGTGTGGCTCAGGTTGTCGGTGAAGATGCGGTCGCAGTCCTCCAGCGCAAACCCGGGGACGGCCGTCTCCCAACGGGTCTCCCGAGTCTTGAAATCGGGGGCCTGGATGATGGCCACTCGGATTCCGTCACTTTCCTTCTGGTAGGGATGGCCTGGATGCCGGGTCCCGGGATGCAGGCTGGCGCAATTGATGACCAGGCGGCTCCCTTCCAGGATGAATTGGCGGGTCAGCAGGTATCCGGTGGCCTCGCCCGCCCGCTGGCCGATAAAGCGGTCCCTTCTGAGGCGGCAGACACCGATACCGGTCTCCCGGTTCAGGTAGTACTGACCGACTGGGGAGGCATAGTAGTAGATGAGCAGATCGGGGCCGACCTCCAGGGGCGGGCTGGTCCCCGGCTCCACCAGGCCGTGGTCGAAGGCCCCCGAAACACCCCGGGGCACCAGCGGATCCCGTCACGGCTGGTGGCGACGTACATATCCGTCTCGCTGAGGGCTTCCTCCTGGAACATCTCGGCATAGAGGGCGATGAAGAGCCCGTGCCTGCGGAAGATGTAGAGGTTGTCGTAGTCGGGCTCGTCCCTCTCGTCCGGGGGAGGCTCCAGCCCCGCAGGTCCGGGCTGGTGGAAAGAGCCAGCCGACGGCCCGTATGGCGCGATCCTTCGGGCAGGGACAGCGCTCCGTTTGAATGGACAGGCGGCCGCACGTACAGGTACCAGAGGTCCCGCTCGGGAACCCACAGTAGATGGTTGGGGAAGTCGCTGTGGTAGCGGAAGAGGGGCTCGATCACCTCTGTCCAGCGGAAGCCGTCCGCTGAGTAGGACATGTCGATGCCGCCAGACCCGATGTAGACCATGACGAAGCGTCGATTCGAATCGGACTGATCCGGGTTCAGGAAGACCTGCATGCCCACCGCCCGAGTCCCTCCGCGGCCGGTGTAGACGACGTTGGTCTACTCGTGCCCGACGAACGGGAATCCTTCCAGGCGGGGTTTGGTCCAGTTGAAGGCGTCCTCGCTTTCCGCATAGCCCACATAGTAGGACGGACCCTCTTTCGAAAAGTAGTTCGAGAGGTTGAAGCACTGGTACCACATGCGGTACCTGCCCAGCTGCTCGTCGTAGAGCACCGAAGGGTAGGCTCCTACCGCATCCTCCCAAGGCTTATCCTGGACGATGACCGGGTTTCTCATGAACTTGTTCACCCGACCCACCCGTCTCTGGAGCTTCCAGCGATCCTCGACGATGTAGTCGTCCACCAACAGCTGAACCTGGCTTCCAATGCTCAAGGGCCGGCCTTGGAAATAGGTGAGGGGGAGCGGGCTCTCTGCTCTGAGACTCTCCTCCTGGGGGCCGGCACAGACGAAGCGGGAAAAACCAAAGAGCCCGGCCACCATCAGGACCACTGTGGCCCACACACCAACTCGCCTCCAGCCTCGTGTGTAAACGACTGTTCTCACCAAGTCCGATACCCCGATTGCGTTCATGATCCCCTCGTGCCCTTGATTCCGGCGGTCCAGCAGCAATCGGAGGTAGGCGCCCGGAGAAAAAACCGACAGCGGTGCGTCCCCCCAATCGGCCCTGGACCCGTGACCTTGCCAGTCACCGCTGCGAAATTACGCAGCGTTGGTATGACAATCAGGGCCAGTGGCTATTGTGAGACTGTTTCAAGAAGCCTACAATTCGAACGTCGAACTCTAGACCCATGAACTCACCGACACGACGGTGCAACACCTACACACGACGGCGGTGGTTTCAGACTGGGACACTCGGCGTTATGGGCATCAGCCAAGCTGAGTTTCTGCAGAATCGAGCGGATTCCCGGAGCACTGCTGAGCCGAAAATGGGACCTCAAACCAGGGGCATACAAGTTCTCGAACCCGGCGAGCCGGCCGACGTCGGCATGTCGGCCGAACGACTCGCGCGAATCACCGATCACCTTGAAGCCGAGACGCAGAACGGCGATGTTACTTCGGCGTCTGTCCTGGTGGCCCGCCACGGTAAGGTGATTCTCCACCGTGGGTTCGGCAGGCTTAATCCACATCCTGATTCCCCGGCCACCCAACCGAACACCGTCTATCTGCTTGCTTCCATTTCCAAGCCGGTCAGCGTCTGCGGGTTGATGTTGCTGGTCGAGAACGGCAAAGTGGACCTATCGGACGCTGTACAGCGTTACCTGCCAGAATTCCAGGGCGATCACAAGGATCAGGTAAAGGTTTGGCATCTACTGTCTCACACTTCAGGCATGCCTGACATGTTGCCGGAAAACGTCGAGTTGCGACGGGCTCATGCCCCGCTTAGCGAATTCGTCGCCGGAGCGCTGCAGACGCCCTTGCTGTACGGACCAGGCACTCAGTTCGCTTATCAGAGCATGGGAACGCTGCTGGCCGCCGAAATCACCGAGCGTGTCTCGGGAAACCGTTTACGCGACTTTTTACGCCGGGAGATGTTCGAGCCGCTGAATATGAAGCACTCGGTTCTCGGCCTGGACGGATTGAGTATCGAAGACACCGCGATCGTCCAGGAGGACCACGGCGATTCAGAGGACTCCAGGAGGTGGGGCCCAAATTCGCCCTACTGGCGCGACATGGGTCACCCCTGGGGTGGCCTGCACAGTACCCCTAGAGACTTGGCTATACTGCTCCAGACATTTCTCAACGGCGGGGACTACAGCCAGTTCAGACTCTTTTCACCAGTCACGATAGCCGCCATGACCCGAGATCACAATGGCGCCATTGGGGCTCCCTGGGGATTGGGTTGGGCACTTCGGGACTCGCTCGTGTGGAACTACTTCGGCAACCTGGGATCGGCCGGCACCTTTGGTCACGTGGGAGCCACCGGCACCGTGGCCTGGGCTGATCCGGTGCATCAACTGATCGTCGTGCTTCTGACCACTAGCTCTCATCGGCGAAAAGTCTTGCTGAACAGCATCTCCAACATGGCTCAATCCGCGGTCGTCGACGTGTGACGATGGACCAAGGACCACTGACCACGGACCTGTAATGGATCGAAGGAGCTTTCTAAAAACGGCGGCGGCGGCGGGGATAATTGGGGCCACGGCCTCCTGGGAGCTGGCGGCGACGCTGGCTTCAGGGCGCAAGAAGATCGCGGCGCTGTCGACAACCTATCATGTCCGCTCGCACAGCGACAATTTCATCACGCGTTTCCTGGAGGGCTACTGGATCAACGATCGATACTACGAGCCGCCTTGCGAGGTGGGGTCGTTGTTCGTCGAACAGGAGCACGAAGCCGACATCAGCAGGCGGCTCGCGAAAAGCTGGGGCGTCTCGACGTACCCAACGATTCAGGAAGCACTCACCCTGGGCGGCAAAGATCTAGCCGTGGATGGTGTCCTGCTCATCGGTGAGCACGGCGACTATCCGACAAATGTCAAGAACCAGAAGCTCTACCCACGCCATCGTTTCATGGAGGAGGTCGTGAGCGTCTTCAGGCGATCGGGTCGGTCCGTACCAGTCTTCAACGACAAGCAGCTCTCCTTCGACTGGGAAAAGTCGAAGCAGATGTACGACTGGTCGAAGGAACTGAAATTCCCCTTGATGTCGGGTTCGTCGGTTTCGGTGACCTTTCGCCGCCCCGAGCTGGAGTTTCCTCTCGACACGCAGCTGGATGAAGTTCTCGCCGTCGGCGGCGGTTGGCTGTCTGATGGGGGACTGTTTCATCTGCTGGAGATGCTACAGTGCCTCGCCGAGCGCCGGGCGGGTGGCGAGACCGGCGTCAAGGCCGTGCAGTTACTTGCCGACAATGCCGTCTGGGAAGCTGCGGACCACGGTCGCTGGAGCCGCAGCCTTCTGGATGCTGCGCTCGCGAGAGGTGAGAAGGTCACGCCGGGCCCCGTCGAGGAGATAGCCGAAAGGCCCGTCGCCTGTCTGATCGAATACAACGACGGTTTTCGCGCTACGGCCCTCGGCCTGGGCGGCAAGGTGACCGAGTACCTGGTCGCGGTCAAGGTCAAAGGAGAGCGTGAGCCGAAGGCAACCCTTTGTTACATCCCCATCGAAAACTCCAACAACTTCAGCCCACTGGTTGACTCCATTGGACGGATGTTCACAAGGGACACACTCGACTATCCGGTGGAACGGACGCTGCTGACCAGCGGCGCGCTCTCGTTCCTGATGGACTCCTGGTATCGCGGACAGGTGCGGATCAAGACACCGATGCTCGACATCCGCTACCGGGGACCCGCACAATCCTACTACGCCCACGGATTGGGATCCTGAGATGCGAGCGCCGGGAATCTACGCCCAACATCCCGATATGTTTGATCTGGTGGAGCGACGTGCCCAGATCGTCAGAGTAGCCGACGGTTTTCAGGCGACTACAGGTCCCGTCTTCAGCCGCATCGGGTTCCTCCTATTTAGCGACTTGGCTCGCAAGAAGATCTATAAGTGGACGATTCCCGTTTGGGAAAACGAGCCAAGCGGAGGCAAACTGACGGTCTTTCGCGAAGAGTCCCAAGGTGCTTGTGGACTGACCTTCGATCATCAGGGAAGGTTGCTCACATGTGAGCAGGACGCTGGGCGGGTGACGCGAACCGAGAAGAACGGCTCGATCACCGTCTTGGCGGACCGTTATCGAGGCAAGCGTCTCGACGGGCCCAACGATCTTGTCTACAACATCGACGGCTCGGTCTACTTCAGTGACCTGTCGCGTAGGAGCCCGACCGACCCCCAGCGAACCAACCTGTCGGCCGTCTATCGCATCGCGCGCACGCAGGTACCCGGAGCAAGCAGGCTGGAGCGGGTTTCCCAGGAATACGCGCGCCCCAGCGGCGTTGCACTCGGCCCGCGGCAAAACCTGCTGTACGTGGCCGATGGCGGCCGAAAGAACATCCGTGTCCAGCCGCTCAACGACGACGGAACTCTGGGCCAGGGCCGCGTGTTTGCCGAGTTTTCGGCCGATGAGTCAGGCGGCCGGTTCGGCCTCAAGACCGACGAGTTGGGCAACGTTTACTCGTCCGGACCTGGCGGACTGTGGATCTTTAGCCCGACGGGGAATCACTTGGGTACGATTGTCACTCCGGAACAGCCGTCGAATTGCTGTTGGGGCCGCGGAATTCTTGGACTCTACATCACCGCGCGGACATCCGTGTACTACGTCCCCACCAAAGTGCCGGGGACGAAAACGTTTTAGAGGTCTATGTGTCGCTGCGCAGGCCCTTAGTCGGTCCCCGCACTTGCCCCAGGCTTGTTCTGACCCGCAGTGCTGGCGCGGTCCGAGATCCTACCCACCAGCAATAGCACCAATGATCAGAAAGGGCTCTTTTCCCTAGGCGACTGCGTCCGGCAGCGGGGCATCGCGCGGTTCATGGGAGAGGTCTTGCTCGCAGGCGAAAAACCTCAGGAAGGGCAGCCGCTTGTGCGTGACATGGTCGCGGATCATCGCACGGAGAGCGGTATAGTGCGCCTCCAGCGCATCCAGGATGGCTCGCTGGATCGGGGGACCTTCGACTTCGGCCCCACCTCGCCGTCCAACTCCACCAGTCCTCGTAGATGATAGGGAAGTACGATTCAGATCATCTCCGTTTCCCGATCCAACAGCGAGCGCAGGACGCCCACGTCCCTGAACGCCCCCAATCACGCCAATGTCTGCACCTCAACCGAAACAACCCTCGGGAGCTCATGGACGATTGGAGACCGGCTGTCTCCGCCATCGGCTGAGACGCACACCTGTCCGCCGGTAGTACCAAAGTAGATGCCGCACGGGTCGAGCGAGTCGACGGCCATCGCGTCCCGCAGCACGTTGACGTAGCAGTCCCGCTGAGGCAGACCGTTGGTGAGCGGTTCCCACTCGTCTCCACCAGTCCGACTGCGATAGACGCGCAGCTTACCGTCCGGCGGAAAATGCTCCGAGTCGCTCTTGATCGGAACCACGTAGACGGTCTCGGGCTCGTGGGCATGCACTTCGATCGGGAACCCGAAGTCGCTCGTCAGATTTCCACTGACCTCCCTCCAGTGGTCGCCACCGTCGTCGCTGCGCATAACGTCCCAGTGTTTTTGCATGAACAGCACATTGGGACGCGAGGGGTGCATGGCGATCCGGTGCACGCAGTGTCCTACCTCGGCCTCCGGCTCAGGGATGTACTCGGACCGCAGTCCGCGGGTGATCGGCTGCCAGGTCTTCCCGGCATCTTCGGATCGGAACGCGCCCGCCGCCGAGATGGCGACGAATATCCGCTCGGGTTCAGTAGGATCAAGAAGGATCGTGTGCAAACACAGGCCGCCGGCTCCGGGCTGCCATTTTGGACCTGAATCGTGGCGGCGCAGTCCGGCCAGCTCTTGCCATGTCTTCCCTGCGTCATGGGTGACAAACAAGGCCGCATCCTCAGCTCCGGCATAGACCGTATCCGGATCGATTAGGGACGGTTCGAGATGCCAGACACGCTTGAACTCCCAGGGATGAGGCGTGCCGTCATACCACTGGTGGGTGCCAGGCTCGCCATCGTAGGTGAACTCGTTGCCCACCTGCTCCCAAGTATCCCCCCGTCATCGGACCGCTGGATCGTCTACCGGGACCATTAGGTGAACTGTGACACATAGATTCGATTCGGCTCGGTGGGCGATCCCTTGACGTGAAAGATCTCCCAGCCCCCAAAATGTGGCACATTGACCTCCCAATTCTCACGGCTGCCATCGGCTGACAGAATGAAGGCACCTTTCTGTGTGCCTACTAGAACCCGTATTCCGCTCATCCCCTACTCCCTCATTTCGAAATAGCCAGGTCCGTCCTCGTTCGATCGAAGCGAGCACCCCGCAATTCTATTCTCGTCCACCACCGGATTTCGATCAAATCGTCGAAGCCCCACTCCCCTTGTCCAATATCCTGCTGAATGGAGGTCAGTCCCGCCCCAGAAAGCCCTGGCCCCATTCGAGAAAGAAACTGGGATTGCCTCTGCCATGATCATCGCTAGCAGCGCTGACAGAGCCATGAACGTGAGGGAGTGGGATCCTGTACTTCAACGAAGCGCCTGGGGTTATGGTCCCTGTCGGGCCCGCTCCCTGACAGTCACGGCTCTGTCAATTGGCGAAGGTTGCTTCGCTTCCTCGTGGTTGAAGTTTCAGCTTAGTTGGGAATGGTCGAGCCATTCCACTATTGAAGAGATCCATGATAACCAGTCTTGCCGGCCTCCTGCTAAAGACGCCGAAGGCCGTTCGCCGAGTGGCTGGCAGCGTTTTTAGCCAGCACCACCTATTCACGAAAAGTAGGCCGGTGCCGATGCCACCCTGTCGCCTGTTCAAAGGCATGGGCCATCTGACAGGCCGCGCTGTCTCTCATGTCGCCTGCTGCAAAGGCCAGGCCCCCGGGCAAGCCCCGGGCCGTGAATCCGCAAGGTACCGAGATCGCCGGGATACCCGCCAGGGTTCCCTGGTACTGGAGCCTGGGTTCGAGATTGGGGCGACCCGAGGTGCCGGTATTCGTCGGCCGCTCTATGGGCCTCGCCCCCAGGGGATTCATGGGCGCTACGAGGACGTCGAACCTGCGTGTCAACTCGCCGACAGCGCGGACGATGGCCTGGCGAATGCGGAGCGCCTTCATATAATCCGGCGCCGGGATCAGGGCTGCCGCTCTCCAGCCTATCCAGCGATCCTTGTTCACCAGGGCTCGCTGGAGTCTGCCGTCCCTGAGCCACGGTTCAAAAACGGAGAAGCCCTCCACCTGCCAGATGAAGCTGGTGACCTCCCGGTAGGGAAAGCTAGGTAGCTGGGCGTCCTCCAGGATCACCCCGAGGCCCTGCAGCACATCGAGAGCCTGCCGGTAGGTCTCCGCTACGGGAAGATCGCCGAGCTGCTGGAACTCCGCGCGGACGACTCCCACGCGCCGCCCCGCCGTTTTCTCCCCGGGAAGGAAATCGAACGGAGCGCTGATCGACGTGGGGTCATTGGGATCGGCGCCATGGATGGCGTCTAGGACCGTCGCACAGTCGGCCACACGGCGGGCCATGGGCCCCACCTTGTCCATGGTCCAGCTCAGCGGCATTATCCCGTGTCGGCTCACCCGGCCGTAGGTCGGCCGCAAGCCGACGATACCGGTGGTGCTGGCGGGGCGAAGAATCGATGTAGTCGTCTCCGAACCGATGGCAAACGCCGCCAACCCTGCCGCCACACTCGCGGCTGGGCCGGTCGAGGAGCCGAAGGTCCAGTGATCCAGTTTCCAGGGATTGTGCACCGGCCCGTTCAGCGCGGCATCAGGCTGCCCCCCGGCGGCCAGCTCACTCATGGACAGCTTGCCCAGCAGGACGGCCCCGGCATCCCGAAGTCGCTCGACGATGGTAGCATCGTGATCCGGGACCTGATCCTCGAACAATCGCGAGCCCCAGGTGGTCCGAATCCCCTTCGTCGCCACCAGGTCCTTCGCGGCATAGGGAACGCCGTGTAATGGTCCCCGGTAACGACCGGCCAGAATCTCGGCCTCGGCCTGCTTGGCCTGCCGAATCGCCACATCCTCGGTGAGGGTGATGTAGGAATTCAGCTTGCCGTCCAGCTCCCGGATGCGCTCCAGGTAGGCACGGGTCAGCTCCACTGGGGGAGATCTGCTTCGACTCCAGCTGGGCTGCCAGCTCGCCGATCGACTGGTAACAGATATCCTCGCTCATGGGGTGCGTTCGTCCTCACCGCCGTCGGGGCGAAAGACGAAGGCCGGCTCCAGAGCCAGGGGAATCTCAAAATCCCGAATGACCTGAATCGCCCGGACGGTCCGCTCCAGCGCAGGCCGCATTCGCTCTAGCTCCGTTCGGTTGGCAGCTGGCTGCCCCAGAAACTCCAGGAGCACCCTGACGGTCTCCAGAGAAAGCGCCTGGGTCGTTCGGGTTTCTTGCAGCACAGCCTTCAACAAGGTTTCTCCGGCGAGACCAGCCGCCGTGAGGCTTGCGAGGGCACGTCTGGTGAATCGGATCTTCGGTGGGGTTTTCGGCGTCGGTTCGCTCATGATACGGCTCCTGAAGGTCCGGATCAGGACTCCAATTATTCATGCTAGAATCTGAGTCCATGATCTCTCGCCCTGGCTACTAGCCCTTCGATACTGGGAATATCTTCCGATGATTAGACGACACCGACGGATTCTATGCAACGAAGAACTTTCTTGAAAAGCAGCGACGGAGTTGTACTAGTAGTAGTAGCGAGCGACCTCATACCGCCGAGGAACGATGACCTTCGGTGGATGTGTCCCGTTCAAGGAGGCCGCTTCAGCGGCCTGGCGCGAAACGGTATTAGACCGGTCCTTCAGAGGGTGTCGTAGAAGTCCACGTCAGAATCCGCGACGCTAACGGAGCAGGTCCAGCTGCTACTTCTTCGATAGACCCTTCCAAGGAGGCTGCCAAAGGCAGCGTACGTGTTCGGCTTCATCTTGACCTGGTTCGAGCACTAAGGAGCAGGTGAATCCTGAAGGGATTCCGTATTTCAGCCCAGGGTTTCTGAACCCTGAGTCGTCGAGTCCCCCCTCTGTAGCTTCCGATTCATAGGCAACAATTTCTCCCGGGCACATAGGTTACACTTTTGGAGTCTTGGAGTTTCATTCTTCGGTGGGTGTATCTCGTCGTAGAAGCGGTGGGAATGGTGGGAAACTCCGTCCGGAGGAGTTTTCCAAGCGTTGTGGGAACGG